>CAMAVH010000132.1 GCA_945861615.1 Rhizobium sp. Q54 | reverse complement strand
CCGGCGCGGTGATCGGCACGGCGCATCTGCCCTGGTGGCTGGAGCTGCCGTCCTGGCCCGCCGTAAGCCTCGGCGCGACGTTCGGCGCACTTCCCGCCGTCGTGCTCACGCTCGCCGGCCTCGGTGCCATCGCCGGCCTCGCTGTCTGGAGCGAACGCCGCCGCCATGGCGCGCTCGAAACCCTGTTCGTCGCTACGCCGCCGGGCGTCGCGCGCTTGCTCCATGGCCCCTGGCCGCTGCTGTGGGGTGCGCTGGCGCTCGCCTTGCTCAATATTGCAACCCTCGCGGTGGCGGGCCATCCCTGGTCGATCACCTTCGCCTTCGGCTTGTGGGGCGCGAAACTGTTGCAGGTTGTCGGCGTACCGGTCGAGACTTGGACGTTCTGGACCTGGCCCGGACCGGCCAAAGGGCTGGCGCAGAGCGTGCTGGCCGACAGCACTTCGGTGATGGATTTCGGTCTCATTCTCGGCGCTGCCCTCGCCGCCGCGTTGGCCGGCCGTTTCGCGCCCAAGGCGAAGCTGCCATGGCCGTCGTTGCTCGCCGCCGCGCTCGGTGGCCTGCTGATGGGCTATGGCGCGCGGCTCTCCTTCGGCTGCAACATCGGCGCACTGTTTAGCGGCATCGCCACCGGCAGCTTGCACGGTTGGCTGTGGTTCGCTGCCGCCTTCGCCGGCAGTTATGTCGGCGTGCGGCTGCGTCCGCTCTTCCGGCTCGATTGAGGCGTGGCGTCATGAAGGATCGCAATACGCTGCTCTTCGGATCGGTCTTCGTCCTCGCGACGGCGGCGATCGCGGCGGATCATCTGCGCCATGTGGAGCCACCGCGGCCAGCGACAGCGGTAAGCGCGCCGGCTGTCTCGGGGAATCCCTGCGCAGCAAATCCCTGCGCCGCTGGCGCGGCGGCCAATCCTTGCGCCGCTGGCGCGGCGGTCAATCCTTGCGCCGCTGGCGCGGCGGTCAATCCTTGCGCCGCCGGCGCGGCCCCCTGCGCCGCCAATCCCTGCGCGGCCGCACCGGCACGATGAGCGCGGCGGACGCGCGCCAGCAGGCCTTGCGCGAGGCGCTCTACTGCGAGGGCATTCTTGCCAAATCTGGCCTTGGCGTCGTGACCGCTGTGTTGCGCACCGACGCTCCGGCATTGATGCAGCATTATCCGGTCGGCGACGTTTACGATCCGGCGAGCGGCGCGCAATATTACTATCATTGCCACGCCCCGGATTCCGCGCGCGACGAGCATGGACATTTCCATTGCTTCCTCCGTCCTGCTGGCGCCGAAGGGCCGATCCATCATGTGATCGCGGCCGGGATCGATAGCAGCGGCCGTCTGGCCCGTCTCTTCACGGTCAATCGCTGGGTGACGGGCGACACCTGGCTACCGGCTGAAGATCTGATCCCCCTGCTCGCGCGCTTCGATGTGCAATTGGCGACACCGGATTATCTCGCCAACCGATGGCTGACCGCCGTGCTGGCATTCTATCGCGAGGACATCGCCGACCTGTTGCGCGAGCGCGACCGTGTTGTGGCGTCTCGCGCCGCCGGGCGTGCGATGGACCAGGTGCTGGAGGATCGCAGTTTGGAATATCTTTCCGAACGGACGGCACGGCTCATGCCGGATCAACCGGCTTAACAATTCGCCGCCTCGTGCCGGCTCGCGCCCGGCCAGCCAAGCCGGACTTTTTTCAAAACGGCCGTCCGTAATCCCAAGGAAAACCGCAAGAATCGTTCTTAAGTCTTTCGTAAACAAGAGTTCTTGCCGTTACTGCCAATCTGAGTAAACTTCGCCCGAGTTCCCCATCGCCGTTCCGTCGCACGGTCATGTTGCATAGTAATGAACGTGTAAATCCGCATCCCGGAGACGGATGGCGGTTCGGCCACTCTGCTCCGAACAGCAGCCGCACGGCCATATCCGAAGAGACCTTCGGCAATATGATCGCCGTGATGGACGCGCTGATCATCGCCTTGGTCGGCATGGCGAGCTACGAGATCTATCTCGAATGGCTCATGGGCGAGAAGTCTCACGATACGGTCGCATATTTTTCCGCCATCGCCATTTCCGTCATCATCGCCAGCCAGCGCTTCGCCGTCGCGCGGCTCTATACGCTGGAAGCGCTGCGCAACGTCAAATTCCAGGTGAAGCGCACTCTCGTCGCCTGGACCGGCGTCGTCGTTCTCCTCGTCGTCGCCGCCTTCCTGTTGAAGGTATCCGAGGATTTCTCGCGTATCTGGCTTTTGGTCTGGTACCTCGGCAGCACCGCGCTGCTCGTCGCCTCGCGTTTTGTCATCTCGCATCGCTTGAAGCGCTGGGCCGATCAAGGGCGCTATTTCCGCGCCGTTGCCATCGTCGGCGCCGGACCGCTCGGCCAGCGCTTCGTCGAGGCCATTCAGGCCGACCGCAGCCTCGGCCTGCATGTCGTCGGCTTTTTCGATGATCGCCGTTCGCGCGTGCCGTCCACCGTTGCCGGCGTGCCGGTGATCGGTTCGACGGCCGATCTCATCAATCATGTACGCTATGGCGAAATCGATCTCGTCATCATTGCCATGCCGCTGTCGGCCGAAGACCGCGTGCTGCAATTCGCCCAGCAATTGCGCTCGCTGCCCGTCGATGTGCGCTTGTTGAGCGATGCCGTCGGATTCAATCTCGCCAATCGCCCGGTATCCTACTGGGCCGGCATTCCTGCGCTGAATATCGCCGACAAGCCGATGAGCGGTTGGAATTCGCTGTTCAAGCGCCTGAGCGATCTGGTCCTCGCCTCGATCGCGCTCGTCCTGCTGGCGCCCTTGCTGGCCTTGGTTGCGCTCTTGATCAAGCTCGACAGCCCTGGGCCGGTGCTGTTCCGCCAGAAGCGCCACGGTTTCAACCACAACCTGTTCGACATCTATAAATTCCGCACCATGCGGGCCAACGCGACGGATCACGCCGCCGAGAAGCTTGTGACCAAGGATGACGACCGCGTCACTAGGCTCGGCCGCTTCCTGCGGCGCACCAGCATCGACGAATTGCCGCAGCTATGGAATGTGCTGAAGGGCGATATGTCGCTGGTCGGTCCGCGCCCTCATGCGCTGAGCGCCAAGGCGGAAAATCAACTCTATGACGAAGCTGTCGCCGAATATGCCGAGCGCCACCGCGTCAAGCCCGGTATCACCGGCTGGGCCCAGGTCAATGGCTGGCGCGGCGAGACCGACACGGTCGAGAAGATCCAAAAGCGCGTCGAGCACGACCTTTACTATATCGAGCATTGGTCGCTTTGGCTCGACGGCTGGATTCTCATCCTCACGGTGATCAAGATCACCACCGGCAAGAACGCCTATTGATGCCGCGCCACGGTTTCCCCGCTCATGCTTAGCGTCAAGCGCATCGCCAGAGGGCTGCGCGGGCGCATCAGCCGCGCCGGCTTGCAGTTGCAGGGCCGCCTTAGCCCCGGCGGCAGCTATGTCTGCAATGCTTGCGGCAGCGCGGTGCAAGGCTTTTTCGCCTATGGTCCGACGCAGGATTGGGGCTGCCCGACGTGCGGCTCTTCGCCGCGCGAGCGTTTCGTTCGCCATGCGGTGGACAGCGGCCTGCTGCGTCTCCCCGGCCGCGACAGCCGCATCCTGCATATCGCCCCCTCCGAACAGTCTCTCGTGGCGCTGTTCTCCGCCTCGGGCGCCGCCTATGTGAGGGCCGACATATATCCGGCCAGTTATCCCGGCCAGGAGGTGCGGCGCGTCGATCTCTGCGATTTTCCCGTCGGCGCCGAGCGCTACGATTTGATCTATGCCTCTCACGTGCTCGAACATATTTTGGATGACGAGCTGGCGATGCGGAACATTCGCGCCAATCTCGCGCCCAATGGCGAAGCCTGGATCATCGTACCGCTACATGATCGCCCGACCGAAGAAGGCGGACCGGACATGCCGCGCCGCGAACGCGAGCGCCGCTTCGGCCAATGGGACCATGTCCGCTTTTATGGCGAAGACATCGCTTTGCGGTTGCAGCGCGCCGGCTTCGCCGTCGAGCGGATCGCCGCCACCGATTTGGCCGCAGATGTGCGCCATCGTCAGGGCCTGACAGATGCCGACACGCTGTGGCGCTGCCGTCCGGTGAGCCTATGACGATCTTCTTTCTCGTCGGCGGCTTGATTTTCCTGGCGCTCGCCGCGCACCCGTTCACGACCTATCCGCTATCGCTCGTGCTGCTCAAGCGCTGGCGGACGCGGCCTCTAAAACCTGTCGAGCGGGCACAACCCTATCGCTATGCGATCTGCGTCGCCGCTTATAACGAAGCCGCCGTAATCCGGCGCAAGGCGGAGAATCTCGTCGCCCTGCGACAAAAACTGGGCGATGCCGAGTTGCTCGTCTATGTCGACGGCGCCAGCGACGACACGGCGAAGATCTTGAGCGAATTCGCTCCCGACATCGACGTGGTGATCTCGCCCAAGCGCAGCGGCAAGTCGGCGGGCATGAACGCCCTGCTCGCCCGCACGACGGCCGACATCGTCATCTTCACGGATGCCAACGCCATCATCGACAGCGAGGGCATTGCCTCCTTGAACGGCTATTTCGACGATCCCAAGGTCGGCTGCGTCTGCGGCCATCTGGTCTATAGCGGCGATGCCGATTTCTCGCAAACCGCCCACGTCGGCTCGGCTTACTGGCGGCTCGAAGAGCATATCAAGCAGCTCGAGAGCGACACCGGCTCGGCCATGGGCGCCGACGGCGCGCTCTTCGCCATTCGCCGCGAGCTCTACCGTCCGGTCCGCGAGGATGTGATCGACGACATGTTCACCTCGATCAGCATCCTGTGCGACGGCTATCGTGTGGTGCGCGCCGAAGAGTTTCGCGCCTGGGAGCCGCCGACGACGCAGAGCGGCGAGGAATTCCGCCGCAAGGTGCGCATCTCCTGCCGCGCCTTCAATGCTCATCGCCTGCTGTGGAAGCGCCTGCGCGGACTCGATGGCGTCACGAAATATAAGTATATCTCGCATAAGCTGTTGCGCTGGTTCAGCGGCATGAATTTGATGATCGCCGCCCTGTTCGCCTGGGCCCTACTCGCCAGCCTGATCGGCTTTTGGATCAGTCTCGGCCTCGCCGCCGTGACGATGAGCGCCCTCACCTTCCTCTATGCCTCCGGGGCGCGGCCGATCCGGCTGATCGGCGAGATCGTCTTCGCTCTGATCGCCGCTAGTTTCGGCGTGGTCAAATCGTTGCAGGGCGAACGCTTCCAAACCTGGACGCCGCCAGCCTCCACACGCAAGCCTGAATCGCCATGAGCGAATCGCCCGATAGCCGTATCGCCCGCGAACAGCAGTTTCACAACGCGCGCTTCGCCGAAGAGACGCGCGAATCGCAGAGCAAATATTACGCGACGATCCAGCATTCCTTCGCCGCTTATAACGCA
Source organism: Rhizobium sp. Q54 (assembly GCA_945861615.1). Lineage (GTDB taxonomy): Bacteria > Pseudomonadota > Alphaproteobacteria > SMXQ01 > SMXQ01 > CAMAVH01. The sequence goes on along the minus strand of CAMAVH010000132.1, from coordinate 2,126 downwards.
CGCGTGGATGAATTGGCTATCGGCGCCGACGTGCTAGAATATGGCTGCGCCAAGGGCCATCGCTCGGTCGGCCTCGCCGCGCGCGCCAAATCCATCGTCGGTATCGACATTTCCGACGTCGGCATCGGCCAGGCTCGCGCGCTAGCGGTGGAGACAGGTGCCGCCAATTGCGCCTTCGAGGTGATGAATGCCGAGGCGCTCACCCTGCCGGATGCGGCGTTCGATCTGGTATTCGGTAGCGGCATTTTGCACCACCTCGATCTCGATCGGGCCTACAGCGAGATCGCCCGCGTGCTGCGGCCCGGCGGCTCTGCCGTCATGTGGGAACCGCTCGGCCACAACCTGCTGATCAATTGGTACCGCCGGCGTACGCCGGAAGCGCGCACCGCCGACGAGCACCCCATCCTGAAACGCGACATCGAACTGGCGCGGCGCTACTTTGCCGACGTGAAGCTGCGTTTCTTCGGTTTGAGCACGCTCGGCATGACGCCGCTGCGCAACAGTCCGCTCTTCGCCCCGGGCTATGCCGCGACGCAAGCGCTCGACAAGCTCCTGCTCGCCCTGCCCGCTTTGCGCTGGCAGGCCTGGTTCGTGCTGATCGAGTTTGGCAAGCCGCGTTAGGCCGCTTTGCCGCGACTGGCGATGGCGCAAAGTTCGCCGGCGAGCTTCTGCAAGCCGGCCATGCGCGCCTTGGTGTCTTCCCAATTGCGCCGGATCACCAGCTTATGATCGGGCCGCAGCTTCACGCTGCCCGCCTGGCCGGAAATAAACTCCACCAACCCCTGAGGATTCGAAAACGTGTTGGCGTGAAAGCCGATGACGGCGCCCTTCGGTCCGGCATCGATCTTGTCGACGCCGGCGGCCCGGCACAGCGGCTTGAGCGCGACGACCTTCAAGAGATTGTCCACCTCGTCGGGCAGCGGCCCAAAGCGGTCGACGATCTCGGCGGCGATGGCGTCGACCTCCGCCTGGTCGGCGATGGCGGCGATGCGGCGATAGAGCCCAAGGCGCAGGCTGAGATCCGAGACATAGGTCTCCGGAATGAGGATCGGGATGCCGACGCCGATCTGCGGCGTCCAACTCGCCTCTTCCGTCAGCCCGCCGTCCTTGAGGTTGGCGACCGCCTCTTCCAGCATCTGCTGATAGAGCTCGATGCCGACCTCGCGGATATGGCCGGACTGTTCGTCGCCGAGCAGATTGCCGGCGCCCCGAATATCGAGATCGTGGCTGGCGAGCGTGAAGCCGGCGCCGAGATTGTCGAGCGTCTGCATGACCTGCAGGCGCTTCTCGGCGGTTTTGGTCAGCTTGCGGCCCGGCGGCAGCGTCAGGTAGGCGTAAGCCCGCAGCTTGCCGCGCCCGACGCGGCCGCGCAGCTGATAGAGTTGCGCCAGGCCGAACATGTCGGCGCGGTGAATGACCATCGTGTTGACGTTGGGCATATCGAGGCCCGATTCGATGATGTTGGTCGAGAGCAATATCTCGAAGGTGCCATTGAAGAAGCCGGCCATGGCGTCTTCCAGCTGGGTCGGCGTCATCTGACCATGCACGGCGACGCAACGCGCGTCGGGCAGCATGTCGAGGATCTGCTGGCGAAGTACTTCGAGATCGGCAACGCGCGGGCAGACGTAGAAGCTCTGGCCGCCGCGGAAGCGTTCGCGCAACAGGGCTTCGCGCAGCACCACCGGGTCGGTCGGCAGCACGAAGGTGCGCACCGCCAGGCGGTCGACCGGCGGCGTGGCGATGATGCTGAGCTCCTTCACGCCGGTCAGCGCCAATTGCAGTGTGCGCGGAATCGGCGTGGCGGTCAGGGTCAGCACATGAATGTTTGAATTCAGCGTTTTGAGGCGTTCCTTGTGGGTCACGCCGAAATGCTGCTCTTCGTCGATGATCAAAAGGCCGAGGTTGTGGAACTTGATGCTCTTGGCGAGCAGCGCATGGGTGCCGACGATGATGTTGACGGTGCCGTCGGCGACTTCCTTCTTGATCAGCGCCGAGTCGCGGGCGTTGACGAGGCGCGACAAGGACATGACGCGCACCGGATAGCCTTCGAAGCGTTTGCGGAAGCTTTCGTAATGCTGACGCGCGAGCAAAGTAGTCGGCACCACCACGGCGACCTGCACGCCGTT
>CAMAVH010000131.1 GCA_945861615.1 Rhizobium sp. Q54 | reverse complement strand
TACGGCGGAATTGAACCGCCAGCCCAAGGTCGATGGCTCCGGCGCCGATCAAGTCTATATGTCGTCGGAAACCGCGCGCGTGCTGGACAGCGCCGAGCAGATGGCCAAGAAGTCGGGCGACAGCTACGTCACCGTCGAGCGCATCCTCATGGCGCTGGCCATGGCGGCGGGCACCAAAGCCTCCGACATCCTCAAGGCCGCCAAGATCACGGCGCAAAGCCTCAATGCCGCCATCGAAGCCGTGCGCAAGGGCCGCAAGGCCGACAGCGCCTCGGCCGAGGAAGGCTTTGAGTCGCTGAAGAAATACACGCGCGACCTCACCGAATTGGCCCGCAACGGAAAGATCGACCCGGTGATCGGCCGCGACGACGAGATTCGCCGCACCATCCAGGTGCTGGCGCGCCGCACCAAGAACAACCCCGTGCTGATCGGCGAGCCCGGCGTCGGCAAGACCGCCATCGTCGAAGGCCTCGCCATCCGCATCGTCAAAGGCGACGTGCCCGAGGGCCTCAAGGATAAGCGCCTCCTATCGCTCGATCTCGGTTCGCTGATCGCCGGCGCGAAATTTCGCGGCGAATTCGAAGAGCGCCTCAAGGCCGTGCTGCAGGAGATCACCGCCGCCGAGGGCGAGGTGATCCTGTTCATCGACGAGATCCATACACTGGTCGGCGCCGGCAAGGCCGACGGCGCGATGGACGCTTCGAACATGCTCAAACCGGCCCTGGCGCGCGGCGAGCTGCATTGCGTCGGCGCCACCACGCTCGACGAATACCGCAAATATATCGAGAAGGACGCGGCGCTCGCCCGCCGCTTCCAGTCGGTCTTCGTCTCCGAGCCGAGCGTCGAGGACACCATCTCGATCCTGCGCGGCCTGAAGGAGAAGTACGAGCTGCATCACGGCGTGCGCATCACCGACAGCGCCCTGGTCGCCGCCGCCACGCTCTCGAACCGCTACATCACCGACCGCTTCCTGCCCGACAAGGCCATCGATTTGATGGACGAGGCGGCGAGCCGCCTGCGCATGGAGGTAGACTCCAAGCCCGAGGCGCTCGACGAGCTCGACCGCCGCGTCATGCAGCTCAAGATCGAGCGCGAAGCGCTGAAGAAGGAAAGCGACGACGCCTCGCGCGACCGCTTGAAGAAGCTGCAGAGCGAGCTCGAAGGCCTGGAGGCGCAGTCGGCCGCACAGACCGCCGCTTGGCAGGGCGAGAAGAACAAGCTCAATGCCGCGCAGAAGACGAAGGAAAAGCTCGAGCAGGCGCGCAGCGAATTGGAAATCGCCCAGCGCAACGGCGATTGGACGCGCGCCGGCGAATTGACCTACGGCGTCATCCCCGAGCTCGAACGCAGCCTCAAGGCGGCCGAGGAGGAGGGCAAGAGCCACGTCCTCAACGAGGAGGTGCGCGACGACCATATCGCCTCGATCGTTTCGCGCTGGACCGGCATTCCGGTCGACAAGATGCTCGAAGGCGAACGCCACAAGCTGCTCGCCATGGAAGAGAACCTGTCCAATCGCGTCGTCGGCCAAGCCGAAGCGGTGCGCGCCGTGTCGGAAGCGGTGCGCCGCGCCCGCGCCGGCCTGCAGGATCCGAACCGGCCGATCGGCTCGTTCATGTTCCTGGGCCCCACCGGCGTCGGCAAGACCGAGCTGTGCAAGGCGCTCGCCGAATTCCTGTTCGATGACGAGACGGCGATGATCCGCATCGACATGTCCGAGTACATGGAGAAGCATTCGGTCGCGCGTCTGATCGGCGCCCCGCCGGGCTATGTCGGCTACGAGGAGGGCGGCGCGCTCACCGAAGCGGTGCGCCGGCGGCCCTATCAGGTCATCCTGTTCGACGAGATCGAGAAGGCCCACCCGGACGTGTTCAACGTGCTGCTGCAGGTGCTCGACGACGGCCGCCTGACCGACGGACAGGGTCGTACGGTGGATTTCCGCAACACGATCATCGTGCTGACGTCCAACATCGGCGGGCAGATCCTTGCCGATCAGGGCGAGGGCGAACTCTCCGCCGAGGCGCGCGAACAGGTCATGGAGATGGTGCGCGGGCATTTCCGCCCCGAATTCCTCAACCGCCTGGACGAGATCCTGCTGTTCCACAAGCTCGGCCGCGGCGAGATGGGCCGCATCGTCGAGATCCAGCTCAAGCGGCTGGAGAAGCTGCTCGCCGACCGCAACATCGCGATCACGCTCGACGCGCCGGCCAAGGCCTGGCTGGCCGAGGCGGGCTACGATCCGGTCTATGGCGCGCGGCCGCTCAAGCGGGCGATCCAGCGCCATCTGCAGAACCGGCTGGCGACGCTGCTGCTCGAAGGCAAGATCGCCGACGGCGAAACAGTGAAGGTGACCGCCGGCAAGGACGGCCTGACGATCAACGGCGTGAAGGCTGCTGCTGCTTAAGGCCGCTGCATCGACAAAGAAAAAGCCCGGCTCATGAGAGCCGGGCTTTTTGATTCGCTAAAGACGAGCCGGACTTACTTGGCCTTGGCGGCTTTCGCATCGCTGGCATCGGCGACCTTGGTGGCGTTCGCCAGCGGCAGGCCGGCCATGCGGGTTTCGAGCTTGCCGGTTTCGATCTGGAAGGCGGTCAGCACCTTGCCTTGGAGCTTGGTGCCGGTCGGCAGCTTCACGCCGAGCGGATTGACCTGCTTGTTGTCGACCAGCACTTCGTAATGTAGGTGCGGGCCGGTGGCGCGGCCGGTGGCACCGACATAGCCGATGATCTGGCCCTGCTGGACGCGGGCGCCGGGCTGGATGCCGCGGCCGATCTGGCTCAGATGCGCGTAGGCGGTGGAGAAGGTGCCGTTGTGGCGGATTTTCACATAGCGGCCGTAGGCGCCCTTCCAGTCGGCCTCGGCGACGACGCCGGAGCCGGCGGCCATGATCGGCGTGCCGGTGACGGCGCCGAAATCGACGCCCTTGTGGCCGACGGTATAGCCGAGGATCGGATGCATCCGCTTGCCGAAACCGGAGGTAAGGCGGGCGCCGTCGATCGGCGTCTTGAGCAGGGCCTTGCGGACCGATTCGCCCTTGCCGTTGTAGTAGTCGGCGATGCCGTCGGGCGTGACGAAGCGGTAGATGCGGTGGGTCGTGCTGCCGAGCGTCAGTTCGGCGTAGCTCATGTCGCCGATGCGCGCCGTCTTGCCGTCGTCGTTGACCATGCGGTCGAACATCACGGCGAATTTGTCGTTCGGCTGAATGTCGCGCTGGAAGTCGACGTCGTAGGACAGGGCGCGGATCATCTCGACGATGACGCCGGCGGGCACGCCGGCTTTCACGGCGTCCTGATATAGGCTGGAGTGGATCGTGCCGGCGGCCTTGACGGTCTGGCGGCTCAGCGGCTTTTGCACCTGGCCGGCCTCGAAGCCGGTCCAAGTCTTCACGACGCTGACGAGGCGCTCGACGTTCGGCTCGAAGTTGAGGCCGAGGAAGGACATGTCCTCATCGTCGTTGCGCTTGGGCTGGAAGCTCAACTCGATGTTGGTGCCGGCCGTCAGGTCTTTCGGATTGAAGACGTCGCGCAGCGCCTGCACGGCCTCATGGGCCTCGGCGCGCGGCACTTGTGCCTTGGCGAGCAGCGCCATCAGCGTGTCGCCCTTGCCGACTGTGACGGCGACCCGCACGGGCTCCGGCGCAAGGGCGTGAACGTCCGGCGTGGCATAGGAAAGAACGTAGGCGCGGGCCGAATTCTGCTGCTCGATGTCCGGCGTTTTCACGTCGGGGCCGGGCACGCGGGACGAGACGGTGCTGCCCGGCACCATGCCGGTCAGCAAGACCGCGGCGCAAAGGGCAAAAGAACGGGCATAGAGCCCCCCTCGCGTCATAGGTTCCCCTCGGAAATCGTCAAAGCAAAGCCCCGTCGCAAATAGTCTGAGCCAATACGCAACCCGCCCAATGAACGGCGGAACACGCAACGAAAAAACGCCCGGTCGCAAAATCCCCTGGAGGATCCCAAGCCCCAGGAATATGCGGGGACATGGTTAACAAGCTATTAGCGGGGGAAAATGAGGGGATAAGCCAGCCTTGTCAACGCTGCATCGCAAGATTGCAACGAAATCATGCAGTTGCATGCAGTTTGGGCGGGCACTTTTGGCGGCGTCAGACGTTGCGCCACGTTTTTTGATGCTGATCAGGCTGGCGGGGCCGCGTTTTCGACCTGGCCGCAGATGTAATGGTACAGGCAAATGTGCATTTCCTGGACCCGGGCGGTGACCTTGGACGGCACGGCGATCAGGATGTCGGCGGCCGCCCCGATCGGCCCACCGCCCTCGCCGGTCAGGGCGATGGTGGTCATGCCGCGGGCCTTGGCCGCTTCCAGCGCCTTCAGCACGTTGGGCGACTTGCCGCTGGTGGAGAGGCCGATGAAGACGCCGCCGTCTTGGCCATGGGCCTCGACCTGGCGGGAAAACACCCGGTCATAGCCGTAATCGTTGCCGAGCGCCGTCAGCGTCGCGGCGTCGCCGGCGAGCGCCATGACCGGCAAGGCGATGCGCTCGCGTTCGTAGCGCCCGACCAGCTCGGCGGCGATATGCTGGGCGTCGCTGGCCGAGCCGCCATTGCCGCAGATCAGCACGGTCTTGCGGTCTGCCAGGGCTTTGCTCAGCGCCGCGATGGCGGCGGCGACCGGCTTGTCGAGGCCGGCGGCGGGCAGGCGGGCCAACAGCTCGGCGGTGCCGGCGAGATACTCGTGAAGACTGGCCATCAGGCGGGATTCCCAGGGGGCAGGGGGATAAGGCGGCCGGAGGGTAGCAAAGGGCTGCCGCGCTTCCAATGGGCTTGCGGCAGGAATTGCGCGCGCGAACCGACAAAAGCGGACGGGTCGTCAAAACGCGCGGGGCGATCTAAAATGATAGAAGTTTCGCGTCTCCGCGCCGATCGCCGCAAAAAGGTTGTCCCATGCCGTCTTTCGATATCGTCTCCCGCACCGACCTCGCCGAGGTCGAAAACGCCGTGCGCAACATCCAGCGCGAGATCGGCACGCGCTTCGACTTCAAGGGCAGCAAGAGCTCGATCGAGAACAAGGAAGGCACCCTGACGGTGCTGGCCGACGACGACATGAAGCTCAAGCAGATCCACGAGCTGGTCAAAGGCCATATGACGCGGCGCGGCGTCGATGCCGGCGCCCTCGAGTTCAAGACGCCGGAGAAAGCTTCGGGCGACATGCTGCGCCAGACCATTCTGGTCAAGCAGGGTATCGAGCAGGAACTCGCCAAGCGCTTGGTGAAAGACATCAAGGCCAGCAAGATGAAGGTGCAGGCGGCGATCCAGGGCGACGAGCTGCGCATCAGCGGCAAGAAGCGCGACGATCTGCAGGAGGCCATCGCCATGATCAAGGGGCTGAAGATCGAACTGCCGCTGCAATTCGTCAATTTCCGCGATTGAATGCAGCCCGCCGATCTGCAGGCCCTTTCGGCCGATTTCAATCGAGCGATGCAGTTGCAAGGCGCCGGTCGCCTGGCCGACGCGCAAGCGCTCTACCAGGACATTCTCGCCCGTGCGCCCGGCCATGTCGGCGCGCTGCATCTGCTCGGCGTCTGCCATTTTCAACAGGGCCGTTTCGCCGAGGGCGTGCCACTCGTCGAGAAGGCGCTGGCGCTCAAACCAGATTATGCCGAGGCCCATAACAATCTCGGCAATGGCCTGAAAGCGCTGCGCCGCATCGACGAGGCCATCGCGCATTACCATCGCGCGTTGGACATCCGCCCGGATTTCGCCGACGTGCGGAACAATCTCGGCGTCGCCTTGGCCGAGGTCGGCCGGCATGAGGAGGCGCTGCCCCATTTCGAGCGGGCGCTGGCGTTGGCGCCGAACCGTGCCGACACGCTCAACAACGCGGCGGCGACCTTGGCCCGGCTCGGCCGCCATGCGGAGGCGATCGCTCTGTTGGAAAAGTCGGTCGCGCTGCAGCCGCGCTACGCCGACGCCTACAACAATTTCGGCGGCGTGTTGCGCGAATTGGGTCGCCACGAAGAAGCCTTGGCGAAGTTCGATCAGGCACTCGCCATCCGGCCCGACTATGTCGCCGCGCTTTACAATCGCGGCAACGGCCTGGCGGCCTTGAACCGCAACGAGGAGGCGTTGGCCAGCTATGACCGCGCCATCGCGCTCGATCCCGACCATGCCCAGTCCTACAACAATCGGGGCATCGTGCTGCAGGCGCTGATGCATCCCGATCAGGCCATCGTCAGCCTCGACCGCGCCATCGACCTCGATCCGGACCGCGCGGAAAGCTGGTGCAACCGCGCCAATGCCTATCGCGACACGCATCGCTTCGATGCCGCTCTGGCCGATTACGGCCAAGCCATCGCGGCGCGCGGCGATTATCCGGAAGCCCTGTTCAACCGTTCGATCCTGCATCTGCTGCGCGGCGAATTTGCGCAAGGCTGGCGCGAGTACGAGCAGCGCTGGCGCTTCGATAAATTCATCGCCCGGTCGTCGGGCACTTTGTCGCGCCGCGTCATCGACCGCATGCAACTGGCGCCCGAGCGGTCGGCCTTCATGGGCCGCAAGTGTCTCGTCGTCGGCGAGCAGGGCGTCGGCGATCAGGTGATGTTCGCCAGCGTGTTGGCGGATCTGCGCCGCGATGCCGCCGCCGTCACATGCCTCTGCGCCGGCAAATTGCGCGGCCTGTTCGCGCGCTCGTTTCCCGATATCCGATTTGTCGATCTCGACCAAGCGGCCGACGGCCTGCTCGATGCGGTCGACGTCGTCGTGGCGATCGGCAGCCTGGCCCATGCCTATCGCCAATCTTCGGCGGATTTTCCCGGCGCAGCCTATCTGCGGCCGGCGCCGGAAAAAGTCGCGGCTTGGCGGCAACGGCTCGGCGCCGGCGACGGGCGCCGCGTCATCGGGCTCTCCTGGCGCGGCGGCACGGTGGAAACCCGCGGGGCCGGCCGGTCGCTCGGCTTGGAGGATTTGTTGCCGGTGCTGCGGTCTGTCGATGCGCGCTTCGTCAGCCTGCAATATGGCGATGTCGCGACAGAGATCGCGGCGTTCAACGCGGGTCACGGCCAGGATATCGTCTGCTTCCCGCCCGGCGAGATCGAGCTGTTCGACGATCTTGCGCCGCTGGTCGCCGCGACCGACGGCGTGCTCTCGGTGCAGACCGCCTTGATCCACCTGTGCGGCGCCATCGGCCAGTCCTGCCTGACGCTGGTCCCGCGCCAGCCGGAATGGCGCTATGGCATCAGCGGCGAGACGATGCCCTGGTACGGCTCGGTGCGGCTGTTACGGCAAGGCGCCGACGGCGATTGGGCGCCGCTCATCGCGCAGGCCGGCGAGTCGTTGCGAACACGCTTCGCCGCTCGCTGACGGCATTGATTCGGCGCCGGTTCCCGCGCTTACGCCGCCGATTTGCATCCCCGCGTCGAATGGCCTAAAACCGCTCCGCGCCTAACGATTTCTTTTTTCCGCTTTTCAGCCGATCGGACCCGCCATGGCCTCCTATCAGTACGTTTACGTGATGAAGAATCTCAGCCGCACCTATCCGGGCGGCCGCGAGGTGTTGAAGAACGTCACGCTCGCCTTCCTGCCGGGCGCCAAGATCGGCGTGCTCGGCGTCAA
>CAMAVH010000130.1 GCA_945861615.1 Rhizobium sp. Q54 | reverse complement strand
ACGAAGCCGAATTTGAAGCCCGATCCGAAGACAGCCAAGCTCAGCCCGAAACCCGCAAAGCCCGGCAAACCCCGCCCGCGCAAGGCCAAGGCGGGGCCGACTACTACGACCGCCCTGCCCGCGTCAGCCAGCAAGCTCGACCGCCTGGCCGCACTGCTGGCCCAGCCGGGTGGGGCCAGCATCGCCGAGATGATGGTGGCCACCGACTGGCAGGCCCATTCGGTGCGCGGCGCGCTGGCTGGCGCGCTCAAGAGCCGAGGGCTGACCATCGCCTCCGACAAGATCGACGGCATCCGCCGCTATCGCACCGGAGGCAAACGGTGAGCGAGGCGATCATGAGCGAGGTCGGGGCCCTGGCGGGCCTCGACCTTGAGGGGCTGCGCGCCATCTGGCAGGCGCGTTACGGCGCGCCGCCGGCGCTGCGCTCGGCCGAGCTAATGCGGTTGTTGCTGGCCTGGCGGCTTCAGGCCGAGGCGCTTGGCGCTCTCGACCGCGCTACGCGTCGGCACCTCAAGCGCCGTGGCGCTGTCGCGGCCGAAGGGCTGCAACTGGGCGTCGGCGCGCGTCTTAGGCGCGAGTGGCAGGGCCGCAACGTCGAGGTGGAGGTCGAAGCGGCGGGGTTTCGCTGGGAAGGCAGGCTTTATCCGAGCTTGTCGGCCGCTGCGACGGCTATCGCCGGTACGCGTTGGAACGGACCACGGTTCTTCGGCCTGCGCGAGCCGCGCGCATGAAGGCCATCAAGCGCTGCGCGCTCTACACACGCAAGAGCACGGAGGAAGGTCTCGACCAGGCGTTCAACAGCCTCGATGCCCAGCGCGAGGCTTGCGAGGCCTTCGTCAAAAGCCAGAAGAGTGAAGGCTGGCGTGCCCTTCCCGCTCTCTACGACGATGGCGGTTGGTCGGGCGGCTCGATTGAGCGCCCGGCGCTGCGGCGTCTGCTCGCCGACATCGCCGCCGGCAAAGTCGATGTTGTGGTGGTCTATAAGATCGACCGGCTGACCAGGTCGCTGGCAGACTTCGCCCGCATGGTCGAACTGTTCGACCGCCATGAGATCAGCTTCGTCAGCGTCACCCAGGCCTTCAACACCACCTCCAGCATGGGCCGCTTGACGCTCAACGTGCTGCTGTCCTTCGCCCAGTTCGAGCGCGAGGTGACCGGCGAGCGCATTCGCGACAAGATCGCCGCCTCCAAGCAGAAGGGCAGGTGGATGGGCGGCAACGTGCCGCTCGGTTACGATCTGCCGCAGAACAGCTCGCGCGCGCTTGTCGTGAACGACGCCGAGGCGGCGACGGTCCGTTCGATCTTCGAGGCCTATCTTGATCTGGGTTCGGTCCATGCCCTGCAGCGCCGCCTAGAGTCCGAGGGCATCCGCTCAAAACAGCGGACCACGCGCGAGGGCAAGGTCCTCGGCGGGCTGCCGCTCAATCGCGGCGCTTTGTTCTACCTGCTGCGAAACCGAATCTATCTCGGCCTTATTCCCCATAAGGACAAGACGCATCCCGGCTTGCATCCTCCCATCGTCGATGCCGCCCTGTTCGACGCCGTGCAGCAGAAGCTCGATGCCAACCGGCGCCGTCACGAGGCTACTAAGGACCAGACAACGCGCGCGCCGCTGACCGGGCGCATTTTCGATGGCGACGGTCAGCCGATGAGCCCGTCCTTCACCCGCGGCAAGCACGGGCAGTCCTATCGCTATTACGTGTCGGCGCCGCTGCAGCAGGGACGCCGGCCGGCTGACAAGGACGGCATCCACCGCGTGCCCGGACCGGCGCTCGAGTCCGTGGCGAGCGCCGCTATCCGGCGTCTGGCGCCGGCCAGCGGCGATGATCCACTATCGGTTCTCACGCGCGTCGAGGTCCATGCCGACTCGCTGCAACTGCTAATGCCCGTCGGCTTGCTCGCCGCCATGCGGACGCGCCTCCAACAGGGCGAGACGCTTGCAGCAGACGCCGCCGATCCCGCGCAGCTTCGTCTCCTACTGCCCATCCGCATGCGTCTGCGCGGCGGGCGAAGTTGGATCGTCGGCGGAGCGCGTATGTCCGCGCGGCGCGATCCCGCTCTGATCAAGGCGCTGCGCAATGCCCACGCGCTTTTGCAAACCGATGCCGCGGGGCTTCCGCTTATCGAAGCGGCCCCGGCCACATCCTATCGCCGTCGCCTCGTGCAACTGGCGTTTCTGGCGCCCGATCTACAGCGCGCGATTCTTGCCGGCGAGCAGCCGCCTGGACTCACTCTCGAGCAGCTGATGCGTCGGCCCATGCCGATGCTGTGGTCCGAACAAGCGGCCATGCTCGAGGCGCTCGGGGGCGCATCATCAGGCACGGCTGACAGCTCGATCAGCTAATGCGCGCATCTTCCTGTTATCTGCAAGATGCGCCCTGTTATGTCGGGAAAATTGCCTGTTATGACGTTTTAATATCCCTGTTATCGCCAATAACAGGAAAGTGGTTTTTGCGCGCGTAACTCTCTGAAATTCCCCCGAGATTTTTGCGGCGCGCCCGCATCTCAGCGCTCCAGACCCTGTTATCGGGGTCAAAATTAAAAATATTCCCTGTTAATCCCTGCATAACAGGGAAACTCACCCGAGCAGCGGACCGCCAGAGACGCCGCCGCAAACTTCGCCGATATCGCCCGCAACGATGCGCGCACGAAGCGCAGCCGAATGGGAATGGCCGCGAAAACCGCCCCTGTTCCGGGCGGTTGGCGCGTCATCGTTTGTGCAGAGACAAGTGTGATGGGTGCGTGGCGGAGGGGGTGGGATTCGAACCCACGGGAGGCGTGAACCCCCGCCGGTTTTCAAGACCGGTGCCTTAAACCGCTCGGCCACCCCTCCGAACGGCGAGAGCATTAGGACTTTTTTGCCTGTCTGTCACCTCTCCTTGCGACCTATCCCAATGCTCCCTGCGCAAGTTGCGCCAGCTTGCATTATGAAATATGACATTGAGGTGATTTGAGCGATCCGCGTTTGCGTGCCCAATGAAAGGTTCAGTTCGATGGCGTTGTTGCAGTGCCGCGTGTTGGCGGCCCGAGTCTGATGGGGGCAAATTCTCCGGCCCCCTCTCCGTCCCCTACCGGCGGGATGACCGACATGAGCGTGCGAGAGCGCTCTTTATCCGATGCGAAAATTCGCAAAATTTACGATTATTGGCTGAAAAAATGCAGCGACGGCGCTTTGCCGGCGCGCCGCGACATCGATCCCGTCGATGTCTATGACTGTCTCAGCATGTTGATGATCCTCGATGTCGTCGATGACGGTCGCGACTTTCGCATTCGTCTCGCCGGTTCCGAAATCGAGGATGCCCATGACCGTCCGCTCAAGGGCGTCATGGTCAGCGATATGGGACAAGGTCCGGAGATGCAGGCGCTGCTCGAGCGTTTCCGCTTCATTGTGACGAGCCGAGAACCGGATTTTCGCTCGTCCACGCTCGCCCTGGTGGGACGCGCATTCATCGAATTCGATCGTGTGGCCCTGCCCCTTGCCGAGGACGGCAAGACCGTCAGTCATCTGCTCTGCTGTTACGCGCAAAAAACAGCGTGAATAGCAGAACTGGCTCGGCTGTCAGGCGCCGTTGATCGCCGCCGCCAAGGTCTGCGCCATTTCGGGATCGATGATGGTGTCCTGAATATTGGCGCGGCGCAGATTGGCCTCTTCGAGATCCGCGTCGGTCAGATCGGCCCCGCGCAAATCGGCATCCATCAGGTTGGCTTCCTTCAGATTGCTTTCTGACAGGTCGGCGAAGACGAGATTTGCGCGACTGAGGTTGACCGACCACAAGCGGGCGGCGTTTTGTCCATCTGGCCGCCAGATCGTCGCAGGGCCCATATTCGCGCGGCGCAGGCGGGCGCGGCTGAGGTTGGCGCCCGACAGATTGGCGCCCATCAGGTCGGCGCCCATCAGGTTGGCATGAGTGAGATCGGCGCCCGATAGATCGGCGAGCAGGAATTTGCATTTGGTGAGGATCGCGCCGCGCAGATCAGCCTGAATGAAGATCGCGCCGTTGAAATTCATGCCTTCGAGGCTAATTTCGCTGAGATCGCAATTGCGCAGATCGGCGCGCTCGCCATTGGCGCCGTTGCTTTCGATCCAACTCATGTGGGCGCGCAGAATCGTTTGAATATCGAGCGGCAGCGTTTCGGGCCGACGCGCGGTGATCGTGCCGCTGAGGTCGACGTTGGAGAAATCGGCGCCGTGCAGTTTTGCGCCGGTTAGGCGTACGCCCTGCAGATTGCATCCTTGGAATGTCGCGCTTTCGAGATTGGCACCGGATAAATTGGCGCCGGATAAATTGGCGCCCTTCAATTTCGCCGCGAAGAGATTCGCGTCCGCTAGATTGACATCGCTGAGATCGGTGCCGTAGAGCACGGCGTCCTGCAGGTTGGCTTCGACCATGGAGGCGTCGTTGAGGCGGACTTGCGACAGGTTGGCCTTGCGCAGTTCGGCGCGGTCGAGCCGGGCATGGCGCAGGTCGGTCGCTGCGTCTTCCGGGGCAGTGTCGAGATAGGCGCCGGCGCGCAGGTCGGCTTCGTTGAGATTGGCTTCCGTGAGCTTGGCGCCGCGCATGCGCGCGCCTTTCAGGTCGGCGCGAAAGAGATTGGCGCCGGTCAGATTGCAATGCTGGAGATCGGCGCGAAACAAGTCGGAGAAACTGAAATCGGTCCCGACCAGCATGCTGCGGCTGAAGTTCGTGGTGGCGCACACGGCGCTGCGCAGCACGATGTTGTTCAGGTTGATGCCGGATAAACTCATGCCGGTAAGGTTTGCGCGCAAGCCGCCCTGTTTGCCTTCGAGAAAATCCCGATGGCGACGCAGGGTGATGGCTAAGCTTCCGACAGGCATGAGGGGATAGGCCATATTCAAAAAAACCTGGACTCGTCCCTCGTCAGGCAGGTCGGTACGATCGGCCGGGGCAAGTGGCAGAGACTAACGCGCCAAGCCTTAAAGAATGATTACGTTGTCTTAATTCCAACCTATTGGAATCAGTAGCTTTCCACATTGCTGCGCAATAGCCCGATGCGGATCGCATCGCCGCGGTTGCGGGCGCCGATCTTCTGGAAAATATGCTGCATGTGCATTTTGACGGTCGCTTCGCTGAGCTGCAGCATGGTCGCGATCTCGGTATTGCTACGGCCGCCCATCAAGGCTTCGAAGACATCATTTTCACGGGGCGTCAGTTGGCCCTTCTCGTCCGTTGGCTCCTGATCCTCGTTGGCCAGCATGGCATCGGGGATATAGCGCCCGCCTGACAGCATCAGCCGTAAGGCATTGAGAAAGACCTGACTTTTGATGGTCTTGGGCAGGAAACCGGCAGCGCCGGCCTTAAGGGCATTGCGGATGTCGCTCAACCGCGCCTGGCCGGACACGATGGCGATAGGCGTATCAGGATGGATGGCCTTGAGCTTCTCAAAGGCGCTCATGCCGCTGACCCCTGGCATGTTCAGGTCGAGCAGCAGCAGGTCATATGGCTGGCCGGACTTGAGGGCGCGTTCGGCGGCGGCGAAATTGGCCGCCGTATCGACCTGCGCTTCGGCATCGATGATGCGCACCAGTTCGCGCAGCATATCCGCGAAGAGCAAATGGTCGTCGATAATGAGAATACGTGGCATTTTCAGTTCACAGACGAAAGTATGTGGTTCGTTATTCAGATAGTCTTAGGACTAATGTGAATTCAATAAGAAACCATGAATAGTCCCGGCGTCACCCTTTCAAGGAGCCAACCGTGAACACTGTCGCCGGCACTGATCTGGATCACAGCGCGTCTACCGACCAGACGCTAAAAATCCTGCTTGTCGAAGACGATCATTGGATGGCCGATTTTGTCATGTCGCTCCTGACGAAATATCCCGAATATGTGGTGATCCGCATGCCCAACGGCATGGATGCCTTTCGCTATCTATCCAACAACAAGGTCGACCTCATTCTAACGGACATCCTGATGCCGGAGATGGACGGAATCGAATTGATCCAAAAAGGCCGGCAACTGTTCGGCGATACGCCGGTGATTGCATTCAGCGGGGGCGGATTTCGTCTCGATCAAACCGAGCTTCTGAAATATGCGCAGATCTTCGGCGCCAAACGGGTTCTCGACAAGCCGGTAAAACCCCAGGCCTTGCTCGATGCGATCCAGAGCGCTCTTGCGGAGCGAGAGAAGTGATCAACGCCCTGCGCACACAGCGTCGCGCTCCCGCGGTTTTCACGGGGGCTGTGCTCGTCCTGTTGGCGCTGGCGACTGTTCTCTTGTTGCAGAGTCTGCAGGCCGATGAGACCAGAGACGCGCGACGCGAATTTGAGAATCTATCGCGAGTTTTTGAAGAACATGTCGCGCGCATCGTCAAGGTGACCGATCAGTCGATGCAGGCTATGCGGGCGGCGTACGAGGCCAATCCGCAGCGTTTTTCCCTGTCGGAGTGGATGTCGACGAATGTGGTCGCGGCGGATGTCCTGCCGCAGATCGCCATCATCGACTATGAAGGCTTGGTGCTGACGAGCAGCGCGGCGACGGCTGGCGCTGCGCCAGTCTACGTCAACGACCGTGAGCATTTCCTGGTGCATGTCGGCAAAACCAAAGATGAGCTGTTCATCAGCAAGCCGGTTCTCGGCCGGGTGTCAGGGAAATGGACGATCCAGCTGACCCGAATGATTCGAGATTCTTCCGGTGCTTTCAACGGCATCCTAGTTTTCTCGCTCGACACGGCCTATTTCAGCCGCTTCTACGACAGCGTCTCGATCGGTAAATCGGGCCAGGTCTTGCTGGTCGGTTCGCAGGACGGCGTGATCCGCGCCTTGACGACGCCGGAAGGTGATCCGCGTCAATTGGGCAGCGAGATCGCCGACCGCCAATTGATCAGCGAGGTTCGGCAGAACGAGGCGGGCTCGTTCGTTCGTCAACGCGTCGTCGACGGCAGACGGACCGCGACGATCTATGCCTACCGCGCGGTCAAGGACTATCCGCTGTTCGTCATGCTCGGCGCCGATGCGAAGGACTATCTCGAGCCCTTCATGAAGAAGCGCCCGTTCATCATTTTGTCCGCTCTCATCGTCGGTTTCATCATCCTGGTCATGGCGGTATGGCTGACCATCAAGATGAAGCACATGCAGAATCTTGAAATTAAGGCGGTCATGCTGCAATTGGCGGCGGCGGACGAAAAGGCGGCGGCCCGTGTGCGCGCCGAAGAAGAACAACGCTATCGCGCCGCCACCGACGCGGCCAGCGATGCCATCATTTCCTGGCGCGTCGAGGGCAAGGTGATCTTTGCCAATCCGAGCGCGCGCCGCATGTTCGGTTTGCCGGAAGATGAAGACATCGAAAACGCCTATACGGCGTTTTTCTCGCCGGCGGAAAGCGAGCGCATTCGCCAGAATATCGAGGTCCTGCGACGCCGGAACCGCGGCTTGGGCATGACTCTCGAAGCCGAAGCATTGCGTCGCAATGGCGAATGCTTTTCGGTGGAAATCTCGCTCAACCGTTGGGCCAGCGGCGATGGCGACGCGGTAACGATGGTCGTGCGCGATATCAGCCAGCGCCGCAGGGCCGAGGAGGAAAAGAAGCAACTCCTCACCCAGGCGATGACGGCTCAAAAGATGGAGGCGATCGGCACGATGGCCGGCGGCATCGCGCATGACTT
>CAMAVH010000129.1 GCA_945861615.1 Rhizobium sp. Q54 | reverse complement strand
ATGGTCGTCAGCATGCCCGGCGTGCAGAAGCCGCATTGCAGGGCATGGTTGTCGCGGAAGGCCTCCTGCAGCGGATGCATCGGCGCGGTCTTGTCGGCGGGATTCGGCGCGATGCCCTCGACCGTGTCGATGGCATGGCCGTCGGCCTGCACGGCGAGCGTCAGGCAGGAGCGGGCGGTGCGGCCGTCCAGGAGGATGGTGCAGGCGCCGCAGACGCCATGCTCGCAGCCGACATGGGTGCCGGTCAGGCCGAGGTCGTGGCGCAGGAAGTCGGCCAGGGTCAGGCGCGTCTCGACGTCGCGCGTATGGGCCTGGCCGTTGACGGTGACGGTGATCTTGCGGCTGTCCATCAGCGCTTCACCCTGGAAAGAGCCTGCACCAAGGCGCGGCGCGTCAACACGGCGGCGAGATGCTGGCGATATTCGACGGTGGCGTGGACGTCGGCGACCGCGTCGATGGCGCGGCAAGTTTCGGCGGTGCTGCGGAACAAGTCTTCTGACGCTTTTTGGCCGACCAGCTGGGCTTCGAGCGCGTCCATGCGCAGCGGCACGGCGGCGACGCCGCCCAAGGCCACGGCGGCGCGTTTGATGATGCCGCCAGCATCGATATCGAGCAGGGCGGCGGCCGAGACGACGGCGAAGTCGCCATGGCGGCGGGCGAATTCGAGAAAGCTGTAGCCATGGCCGGCGGGCCATAGCGGGATTTTAATGCCGATCAGGATTTCGTCCGGCTCGAGGTTCGGCGTCATATAGGCGAGGGGAAATTCGCGGAAGGGGATGGCGCGCTCGCTGCCCGGGCCGGCCGCCGTGACGATGGCGTCGCTCGCCAGGCAGACCAGGACCTGTTCGGCGGCGGGATCGAGGTGGCAGAGCGAGCCGCCGATGGTGCCGCGGTTGCGCGTCTGTCGGTGGCCGACATTGAGGATGCCCTCGCGCAGCAGCGGATGCTTGGTGGCGATCAACTCGGAAAACTCGATGTCGCGCTGACGGGTCATGGCGCCGATCTCCAGCGCCCCCGCGGTTTCGCGGATATAGGCGAGCCCGTCGATCTTGCTGAGGTCGATCACATGGTCAGGCAGCACGAAGCGCATGTTGAGCATCGGCATGAGCGACTGGCCGCCGGCGAGCAGCTTGGGATTCTCGAGCGTGCTCAGCAGCTGCACCGCTTCGGCGACGCTGCGCGGATCGTGGTAGCTGAAGGGAGGCGGTTTCACGGGCGGATGGACCGTCGGAAGAACGCTATAAAAAACAAGGGCTTGGGCGAGGCGTATTCCAAAATTGGAACAAGTTCCAATAAAGTTACGCTACCCGCTTTGGCCGTGAGGGTCAACTTAAAGGAGCCCCGCAAAGCTGTCAGCCGTGGCGGATTCTCGCGGTGGAAATCACCGTGAACACGCCCAGGACCAGGAAACCGGCGGAGACGAAGAAGACGTTCTCTGGCTCCAGATGGTCGAGGATCAGGCCGTAGAAAATCGGCGCGATGCTGCTGCCGAGGCTTTGGCCGGAAAAGACGAAGCCGAAGACCTTGCCCGATTGGCCCTTGGGCGCGACGTCGCGCACCATGAGATCGCGCGCCGGGCGGATGACGCCGAGGAAGAATCCGGCGATCGGGAACAGCAGGATCATCAGCGCGTAGGGCAGCGGAAATAGGCCGATGGCGAGGATCACCACGGCAGCGCCGACGAAGCCGAGGCCGGCGAACAGGCTGGCGCTGATCGGCAGCTTGTCGGCGAGATAGCCGCCGGCGAGCACGGCGAAGGCGCTCGACAGCATGAAGGCGGTGACAGGCAGGCCGAGCATGGCTTCGGGAATGTCGTGCATCTTGGTCAGCGCGGCGATGGAGAAGCCGTTGATGCCGCTGGTCGCCATGGTCGAGATGACGAAGAAGCCGAACAGCGACAGCACCGGCGCATTCAGGATCATGCCGAGCTTGGCCTGCAGCCAGCTTTGCTTAAGCGCGTTCGGGTCAGGCACGGCGTCGTCGCGCTTCTTCTTTTTCGCCGGGTTGCTGTCCTCCTTGAGAGTGCCCCATTGGCTGGCGAGCATGCCGGCGACGATGAAGCCGAACAGGGCGGCGACCAGCAGGGCGACGCGCCAATCCCACAGGGCGGCGAGCGCCACCACCACGGTCGGCGCGACGGCGAAGCCGAGATGGCCTGAGAAGGTATGGATCGAGAAGGCGCGGCCCATGCGCTCCTGCGCCACCGAGGCGTTGAGGATCGAATAGTCGGCCGGGTGGAAGACGCTGTCGCCGACGCCGCCGAGAATGATGAAGAGGACGAAGAGCCAATAGATGTCGGTGGCGGCGAACAGCGCGTAGCTGACGACGGTGAGCAGCATGCCGCCCATCAGCACCATCTTGGCGCCGAAGCGGTCGACGACGAAGCCGGCGGGCAGTTGGGACAGGGAGGTGGCGAGGCCGCGCAGCGTCAGCAGGGCGCCGAGCGCGGTATAGCTCAGGCCGAGATCGGCATTGAGAAAGGGGAACAGCGGCGGCAGGCAGAACGAGTAGAAATGGCTGAGAAAATGGCCGGTGCAGACCAGGCCCATGATCTTGCCGTCCTGACGCAGGCTATCGGCGGTCGCCGTCATCGTCTCGATCCTCTCGCGCAAAGCCCTCGCGGTCTGCGCCGCGCTCGAGTGTTATACGCGCCGACGCCCGCTGCGCAAATCGCCAAAAGAGGGGCAATCCCTGCCGATTTGCGGACAAAGAAAAGGCCGGCCCTTGCAGGGCCGGCCTCGTCCGAAGCGTACGAAGCTCAGATCTTGAACTTGCCGCGGATATTCGGCGAGAAGAGATCTTCGGGCTTCAAGTGGCGCTGGGCGATACCCTGCTCGAAGGTCCACTTGAGGAAGGCTTCGATCGTGGTGCGGTTGTCCTCGATGCCGTAGGGGAAGAAGTCCTTGCCGAACATCTGCTTGCGCTTTTCGGCATTGTCGAAGCCCCAGGGAACCGGGAAGCGCGAGGCAGTCATTTCGAGGCAGCGCGCGACCGAACGGTCCTTGGCCTTCTCAAAGGCGTTGAACAGGTTGACGGCGACCCACGGGTTCTTGTCGAGCACATCCTTGCGAATCGCGATGACATGCATGATCGGGAAAATCTTGGTGCGCTTGTAGTAGGCCTCTTCGACGCTCTGATAGTCGGCGAACAGGCGGACGATGCCCGGGTGGCCCGCTTCGTACTGGTGCGGCGGATGGGCGCTCATGATGGCGTCCACATCGCCGTCGATCAGCAGCGTGCCGAGCGACTTGTCCGGGCGCGGCGTGACCTTGACGCCGGCGGGCAGATTTAGCTTCACCTTCTCGATGCGGCCCGGCTGATTGACGCCGGCCTGGTACCAATCGATCTCGTTGAGCTTGATGCCGGCATCGTCGACCAGCACGCCGCGCGTGTAGACCGATGCGGTCTGCGCCCATTCAGGGGTGCCGATCTTCTTGCCGCGCAGGTCCTTCAGCTCCTTGATCGAGCTGTCTTTGCGGACGTAGATGTTGGACAGGCGGAAGACGCGCGACGGGAACACCGGGATGCCGACGATGTCCGGATTTTCGCCCGAGATCTGGGCGACGAACTTCGCGAAGGACATCTCGGAGACTTCCCATTCGCGGTTGAGCACGAAGCGGTAGAAAATCTCCTCGACCTCGAAGTTGAGGTAGTTGATGTCGATGCCTTCGACCGGAACGCGGCCGGTCATCAGGTCGGTGATGTGGTCGTATTCGCTGGTCGCAATGGTGAGTTGCAGCTTCGACATGGAAACCCTCAATGAATGACGATTGATAAAAGCGCCCGCCTGGGTGGGCGCGCGGGAACTATTTCGCGGACGAGCCTTGCATGTTCTTCGGGATCATCACGGTGAAGAGCGCGACGATCATGAATATCGACAGCAGGTAGAACACCCATTCGGGCTTGCCGATATCGAGCAGGTAGCCGAATGGGATGGGAGCGAGAGCCGCGCCGCCGGCGATGCCGCTCGAGACGAAGCCGAAGACCTTGCCGGTCGAGCCTTTGGGCGAGGCGGCACGCACCATCATGTCGCGCGCCGGACGAATGATGCCCTGGCCGAGGCCCATGATCGCCATGATCGCGACGAGCAGGCCGAGGCCGAGATCGAACCAGGCGATTAAGGCGGTGACGAGCGCGCTGATGACGAATACCACGGCGGCGACGATATCGTGGCGTTTGGTGCGGTCGGAAATCTCGCCGCCGATCAGAATGCCGCCGGCGCTGCAGAACAGATAGACGGTCAGCACCAGGCTTGCGGCGGCCACCGGCGTCGCATGCAGGCTGGTCATGGCCGTAACGAAGAAGGACTGGATCGCCGCGGCCGACATGGAGAGCACGCCGAAGAACAGCAGGAACAGCATCATCGGCGCCGAGAAGAGCAGGGCCCAGCCGTCTTTCACGCCGGGGTCGGCTTGAACCTTTTTGTCGCTCTTCTTTGCAATGGCGTCGTCATGCAGGCTGTTCCACTGGGTGGCGAGCGCGAACATGACGAGGATGCCGAACAGGCCGGCGAGCGCCAGCGCGACGCGCCAGCCGAACTGGCTGGATAGAATGATCATAGTCGCCGGCGCCACGGCCGAGCCGAGATGGCCGGCGAACGTGTGGATCGAGAAGGCGCGGCCCATGCGGCTGCCGCTGATCGAGCTGTTGAGAATCGCGTAGTCGCAAGGGTGGAAGACGCTGTTGCCCAGCGCGATCAGCATGGCGAGCGGAATGAGCTGCCAGAAGGCCTGGGCAAAGCCGATGAGCGCGACGGCGGTCGACATGATGATCAGGCCGGCCGTCAAGACCTTACGCGAGCCGAGACGGTCGACGATGAAGCCCATGGGAATCTGCGCGACCGCCGAGGTGCCGAAGATCACCGTCATCACCAGGCCGAGCTCGGCGAAGCCGACGTTGAAATCGGCGGCGAGGAAGACGAACAGCGGCGGCAGGGCGAGGATGTAGAAATGGCTCATGAAATGGCCCGTCGAGATCAGGCCGAGGATTTTCATGTCTTGCCGGGTCGTGCCGACCGCCGCCGTCGCGTCCATGCTCGTCTCTTTCTCGTGAAGCCTTTTGTCCGCGCCTCGCGGCGCTTGTTGCCTATTTCTTCAAGACGCCGGGGCTAGAGAACAACAGCGACTTGATGACCAGCGGCACGACGTTGGTCGGGCGGATCATCTCGCCGATATCGACATAGTCGAATTCCTTGAGCGAGACGCCGTCGACCGAAATGATGTCGGCCTTCACGTCGCATTCGCGCTTCAGCACGACGCCGAGCGTCTTGCCGACGTCGCCGTCGAGCATCAGCACCAAGGGCTGGGCGCCGGCCGCCGTCTTGGGCAAGGCGGCGACGATGCCGTCGGCCACGGCCTTGATGCGGGCGTGCAGGGGGTCGCCTTCCCAGCGCAGCGACAGGGCGATGGCGATCTCGCCTTCCATGAAATCGAAACGCTTGAAAGCTTGCAGGATGGCAGCGGTCACGTCCTTGGCGGAAATCTCCTCTGTGGTGAGCGAGATCTTCGGCGACAGCACCGGCACGTTGCGCACCGGCAGGGCTTCGTGGTTGGTGATCGAGATGGTGTTGCCCGAGACCTGCACGGAGAATTGCGACGCGCCGATCACGGTGGCGCGGATGCCGGCGCCGGGATCGTAGATCTTGTAGGGAATCTTCTTCGCCTTGAGGCGGCGCACGATGGCGTCGGCGAGGAACTTGCCGAGGTCGCCGTAATCGCTGGTCTCGCGACCGTAGATGAATTCCGAGACGCCGCCCGAGAAGGTGATGCCGGCGGGCACCGGCTCCTTCGGCAAGGGCTCGGTGACCAGCATGTCCTTGGCGTGGCCCGTGGCGTCGGTCTGCATCACATGGGCGACGAGCACGTCGGCCATCACGTCGCAGATCTTGGTCTTCTCGTCGTCGCTGAGCTTTTCGCCCTTATTCAGGGTGATGCCGGCCTGGGCGGCATGCTTGATCGCCGGCCCTTCGATGCGGACCATGCGGCCTTCGCCATCGAAGGCGATGAGGCGGCCGCCGACTTCGAAGGCGGTGGTCTGCAGCAGTTGGCCCTTTTCGACGAGGCCGAGCTTGGTCGTGCCGCCGCCGATGTCGATATTCAGGATGCAGGCTTTCTCGCGGCGCGACAGGGCGACGGCGCCCGAGCCGTTGGCGGCCATGGCGCATTCGAGATGATGGCCGGCGGAGGCGGTCACGAACTTGCCGGTCTCGCCGGCGAAGAGATGGGTGATGGCCTCGGCGTTGTTACGCTTGAGCGCCTCGCCGGTGAGGATGACCGCGCCCGAGTCGACGTCGTCGCGCGTCAGGCCGGCTTCCTTGTAGGCGCCGTCGATGAAGGCGGAGAGCTTGGCCACATCGATGGTGTTGTCGTCGAGCTTGTACGGCGTCAGCAGGATGGGCGAACGCCACAGCACTTCGCGACCGACGACCACGAAGCGGCTCGAGAGAGCCGTGGTTAGGCGCTGCAGATGCACGCGCGAGAACATGAGATGCGAGGTCGAGGAGCCGATGTCGACGCCGACGGTCTTGAGCTCGACGTTGTCGGCCGCCCATATGACGTCGGCGATCGCCTGCTGTTGCTCGGGGGTCATATGGCCGTGGTCGAAGTCCAGGTCGTGCATGATCAACTCGTCATCCGGTTCATTGCTCATCAAAAAACCTATTTCGCTTGGCGGAATAACTTAGGCGGAAATGGGCCGCGCGAGCACCGATCAGCACCCAGGCGGTGGCCGGACCATAGAGGATCGTCCGGTGCCCCGCAACGGCTGGAAAGCCAGGATTGGCAACGGTTTCGGAGACAGAAAGGCCCGATGCCGGCGGCGGTGAAACTGGGCGGTCAGGGCTGCCGGACAAGGCCCGATTCGTCGAAAATATCGCCCATCTGGGAGGTCACGCCGGTCTTGGCGATCTCGGCCAGCCAGATCGGGTGGATGCGCGGATCCTGATCCTCATATTCGACCTGACGGCCGCCCTTGGCGATGCTGGTATCGACCGCGCCCTCGACGCCCTTGCGGCGCATCTCGGTGAAGGGATAGCGCCGGCTGCCGACGGCGATCGCCATGTAGCGCGCCGGCTCCGGCGCGGTGTTGAAATGCTGGTGGAACATCCAGAAGGCCGGCGCGTAGATGATGCCGTGGCGCCAGGGGATTTGCTTGAAGTCCTTGTCGCCCTCGTACCAGACCAGCGTGTAGCCCGAGCCGTTGACGGCGAAGATATGCACGCCGTTCATATGACGGTGGCCCTTCTTGTAGCGCGCCGTCGGAATTTGCGAGATATGCGCGTGCATGGTGCCGTCGGCCAGCACGAAGCAGATGTTGGCCGAGCCCTTGCCGCGCGCGTCCCAGGTTTTCAATTCGAGCGCGGTCAGGTCGGGCACGAAATTGGTTTCCCACATATGCCGGCCCGGCCGCATCTCGATGAAGTCGCCTTCGCCCTCGAAATATTTCGGATCGCCGACGCGGTCGGCGAAGACGAAAGGGTTATCGAAGACGAACTCATGGTTATGGAACAGGTTCATCACCAGGGGCAGGTCATGCGTGCAGGTGATGAGCGCGCGTTCGCGGCCCGAGCCGTTGAAATGCTGGTAGCGGCAATTGAGCGGGATGGCGAACATGCTCTTCGGCCCCCACTCGAAGGTGTGCTTGCGCCCCTCCGGCGTCCACACGGTGGTCGAG
>CAMAVH010000128.1 GCA_945861615.1 Rhizobium sp. Q54 | reverse complement strand
GCCAAGCTCGGCGGCAAGCCGCTGATGTGGAAGACCGGCCATTCGCTGATCAAGTCGAAGATGGCCGAAACCGGCTCGCCGCTCGCCGGCGAGATGAGCGGCCATATCTTCTTCGCCGACAAATATTACGGCTACGACGATGCGCCCTATGCGGCGATCCGCCTGCTCTCCATCCTCGGCACCGCAAAGGAAAGCCTAGCCGACATGCGCGACGCCATGCCGCAAGTGATCAACACCCCGGAAGTGCGCTTCCAGTGCGACGACACCCGCAAATTCGCCGTTGCCGAGGAAGTGAAGGCGCGCCTGCAGAAGGCCGGCGCCGACTTCAATGATTGCGATGGCGTGCGCGTCAACACCAAGGACGGCTGGTGGCTGCTGCGCGCCTCCAACACCCAGGATGTGCTGGTCGCGCGCTGCGAGGCCTTCGATGCGCCCGGTCTGGAGCGCCTGAAGGCCGACCTGTTCGCCCAGCTCTCGCAGAGCGGCATCAATCCGCCCAAGATGGATTGATTGGGCGTGGACTGATGAGCAAGTTCTCGCCAAGCACGAAAGGCCGGGCCGCAGGGCCTGGCCTTTTCGTTTACGGTACCCTGATGGACGCCGACGTGCGCAGTCTGGTGATCGGCCGTCCGCTCGAGCCGGCGCAGTTGCAGCCTGCCGTGCTCAAGCATATGCGGCGCGTCTATATCGCCGGGCGGCTCTATCCGATGATCGTGCCGCGGCGCGGCGCGGCGGTCGACGGGCTGCTGTTGACGGCGCTGACCGACGAGGATTACGCCCGGCTCGATGCCTTCGAAGGGGCCGACTATGGCCGCGAGCGCCAGTCCGTCTGTCCGCTCGGCGAAGACGGAGCAGAGGCCGAGCCTATCCTCGCTTGGCTCTATCGCACCCGTGGCGTCGGACCGCGTCCCAGTCCGCGAGAGTGGCGGCTGGAGGAGTGGCGCAAGCGCGAGAAGCCGGTGTTCCTGCGCGCCGCGAAAGAGTGGCTCGCCGAAATTTTCGCCAAGTAGCGGGACAAACAAAAAGAGCGGCCCCTAGGGAGCCGCTCTTTGATTTGTTGGACCGGACCGTTTAGCCGCGGTTGTTGCTGCCGATCTCGGGGGCCACCGTGATGCAGCCCATGCCCTTCTGCTCGAGCTGCTTGCAGGCCGAGCGCGCGGCGACTTCGGTGAGGCCGGTGAGGCGGGCGCGGAAGAACTTGCTGCCATCCCCGCGTCCGTCGATCACGACCACGCGCGCGGCGGATAGAATCTGCGGCAGCTTGCCCTTGGCGCTATTGGCGGCGGCGTGGGCCGGCGCCTGCTTGGTGAAGGCGCCGACCTGGATGGCCCATTGGGCGCCGGAGTTTTTCGGCAGACTGTAGCGCTGCTTGCTGGCGGGCAGGGAGGCGACGGTCATATCCGTGTCGCCCTGTTCGAAGTTGAGGTTCGGATCAGCCAGCGTCGCGACACGGTCGGGCGCGGTTTCGGCGGCGGCGATCGCATCGGGGCGGCTTTTGCGGGGCTTGGCCGCCGTGCCGGCCGGCTTGGTGCTGGCGATCATGCTCGGCGCGGGACTCGTGATCGTATTATCGAAGGCTTGCTCCATCAGCTGCACCATGCGCGCGTCGCGCCAGCTGCCAGATTCGCCGCCGAGCACGACGCCGACGATGCGGCGGCCGCCTCGCGTCGCCGAGGAGGCGAGGTTGAAGCCGGACGCGCGGATATACCCGGTCTTGAGGCCGTCGGCGCCGTCGAGCTGGTTCAATACGCGATTGTGGTTGGTGACGGTGACGCCCTTGTAGGTGAAGGCGGGCGTGGAGAAGTAGTGGTAATGCTGCGGGAAATCGCGGCGCAACGCGCGCGACAGCGTGGCGAGGTCGCGCGCGGTGGTGACCTGCTGCGGATTGGGCAGGCCGTTGGCGTTCTTGAACACCGTATTGTTCATGCCGAGCGCTTGGGCGCGCTTGGTCATCATCGATGCGAAATTGGCTTCCGTGCCGCCGATGGTCTCGCCCAGCGCGGTGGCGGCATCGTTGGCCGACTTGGTCACGAGCGCGAGGATCGCCTGGCGCACGGTGAAATTGTCGCCCGGGGCGAGGCCGATGCGCGACGGCGCCTGGTTGGCGGCGTGGGCCGATATTTTTAGCGGCGTATTGAAGGCGAGCCGCTTCTTCTCGATCGCCTCGAACGCCATGTAGATCGTCATCATCTTGGTCAGCGACGCCGGATAGCGGCGGTCGTCGGCATTGACCTGATGGAGCACCCGGCCGGTCGTGTCGTCGATGATGATGGCGGCATAGCGTGTGGGCGCTTGGGCGGCAGGCTTGGTGGCGACGCTGGCCACCTTCTTCTGCGCGGCATCGGCCGTCAGCGGCGCGGCAAGCAGCCCGGCCGCCATGGCGAAGGCCAGAGCGGTCAGGCTCAGGCGGAGGGGACGAACCCTGCTTTGCGGCGCCCCAAACGTCTTAAATTTCACCGGCCGGACCCCCCGGTTGAATGTCATAGACCCCTGAATGGTCAACGCTCAAATTCCAGGCACGAGCGTTAACCAATCCGATTTGCGCGCGCATCGTAAAAGAATCAATGATTCCTTGTCTATACGTAATGTTCTAAAGGTGAATTTTTAGTGAATCGCCGGACAGAACGGGCAAGATCATGTTTACTGCCCTGGAACGCGCCGTTTCCATCCACGTTCGAGTGTGATCATGACCCGTCAGCTTCGCCGCCGCCTATTGCCCCTGACCGCCGCCTTGGCGCTCGCCGCCTGTGCCTATGAGGGCAAGGGCGAGGATCCGTTGACCCTGAGCATGACCTGGTTCAGCTACCTGGATGCCGGGGATCTCCGCAAAGCCTGCGTCGCCGGCGCGCCCGATGCCTATCGCATTGCTTTTAATGGCAATTACGAAGAGCAGTTGCGGACCTACGACGTGACCGGGATCGCTGCTAATGGCGCACGCATGGCGGTGCGGGTGAGGGGCAAAACCGGCGACGTGCTGAATTTCCGCGTCATGGATCCGTTGCGCTCCTGGACCGGCAATCAAAGCGCCGTGACCTTGGCCGCCGGCGATCTGGCGGCGCTGCGCCAGTCCCTGGCGGAGAGCGGTGCCTTCGCCCCGCCGCCGGTCGGGCTCGAGCTAAAGTCGCAGGGGTTCTACTGGATCGCCGCTGCCTGCCAGGGTGGCCGCTTCAGCTACCATGCCTGGCAATGGCCCGGCGCCGCCTATGACAAGCTAACCTTCCCAACCCTTCTGGTTCGCCTCGACGGCACCGGCCTGCCACTCAACCCGCCACGCGACGCGACGCCGCAATATCCGGTCGGCCGCGATCCAGGCGATCAGCCGAATCACTTCCAGTTGAAGGTCGGTAAAGACGGAATCGCCAATCTCCTAACCGTCTTTTAAGTGGTAACTTTTAATAACCAGTTTTATGCTGCACTGCACAAAATTAGCCTTGACGGAACTCGGGTCAAGTCGCATATAGGGGCTATGTTGCATTGCAGCAAAGGGCTGCCGGGCAACGCGGAGACAGTTACGTTAGTCCCCTTTGCCCCTTTGACGCTCCCAACTAGGAGATCGCTATGACCGAGAAGACCACTGCCAAAGCCACCAAAGCCACCGCCGACGCCGCCATCAACCCGGCCGAGCAGATTTATGCCGCCTTCGTCGAGAGCGCCGAGCTGATGCTCAAGGCCAGCGCCGATGCCGCGCTCAAGACCTACGACACCGCCGTGTCCGCGACCCGCGAGCCGGCCATGACCGCGATCAAGACCGGCGGCCTCGCCATGAAGGATTATGACGACGCCATCGCCTTCGGCCGCGACAATATCGACGCCGTCACCGAGTCCAGCACCATCGCCGTCAGCGGCTTGAAGGATGTGGGCAAGGAATGGGTCGCCCTGGCGCAGAAGTCGGCCGACGATATTCCGGCCGCCGTCAAGGCGCTCGCCGCTTGCAAGACGGTCAAGGAAGCCACCGATCTGCAGACCGACCTCGCCAAGGCGAGCTTCGAGAACCTGACCGCCACGGCGATGAAGTTCCAGCAGCTCAGCATGAAGCTGGCCACCGCCAGCATGGAGCCGATCAACAAGCGCTTCGCCGAGACCGTCAGCAAGTACGGCAAGCCGTTCGCCACCGTCTAAGGCGCGAACGCCTCAACGACGACAGTGACCTCCGTGCGGCGAGCGCCGCGCGGGTTCGAAAAGCCCGGCCTCGTGCCGGGCTTTTTGTTTGCCTGGGGTGACAGAGTTTCCCGCGGGACAGTGCGCGGCGTTTTTCTTTCAGAATCTGGGGGCTGGCCGAAGTTGGCACTTCCGTTCGCGCCGTGCGTTCCCATATGATGTATGGCGATGGCAGACATCGCCGCAACCGTCGATATGGTGATGATCGGTACCGCTCGCAGATTTGAGTATCAGGGTGTTTCCCGCCCCGCTTCGGCCGCCGCAAATCATGCCGGCGCCGCCTCTTGCGAACGTCCGAAATTCAGCGCCCATCGCTTTCCGGACCCCGCCTTTTCCCGCATGGCCACTTCGCGTCCCACCCCTCATGCCGCGCCGACCGCCGCGCGCCCGCGCGCGTTGCGATGGAATGCGACGCGCCGCTCCGCCGTTCATGACTGGGCAAGTTTTGCGCCGCAGGCCGCCGGACCCGGCAAGGATGGGGCCGGCAACAATGGCGGTGACGGAGGTTCCGGCACCGGAGTCATCACGCGGACGCGCGCCAAGACGGCAAAGCCGTCCATGTACAAGGTCCTGCTGTTGAACGACGATTACACGCCGATGGAATTCGTCGTTCATGTCCTCGAAAGGTTCTTCCATAAGAATCAGGACGAGGCGCATCAGATCATGTTGCACGTCCATCGGAGAGGCGTTGGCGTATGTGGTGTTTATCCTTACGAGATCGCCGAGACGAAAGTGACTCAAGTGATTGACCTGGCGCGCAAGCACCAGCATCCTTTGCAGTGCACGCTGGAGAAAGATTGAGATGTCCGTCGCTGCCTTATTTCGGCCTGAAGTTTGCAGGCATCATACGACGAGACCCTCCGTCATCCTCGACGGGGGTGGCCCATCAGGGCCGTTGCCGGAAAGCAGTCGTTAAGGATTCCGGCGCGGGGGCAAATGAGTTGTTGAGGGGACTTTGACAAGACCAGCGGAAAAGGAACCAACAGATGCTCTCGCGTAATTTGGAACAGACCCTGCACCGCGCGCTCTCGTTCGCCAATCAGCGGCGTCACGAGTTCGCCACTCTCGAGCATCTCCTGCTGGCGCTCACCGAAGACCAGGATGCTCTCGCCGTGATGCGCGCCTGCGGCGTCGATATCGCGAAAATCCGCGAAGAGCTGACCGGCTACATCGACAACGAATTGGCCAGCCTGGTCATGGAGCGCACGGAAGACGCCAAGCCGACGGCGGGCTTCCAGCGCGTGCTGCAGCGCGCGGCGATCCATGTGCAGTCCTCCGGCCGCGAGGAAGTGACCGGCGCCAACGTGCTGGTCGCGCTGTTCTCCGAACGCGAGAGCCATGCCGTCTATTTCCTGCAGGAGCAGGAGATGACGCGGCTCGACGCGGTGAATTACATCTCGCACGGCATCGCCAAGGTTTCGGCGCGCAGCGAGCGCCGGCCCGTGGGCGGCACCGAGGAAGAGGCCAAGCCCGAGAAGGTCGTCAAGAAGGGCCATGAGGCGCTCGATGCCTATTGCGTCAATCTCAACAAGAAGGCGGCGAGCGGCAAGATCGATCCCCTGATCGGTCGCGCCGACGAGGTCGAGCGCACCATTCAGATCCTCTGCCGCCGCACCAAGAACAACCCGCTCTATGTCGGCGATCCCGGCGTCGGCAAGACCGCCATCGCCGAAGGCCTGGCGCGCCGCATTGTGCATGGTGAAGTGCCCGAAGTGCTCAAGACGGCGACGATCTACAGCCTCGACATGGGCTCGCTGCTCGCCG
This sequence comes from Rhizobium sp. Q54, assembly GCA_945861615.1. GTDB lineage: Bacteria > Pseudomonadota > Alphaproteobacteria > SMXQ01 > SMXQ01 > CAMAVH01. The sequence goes on along the minus strand of CAMAVH010000128.1, from coordinate 1,794 downwards.
GCACGCGCTATCGCGGCGACTTCGAAGAGCGCATCAAGGCGGTGATCACCGAACTGCAGGACCAGGACAACGCCGTCCTGTTCATCGACGAGATCCACACGGTCATCGGCGCCGGCGCCACCTCCGGCGGCTCGATGGACGCGTCGAACCTCCTGAAGCCGGCGCTCGCCAACGGCAGCCTGCGCTGCATCGGCTCGACCACCTACAAGGAATATCGCAGCTACTTCGAGAAGGACCGCGCGTTGGTACGCCGCTTCCAGAAGATCGACGTCAACGAGCCGTCGGTCGAGGACGCGATCAAGATTCTCAAGGGCCTCAAGCCCTATTACGAGAAGCACCACAACGTGCGCTACACCGACGATGCCATCGTCGCGGCGGTGAACCTCTCGTCGCGCTACATCAACGACCGCAAGCTGCCCGACAAGGCGATCGACGTGATCGATGAAGTCGGCGCCGCCCAGATGCTCGTGCCGGAAGGCAAGCGCAAGAAGGTCATCAACGTGAAGGATGTGGAAGCGGTCGTCGCCAAGATCGCCCGCATCCCGCCCAAGAGCGTCAGCAACTCCGACAAGGAGGGGCTGCGCAACCTCGACCGCGACCTGAAGAACGTGGTGTTCGGCCAGGACCGCGCCATCGAAGCGCTCGCCAGCTCAATCAAGCTGTCGCGCGCCGGCCTGCGCGAAGGCGACAAGCCGATCGGCAGCTACCTGTTCTCCGGCCCGACCGGCGTCGGCAAGACCGAAGTGGCGCGCCAGCTGTCGCGCATCATGGGCATCGAGCTGATCCGTTTCGACATGTCGGAATATATGGAGCGGCACACCATCTCGCGCCTGATCGGCGCGCCGCCGGGCTATGTCGGCTTCGACCAGGGCGGCCTGCTGACCGACGCCATCGATCAGCATCCGCACGCGGTGCTGCTGCTCGATGAAATCGAGAAGGCCCACCCGGACCTGTTCAACATCCTGTTGCAGGTGATGGACCACGGCAAGCTGACCGATCACAACGGCAAGATCGTCGACTTCCGCAACGTCATCCTGATCATGACGACCAACGCGGGCGCCGCCGAAATGTCCAAGGCCGCCATCGGCTTCGGCTCCGGCATCCGCACGGGCGACGATGAAGAGGCGATCAAGCGGATGTTCACGCCGGAATTCCGCAACCGCCTCGACTCGGTGATCCCGTTCGCCGGCCTGTCGCAGAAGATCATCGCCCAGGTGGTCGACAAGTTCATCATCGAGCTTGAAGAGCAGCTGGCCGACCGCAACGTGCATATCGTCCTCGACCAGGCGGCCCGCGCTTGGCTCGCCACGAAGGGCTACGATCCGCTGTTCGGCGCGCGCCCGCTCGGCCGCGTGATCCAGGAGCACATCAAGCGCCCGCTCGCCGACGAGCTCTTGTTCGGCAAGCTGGCCAAGGGCGGCACGGTCACGGTGACGATCACCGACGACAAGCCGGCCTTCGTCATCACCGAAGCCCTGCCGAAACCGCCCAAGCCCGGCAAGCCGGCCAGCAAGAAGGGCCCGAAAGAGCCGGCGCTGGTCGAATAATCCAGCGTTCACCAAAATGAAAAGCCCCGGTCGCGAGACCGGGGCTTTTTCTTTGAGTGGAATCAAATAGTTAGGAATATTTTTTTTGTGTAATTACATCCACTCATATAGAGTTATAATTTATAACATATTGATAAATAATGGAACTTTAAGGTATTGACGTTAAATATTGGTGTGGCATCATTCACTTAGAGAGGTGATGTCATGGCTGATAAAACTCGTTATCCCCAAATTCCCAGCACCGTCT
>CAMAVH010000127.1 GCA_945861615.1 Rhizobium sp. Q54 | reverse complement strand
GTGCCGCCGCTGGTGCTGCTTTATGACTGGAAGGGCGCGGCCTTGATCGTCGCTGCCTTCGCCGCGATCAGCGTTTTTCTGTTGCAGCCCTTGCGCGGCCAGCTCGACGCCGACCGCAGCCCGACGCAAAAGCTGATGGTCAATCCGCTGCATGCCATCGGCATGGTCTGGCGCATTCGCGGCCTGCGCCGCATGGCCTTGCTGTCGACGGCCTTTTCCGCCGTGCAGATGTGCCTGCTGTCCTATCTCGTCACGTATCTGGTGGTCGACGTCGGGCGCGATCTCGTCACCGCCGGACTCATTCTGGCGGCGGCGCAGATGGCCGGCGTCGGCGGGCGCATCCTGTGGGGCAGCGTTTCCGGCCTGCTGCTGAGCGCGCGCTATGTGCTGATGCTGCTCGGCTTGCTGATGGCCGGCTGCGGCGTCGTCATGGCCTTGGTGACGCCGAGCTGGCCATTGGCGGGCTTGTTCGCCATCGCCATGGTCTATGGCGCGACGGCGATCAGCTGGAACGGCGTCGAATTGGCCGAATTGTCGCGCCTGGCGCCGCCCGGCCAGGCGGTGATGGCGACCGGCGGCTCGCTGTTCTTTACCTTCACAGGGGTGATGCTGGGGCCGACCCTGTTCGGGGCCTGGGTGACGGCGACCGGCAGCTACGGCGCCGGCTTCTTCGCGCTCGCCGCGCTCGGACTCGTCGGCGCCGGTCTGCTGATCAAGCGCTACGAGTAGTTCGGCCAGCCTGCGCGCGATCCAGCGCGGCCGCCAGGCCGATCAGGCTCGGCAGCTTGTGCGTGATCAGATAGGTCGGGATCGCCTCGAGATAGCCGCGATAGCGCCCCTTGGCGGCGAAGCGGGCGCGAAAGGTCTTGGCGTCGAACAGCGCGCCGAGCTTCGGCACGATGCCGCCGGCGATATAGATGCCGCCCTGCGCGCCGTAGGTCAGCGCGAGATTGCCGGCGACCGTGCCGAGCATGGCGCAAAACAATGTCACGGCGCGCTTGGCCAGCTTGTCGCCGCGTTGGGCCGCGCGCGTCACCGCCGCCGGCGCGAGCGGCGCGTCGAGCGGCGCGCCGGCGAGCGCGGCCAAGGCGGCATGAAGGTTGGCAAGGCCCGGTCCCGATAGCACGCGTTCGGCGGAGACATGGCCGAAACGTTTTTGCAGTTCGGCGACGATGGCGGCGTCCTCGCGCGAAGTGGCCGGCAGGGTGACATGCCCGCCTTCCGTGGCGATGGCCTGCCAGCGGCCCGCCATGCCTTCGACCGGCACCAAGGCGGAGACGCCGAGGCCGGTGCCGGGTCCGAAGGCGACGATGGGTTTTCCCGCGACCGCCGCGCCGCCGCCGAGCTTGCGGCGATCCCGCGCCGCGAGATAGGGGATGCTTTCGGCGACGGCGGCGAAGTCGTTGATCGCCAGCAGGGTGTGAAAGCCGAAGGCGCAGCGCAGCGCGGGCATGGAGATCGCCCAAGGCAGGTTGGTCATGCGGATGCGCGTGCCGATCACCGGTCCGGCGATGGCGAAGGCCGCCGCCTGCGGCAGCATGTTCGGGCGCAGGCGCAATTCGCCGAAATAATGATGCAGCGCTTCGTCGATGCCGGTGAAGTCGGCGGCGACATAGCGGCGGATGCGCCGCGCCGGCCCGCCGGGCGTTTGCAAGGCAAGGCGCACGGTGGTGCCGCCGAAATCCCCCAACAGGCGAGGGGCGCGCAGAGGAGACGTGTCGCGGGGGCTCATGGCCGCATTTAGGCGCGGATACGGGCGGCGCGCAAGGTGGCGAGGAGATTATTGCGCCAGTGGTTGATGTCCTGACGCGTCACCGACTCCATCGCTTTGCGCCAGCGGTCTTGGCGTTCGTCGAGCGGCATGTCGAGGGCGCGGTCCATCGCCTCGGCCAACTCGTCGACGTCGTAAGGATTGACGATCAGCGCGCTGTCGAGCTGCTCGGCGGCGCCGGCGAAGGCGGAGAGTACGAGTACGCCGGGATCCGCCGGGTCCTGGGCGGCGATATATTCCTTGGCGACCAGGTTCATGCCGTCGCGCAGCGGCGTCACCAAGCCGACACGCGCGTAGCGGAAGAAGCCGGCCAGCGTCTGGCGCGTGAAACTGCGGTTGAGATAGCGCAGCGGCATCCAGTCGTATTCGGCAAAACCGCCGTTGATATGGCCGGCGCTGGCTTCTAGCTTGGCGCGGATTTCCGAATATTCGGCGACGTCGGCGCGCGTCGGCGGCGCGATCTGCATATAGGTGACGCGTTTGCGCCGTTCGGGAAAACGCGTCAGCAGCCGCTCGAAGGCGCCGAACCGCTCGATCAGGCCCTTGCTGTAGTCGAGCCGGTCGACGCCGATCATCAAGTCGCGGCCCTGCAGGCTGTCGCGCAGCCGAACGACACTCGGCGATTCGGCGGAGCGCTTGGCGAACTCGGCGATGTTGTCGGCATCGACGCCGATCGGGAAGGCCTCGGCGCTGAAGATGCGGCCGCCCAGACGCAACCGGCCGTCGGCGATGCGCGTCGCGCCGAGATTGTTGACGGCGTAATCGACGAAATTATTTCGATCGCTTTGGGTCTGGAAGCCGACGACATCGTAGGCGGCGAGAGTTTCGCCGATCAAATTGTGGCGCGGCAGGGAGGAAAAGACCTGGCGGGCCGGGAAGGGCGTGTGCAGGAAAAAGCCGATGGACTGCGTCACGCCGCGCTTGCGCAATTCCTCGCCGAGCGGAATCAGGTGGTAGTCCTGCACCCAAATCGTGTCGTCCGGCTTCAGTAGCGGCAAGGTCAGGTCGGCGAAGCGGGCATTGACCCGTTGATAGGCGCCGAGCGCCGCGCGCGTGAAGTTGACCAACCCGAGGCGGTAGTGGAACAGCGGCCAAAGCACCGAATTGGCGAAGCCGTTGTAGTAGCCCTGATAATCGGCGGGCGTGAAGTCGATGGTCGCGTAGTCGATGCGTCCGGCATTGAAGCGTTTGGCGGTATCGCTCGGCGTCTCGCGGGTCTCGCCGCCGAAGCCGACCCAGATGCCGCCGGTTTCGCGCAAGGCGGCAAGCACGCCGACCGCCAGGCCGCCGCTGCTGGCGGGCCGTCCGTCTGCCACGGTGACGCGATTGGAGATGACGATCAGCCGGCTCACAGCACGTCGTCCCAGTGGCGACTGAGTTTCATCGCCGTGTTGATGAGGCCGACCATCGAGTAGGTCTGCGGGAAATTGCCCCAGGCCTCGCCGGACTTCACGTCCATGTCCTCGGAGAGCAGGCCGCAGGCGCTGCGTCGCGCCAGCATGACTTTGAACAACTCGCGCGCTTCGTCGGTCCGCTCGGCATAGATCAGCGCCTCGATGTACCAGAAGGTGCAGACGTTGAAGGCCGTCGTCGGCACGCCGAAATCGTCCGGCGTGGCGTAGCGGAACATGGTGTCGCCGCGCCGGAGATCCTTTTCGATGGCGGCGAGCGTGCCGAGGAAGCGCGGATCGGTGCCGGGCAGGAAGCCTAGCGCCGGGATCAGCAGCAGGCTGGCATCCATCTCGGCGCCGCCGAAGGTGCTGGCGAGCGCGCCGCGTTTTTCGTTCCAGGCATGCGACAGGATCGTCTCGTGGATGCGCGCGGCGGTGGCGCGCCAGTAATGCGCCCGGTCGTTCAGTTGCAGGCGCGTGGCGATTTTCGCCAACCGGTCGCAAGCGGCCCAGCACATCAAGCTCGAATAGGTGTGGACATGGGCGGTGGTGCGCAGCTCCCACAGGCCGGCGTCGGGCTTGTCGTGCAGATCGGCGGCGACGGCGCCGATCTTCTCCAGGCGCTCGAACATGGCCTGGTCGCCCTGATGGATCAGTCGGCTGTCGAAGAAAGCCTGCGTGCTGGCGAGCACGACGCTGCCGTAGATGTCGTTCTGGATATGCTCGTAAGCCTGATTGCCGACGCGCACCGGGCCCATGCCGCGGTAGCCGGCGAGGCTCGTCACTTCGCTTTCGATCAGGCGCTCTTCCAGCATGATGCCGTAAACCGGCTGGAGACCGCCGTGTTGGGCGCCGGCGGCGATGTTGGCGATGTAACCGAGATAGTCTTCCATCGTTTTCGTCGCGCCGAGCTTGTTCAGCGCCTGGACGACAAAATAGGCGTCGCGGAGCCAGCAGAAGCGGTAATCCCAGTTGCGCTGCGTGTCGGGCGCCTCGGGGATCGAGGTGGTCATGGCGGCGATGATCGCCCCGCTCTCCTCAAAAGAGCAGAGCTTGAGCGTGATGGCGGCGCGGATGATCTCTTCCTGCCATTCCGGCGGCAACGACAGATAGCGCACCCATTCGACCCAATAGTCGGCCGTGCGCTCTTCCATTTCGCGCGCATAGTCGGTGAGCGGGCGGAGCAGCGTCTCGTCGGGGCCGAGCACCAGATTGGCCGGCCGGTCGAGCAGCATGGGGATTTCGTCGACGACGAAAGAGATCGGAATGTCGGTGGTCAGGCGCAGGGTTTGATGCGGCAGGATGTAGCGCGCGTGATTGCTGCCGCGCGTGATCTCGGGCCGCGCCGCGCCGTAGCCGCCGTGCGGCCGAAGGCGGATGCGTATGCGCGGCGTGCCGTTCAAAGGTTCGAGCCGGCGGACGATGGTGACGGGGCGATAGATGCGGCCCAATTGCTTAAAACGCGGCGCCAGGTCGGTGACGCGCAAGGCCGCGCCGGCCTTGTCGTACAGGATGGTCTCGACGATGGCGCTGTTCTTCAAATAGCGCTGTTCGCTGCGATCGAAATTATCGATGGCGATGTCGAAGGCGCCGTCGATGGCCTGATCCCAGACGGTCGCGGCGCCGTCGCCGCCGAGCAGGCTGGAGAAGACCGGCTCGCCGTCGAAGCGCGGCATGCAGGACCAAACGATGCGCGCCTGCTTGTCGATCAAGGCTGAGAAGATGCAATTGCCGATGACGGCCAGGTCGAGGGTACTCATGATCGGCCCGCTGTATGAATAGGGATATGGAGGGCCGTGGACAGGCCCGCGCGCGCAGGCTCGCCGCCTGGGTAGGCGGCGAAACGCTGCTAGGAGTAAACTCCCGTATGGGGCGAAGGTTCCGGGGATTTGCCGCAGTGCGGCAGGGCGGGGCTAGCGGCGCAGGAGCGGCACGGCCGTGTTGCGCGGCAGGACTTGGCCGACCGGGACCGGGCGGCCGGCGGCGACCGGCATGGCCATGGCCGGTCCGCTTGCCGACGGACGGACGGCGGCGGCGCTGGTCGCCCCCATCAGCGGCGGGCGCGCAGTCATGTCGAGCGGCGCGCGCGGGGTTTGCGCCGCGTAGGCGGCGCGGCGCTCCTGATACGCCGTCTGCACTTCCAGGCGGCGCTCTTCAGCGCTCTGGCGGCGCGACTTGCCCCACAATTGGGTGATCTTGGCGCGATAGCGGAAATGAAATTCCGGCGTCGCCGAATGGTAATTGCCGACGGCGGTGATCCACGACTTGCTGTCGTCGAACAGGCCGCGCAGGTATTTGGCGGCATAGGCGACATTGCTCTCGGGCTCGAAGGCGGTTTCGAGATCGGGGAAGGCATTGGGATGGTACTGCAGATTGATCTGCATGCAGCCGACGTCGATGTTGCGGATGCCGCGCGCCTTGAGCGCCTGGACCTGGGCGATGGCCTCGGCCTTGCTGGCGAAGAATTGCCCCTTGCCCTCGGCAGTGACTGTCCAGGGCCAGGCAAAACTTGCCGCGTTTTCCTTGTCCCAGCGCCCCGACTCGGCGAGCGACACGGCGGCCAGCAATTGGCTCGGAATGCCCTTGAGGCGCTCTTGGCGGGCGATCGGGGCGGCGCAGGATTTCTTATTGGCGTCAAAGACCTGCGGGGTGATCGGGGCGGCCGACAGAGGGCCGCCGGCGGCCGCTGCCAAGAGGCTGGCGGCGCCGATCAGGAGGGCGAGGAGGGTGGTGCGAAGATGTCGGGTCTGGGTCATGGTCCCAGATCACTCGCAAGCCCCATGCCAGGCCAGCGGCATGCTTCGGCCAGTCATTTTCGAGCGGGCTGCCCTTGCCTCTCAGTCGCGAGTCTCGTGGATTATCAACGAAATAGGACAGGTTTGACGCCGTTTGAGTCTTATATAAAACATTTGATTTAGGTCAGGAAGGATGCCACTGTTACCGGGCGAACGAGGGATATGCGCCCTCGCTTCGTAGACACCCTTCTTGGGCGTTTCCTCCCTAGACTTCAGGGCCGCGCTTGCGCGGCCCTATTTTTTTGTCCGGCGGAGGAGGGCGCTGCTTCAGCGCGGCTGGCCGATCAATCCGGGCAGGCGGTTTTTCAACAGCGCGATGACCTGCCCCATATGGGCGGTCAGGGCGGCGAGCTTGGGCTTGGGCGTATAGCGCAGCTCGTCCATGTAGAGCTCGCGGTTGATCTCGATCTGCAGCGCATGGACGCGCGCGGCCGGCTGGCCGTAATGCACCGTGGTGAAGCCGCCCGAGTAAGGCATGTTGCGCGTCACGCGGTAGCCGAGGTCGGTCAGAGCCGCGTCCACCATGTGCGTCACCTCGGGCGCGCAGGACGCGCCGAAGCAATCGCCGAGCACCATATCCACGCGCTTCAAGCCGGCGTCGCGGTCCATCGGGCCGCCGATCGACGGCATCGAATGGCAATCGATCAGCAGGCAATAGCCGAACTGCTCGCGCGTCCGCTCGATCAAGCCCTGGAGCGTGCGGTGATAGGGGCGGTAGAGCGCGTTGATGCGCTCGGCCGCCTCGGCGAAGCGCAGCTTGCGATTATAGATTTCCTCGCCGTTGGCGACGACGCGGGCGATGGTGCCGAGGCCGCCGGCGACGCGCGGCGAGGTGGCGTTGACGTAGGACGGCAGCTCGTCTTCGAACATCTCGGGATCGAGCTCGAAGGGCTCGCGATTGGGGTCGATGTAGGCGCGCGGGAAGAAGGCGCGCAACAGGGGCGCGCCGATCTCAGGGGCGGCGCCGTAGATCTTGTCGACGAAGCTGTCTTCCGAGCGGCGCAGCGCGTGCGGATCGAGGCGCGAGGCGGCGATGAAGTCGTCGGGATAGTGGTCGCCGCTATGGGGCGAGGCGAAGACGGCGGCAAGCGTCTGGCGCGCCGGCTCCAGCACCTCGCAGACAGGATGGTCGTCGCTACCGACCGGTACCGCCTGGATCGCCGGGCGCGAACTCTGTTCACCAAAGGACATGGCCACAGTGTAGCGCAATCCGCCGGCCTGTCACCCGGAGGCCGGGGAAGTCGGCGATTTCGCGGATTTTCCCAGCGATCCGGCCTGTTTCGGCGCGCTGGGGGGCAGGCGGGAACGATCTTGAATTGCCGGACCGATCGGGTATAAGTCGCTTCCCCCGAAGGGCGGGCGGCGGTCAACCGCCCCCATGAATGCATGCCCGCATGAATTCCTGGCAATCCATCGGTGCGGGCGCGTAGCTCAGCGGTAGAGCACTACCTTGACATGGTAGGGGTCACAGGTTCAATCCCTGTCGCGCCCACCACTTCCTCTCGTCTTTCTACCTCCTGCTTGATTGCGCCGAATTCCCGTTTGCGCTGAATCAATGCGCGCGCTCGGCGGCCGCGCGACGATGGGACTTCCTGTCACGGAGCGCTTGCGCGCCAACGCCGCCACGCTAAAGTCCCGCCATGTTCCATTTCCCCATCCCGCCGCGTCCGCCGGTCCATTCACGCTTACCCCATTTCGTCTGGGGCAGCGGCCTGTTCAGCGAAGACGAACTCGACAAGATCAACGCCTATGCCGAGACGCTGCCGCCCAAGCAGGTGACGGTCGGGCTGGATCTGGTCTATCGCCCGGAAA
>CAMAVH010000126.1 GCA_945861615.1 Rhizobium sp. Q54 | reverse complement strand
TATCCGTCGTTCGGCCGGCCCGGCGAGCAGGGCGTGCGCATCGTGCTGCGCGCCACCGACGCGGCGCGGCTCGCCGCTGCCGGCGATGGCTTCGTGGCATTGGCGGAGAAGCTCGGCGGCACGGCCGTCGAGATCGACATCGCCGGAAGTTCTCTGTCCTAAACGGCGATCAGGCCGCGGCGATCAGGCGGTCGGGCGGGAAGGCGATCGTGACCGTGGTCCCCTTGCCGAGCTCGCTGGCGAGTTCGAGACGACCGCCATGGAGTTCGGCGAAGGCCTTGCTGAGCGGCAGGCCGAGGCCGGTGCCATGGTGCTTGCGGCTGAGGGTATTTTCGATCTGGCCGAACGGCTCCAGCGCCGTCGGGATGTCGGCGGCCGCGATGCCGATGCCATCGTCGCGCACGCGAAACAGCAGCTCTCCGCCGCTCATCTGATAGACGTCGAGAATGATGCGCCCGCCGGACGGCGTGAATTTCACGGCGTTGGACATCAGGTTGAGCAGGATCTGCTTGATCTTGCGCGATTCGCCGCGCAAACGCGGCAATTCGTCCGGCACGTTGGTGATGATCAGCACGCCGGCCGCTTCGGCGCGGGTGCGCAGGATGCTGACGCAATTGGCCACCGCGCGCGCGATGTCGATCGCCTCCTCATCGAGATCGATGCGACCAGCCTCGATCTTCGAGAGATCGAGAATGTCTTCGATGATCGACAGCAGATGGCGGCCCGACAGATTGATGTCGCGCGCATATTCGTCGTATTTGTGATGACCGAGGGCGCCGAACATGCGGTCGCGCATCATCTCGGAAAAGCCGATCACGGCGTTGAGCGGCGTGCGCAGCTCATGGCTGACGTTGGCGAGAAATTCGCTCTTCGAGCGGTTGGCGACTTCGGCCTGTTCCTTGGCGGCGATCAGCGCCGTCTCGGCGCGCTTTTGCTCGCTGATATCGACGTAGGTGATGACGAAGCCGCCGTTCGGCATCGGCGCGCGGCGCACCAGCATGCAGACGCCGTTGGCACGGGTATATTCGCGGCGATGATGGTCTTGGCGGGCGACCGAGGCGAGATACTTGCGGACGGTCTCTTCGGGATCGCCGGGGCCGAATTCTCCGCGCAGCGCATTGAAGCGCAGGATATCTTCGTACTTGCGTCCGGGCACGGCGAGGCCGGGAGGCAATTCGAGCAACTGGCGATGGACGTCGTTGCTGATCACCAGTTCCTGATTGGCGTTGTAGACGACGACGCCGTGCGACATGTGATGCAGCGTGGTTTCCAGCAGGGCCGACTGGCCGACGAGCGCGCTCTGCGCGCGCCGCTGTTCGGTGACGTCGGTGAAGGTGGTGATGAATCCGCCAGCCGGCATCGGCCGGCGGCAGATCGCGAGTGCGACACCGTCGGCGCGGACGCGCTCGAATTCCATGAACTTGTCGGGACCGCCATGGAAGGCAAGGCGCTCGGCGACGATCCGGTCGATGTCGCCGTCGCCGAAATCGCCGCGCCAGGCCAGGTCGCGCAGCACCTCGGCCAGCGTCATGCCGATCCGGATGAAGTTGGGATCGAAGCCGAGCAGTTCGATGTAGCGGGCGTTGTAGCCGATCAGCCGCAGTTCGGAGTCGTAAGCGCAATAGCCTTGCGACATGCTTTCGAGAATCGTCTCGCAGAGCTCCAGCTTGCGCGCCATGGCGCTGGAGCGCAGCGTCGCCAAACGCTTGGCGACCATGCCGCCGCTGGCGTGCTTGCGCGCGGCGGCCAAGAGCGCGGCGCCAAGCGGCCGTTTGGCCGGTGGCTGGATAGGCGTTCTCAGCAAGCGATGAATCCCCCGGAGACTGTCATGCGGCACGCTGATGCGGCTCGCCCGCGGGCTGGGTGACGGCTGCCCGCAATCTGTTGGTTTGATCTAGCGGGGGTTTGGTTAAAAAGGCGTTATTTTTTCTCCTCTGGCATCACGAAGGCGAGAGCACGCCAGCTCATGAGCGCTTGGCGCGCGGCGCGGATATTGGCGTCCGCCCGCTCCGGCGCGCGGCGGCAACGCCAGCGGCCGGCACTGTCGAGCAGGCGCCAGGCGCGCGTCCGCTGCAGGGCGGCGGCTTCCTGCCGCATCGTGGCGGCGCGGAGGTCGGCCGGGCCATGGCGCAGGCTGTCCCAGGCTTGCGGCGGCAGGGGGCCGTCATGGCTCCGTTCGAGCGCGGCGAGGGCGGTCAGGACCGCCGCCGCGTCGAGGCTCATGCCGCATCTCCTTCTAAAATGGTGAAGGCGGCAATAGTAAGATATTCTTACTATTTCTTCAATATCGACTTACGGGATTTCAATCGATCAAAGGCAGGTTTTAAGCCAGCCTAACGTCGCGGTTAACGCCTAGGGCGATAACGGCGATGCTCGATCAGCGTACCGACGATGCGGCCCGGCTGCTCGGCATTAATCATCAGCGTCGGCCAATCGGGATTGATCGGCACCAGCTCGATGATCGGGGCGCCGTCTTTATCGGCGCCGCGCGGGCGGTATTTCTTGAAGGTCGCCTCGTCCTCGCGGTCGAGCTTGGCGACGACGAAGTCGCCCGGCTGCGGCACGACCTCCGGGTCGATGATGATCTTGTCGCCGTCGCGGAATTCCGGATCCATGCTTTCGCCGCGCACCACCAGGGCGAAGGCCTTGGGCGACAGGTCGAGGTCGGTGGCGATGTCGTCCATGCCGCCGCCCGGCGCGTAAGGGTCGGCCACGGCATACCACAGTCCGGCGCGGACATAGTCGATCACCGGAATCTGGCGCCGGCTCGCGGCCGACGGAAAGGGCGAGGGGCCGTCGGGCAGCGACTGGTCGCCGGCCGTCAGCCAGGACAGCCAGACGTCGAGCGCCTTGGCGGCGCGCACCAGATTGTCGAGGCCGGGCCGGGTGACGCCGGCTTCCCATTGCGCCACGGCGGCGCGACTGACGCCGCACTGCTTGGCGAGCTTCTCCTGGGTCAGGCCGACGGCTTCCCGACGGGCGCGCAAGCGGGTGCCCAAGGTCGCCGGCGAAGGCGCCGCGACAGGCTCCGTCTCGAGCGGCACTAGGTTCTCGTTCGGCTCGTCTGGGGTTTCGGTTTCCGACATGGCGCGCATTATGAAAGCTAAACTTACGGCCGTCATGGTAAGAATTACTTGACTTAAGGTAAGTTATAATTACGATGGGGTCCATCAGAAAAGCGCGCCAATAGGCAAATGAGGACCCGATGACGCCAGATGGAAAGTCCCTGGCCGGCCAGAGGCCGGCTGACTTTAAGGAACCCGGCCAGAGGCCGGCGGGGAGACACGACGATCCAACCCGCCGCAGCCCGGTGCTCTCAAGTTTGGGCCGCTTTCTGCCGCGCGCCGCCGCCAGCCTGGCCGAGATGGAAGGGCTGCGCCGGCGCGCCTGGCGCCAGGACGGTGTGCTGTCCTTGCGCGACGGCGACGACCGGCTGACCTGGCCGGAGCGCGAGCTGGTCCGCCAGCTCGGCGACCGGCTCTATGGTGCGCGATATGACGTCGCCGCCGCATCCGAGCGAGACTGATCATGGGGAGCATATCGATGACCGATGCGGGCGCGAAATTCTGGACGTTGGCCGAGATCGAGTCGCGGCTGGAGGAGGCGGCGAAGACATTGGTGGCGCTCAAGCTGACGATCCGCGACATCCCGTCGCGCCAAATGGTGCGCTGGCCCGAGGTGGTGCGCGGTTCGCTCGACGCCTTCGGCTTCACGCCGCAGCGGCCGCGCGTGGCGGCGCCAACACCGGATGCGATCGACCGCGCCGACGAGACGGTGGCCTGGCTGTTGTGGATGGAAGCCGAGCAGCGCCGCATCGTCTGGGCGCGCGCCTGCAAAATCGCCTGGCGCAAGCTGGAAGACCTCGACGGACGCAGCCACACGACGCTGCGCAAGGTCCGCGCGAGCGGACTCGACGCGATTCTCGCGCGGCTCAACGCGCCGCTGACGAAAGAGGATGCGGTGCGGCTGGCGTTTAAAAATGATGGCGCGCTGAAGAGAGAAATTCGCGCGGTGCCGTGATTAATCTTGAGCTCGTTTATATCTTCCTGTATCATTGTTTCTATCGTCGAAGATCAAAAGGCCCGCAGGAAACTGCGGGCCTTTTTGCATCTCTAGACCCTTTCCGACAGTCCCGAGAATGGAGGCGCGCATGACGACGCGGCGCTTTGACTTGCGCGCGTGGCGGTTGGCACAACGCCAGGCTGCGGATCCATCGGCTGTCGCGCCCGCGCTGTCTGCCTTGCGGCCGCTCACGCCGCGCCAGGTCGCCGCCCGGCTGGCGGCGCTGCGCTGCGATCCGCTGGCGATCATGGCGAAGCTGGCCAAGAGCAGCGATCTCGATCCGAATCTGCGCGTGGCGCTGGCGCGTCATCTCGCCGCCTACCAGATCGCCCAATTGCCGCCGGTCGCCGGCGACAAATCCTTGCCCGAGTTGGGCGATGTCATCGCCGCCGCCTGGCGCCGGCCGAAAGCGGCCGGCCAGTCGAAGGCCAAATCGACGGCCGGCGCCCGCAAGCGCAAGACGGCGAAGCGATGAACGACCGCGACCTCGCCAAGCGCCTTGCCGGCTACGCCCTCGATCCCTTGGGCTTCGTGCGCGCCGTGTTTCCGTGGGGAGAGGACAAGTTGTCGGACGAGCCGGGCCCCGACGCCTGGCAGGCGGACGTGTTGACGGCGCTGGGCGACAGCTTGCGCCAGGCGCAGGCGACCAACGACGCCGTGCGCTTCGCCGTCGCCTCGGGCCATGGCGTCGGCAAGACGGCGCTGTCGGCCTGGCTGGTGCTGTGGTTTCTCTCGACACGCGACCATCCGCAGGTGGTGGTGACGGCCAACACGGCGGCGCAACTGCGGAACAAAACCTGGCGCGAACTGGCGAAATGGCACCGCCTGGCCGCCAACAAACATTGGTTCGGCTGGACGACGGATCGTTTTGTCTTCGCCGAAAGCCCGGAGACCTGGTTCGCCGCCGCGGTGCCCTGGTCGAAGGATCGGCCGGAAGCCTTCGCCGGCACCCATGAAAAGCATGTGCTGATGCTGTTCGACGAGGCGAGCGCCATCGCGGATGACATTTGGGACGTCGCCGAGGGCGCCATGGCGACGCCCGGCGCGCTGTGGGTGGCGCTCGGCAACCCGACGCGCAACACGGGGCGCTTTCGCGAGTGCTTCCGGCGCTATCGCCATCGCTGGACGGTGCGCAGCGTCGACTCGCGCCAGGCGCGCAAGGCCAATAGCGCGCAAATCCGGCGCTGGCTGGACGACTATGGCGAGGATTCGGATTTCGTGCGGGTGCGCGTGCGCGGCGTCTTTCCGCGCGCCGGCAACAGCCAGTTCATCGGGGAAGACCTGGTGACGGCGGCGCGCGCCAGCGAGGCCGCGCCGTCGCCCGACGCGCCGCTGGTGCTCGGCGTCGATGTCGCACGCTACGGCGACGACGCCTCTGTCATTCTGGCGCGCGCCGGTTCGGAGATCGTCGAAGCCGTGAGCTTTCGCGGGCTCGACACCATGCAACTCGCGGGGCGCGTCGCCGAAGCGATCGTGCGGCTGCGACCCGATGGCGTGATGGTCGATGGCGGCGGGGTCGGCGCCGGCGTGGTCGACCGTTTGCGCCAGCTCGGCCATCGCGTGACCGACGTGAATGCGGGATCGCGCGCGGCGGACGAGGGCCGTCACGCCAATTTGCGCGCCGAGATGTGGTCGCGCATGCGCGATTGGCTCAAGGGCGGCGGCAGCCTGGCGGGCGCCGCGCCCGAACTGATCGACGATCTCGGCGGCCCGGAATACGGCTTCGACGCAAAGGGCCGGCTGCGGCTGGAAAGCAAGGACGACATGAAATCGCGCGGCGTCGCCTCGCCCGATTGGGGCGACGCGCTGGCGCTGACCTTCGCCTACCCGGTGCGGCCGCGCAGCTTCGATGCCCGCCGACCGCGTTACGCCCTGTTCGAATATGACGAGCTTAACCCACCGCGCTGACCCCGCCCCGCTGAAGAGGAGAGACCATGACGCCCGAGGAAGTCCGCCTGGAATGCCTGAGCCTGGCCGTGGAATGCCGCGAAGCGCGCCATTCCGCCGCCGACGTGGTGGCGCTCGCCGCCGCCTTCGAAATGTACGTCAAGGAGCCGGCGCGACCGGCCGCGGCGAAAGCGCCGGCGCGCAAGACGGCGAAAGCCATCGTTGCGGCGACTGAGGAGGGCGAGGAATGATCTGGCCGATCGGCATGAAGATGCTGCTCGGCGACCCGCGCGAGAATGAGCTGCTGCAGGAAATCGCCGCCAAGACGCCGCGCGCCAAGCAGAACGTGCGCATCACGGACATCGAGCCCAATCCGCCGGCCGAACTGCCCGACAGCCTGCTGTCGCGCCTCACTCAAGACGACGTTCCGCAAGGCTTCAAGGACGGGGTCGCGGCCCAAGAGGTGCCCGGCCATCCTTATGACGGCTATGGCACGCGGCGCGACGACGGCGACGGCTACGCCCTTGGGCGTTATCAGATGCGTCGGCCGGCCTTGCTCGATGTGGGAATGATCCGGAGGGACGGCAGCTGGACAGGGAAATACGGCGTAAATAGCGCCGAGGATTTCCTCAATAGCCCACGGGCGCAGGATGCGGCGCTTAAGGATCTGACCGAGATCATCGAGACGCGCTACATCAAGAACTATGGCTCGCGCATCGGCAAGACCATCAAGGGCCTTGAGGGCGATATCGTGGTGAGCAAGGGCAATCTGGTGGGGGCCGTCCATAAGCAGGGCATCGGCAGCGTCGGCAAATATTTCGACTGGCTCGAGCAGAACGCCTGGGATTCGCGTGCCAACAAGCAGTCCATGTCCGACAGCGCCAAAGCGGTGGAGACGCGGCTGCGACTTCTTGAAGGCGTTCCTTACAGATAGCCCCGCTCAGCCCTCGTCGTCGGCGGGACATTTGCCGATCGAGGGATCGGCGGGCAGGCCGTTCATGGCCGCGACCGCCGGCCAATATTTGCTGCGCCGAATGCGGCATTCCATCAACTCTTCGATGAAGGCGGCCTTGCCAGGTTTCGCGGCGGGCCAAGCCATGTCCGTGAATCGGCGCACGAGATCGGCGTGACCTCGGTAAATGAGGTCGATCAAAGGAATAAGCAGATCGGAAGAAACGTCGTAGTTCGAATCGCTGCCGCGCGGCTTGGTCGTCATGATCCAATCGCCTGCGCTGCGCGCTTGCCGGGCCCATTCTTCCAATTCTCGCTGCGAAGGCGCTGGCCCGCGCATGAGATCCGGCGCTGGTTGGTAGGCGCCGTCGCGATAGCGCAACACGACTTCAGGCGCGGCGCTGTTGGCATAGGCGGCGCGCCAATAGGAGAAGTTGTCGTCAAAGAGCTTCACCTCGAGGCTAGGGCTATCGTCCAACTGCTCGAAGAAAAGCGGCGCATCGCCGGTGTAAATTTTGGTGACGCGCAGCGGCTCGGCGAGCTCGAATATGTAATAGGTCGAGCAGCAATGGGCGCCGCCGGAATACTCCATGAGAACGATATCGGGAGTGCCGTCGCCGGTGATGTCGGCGCCGGGCTTTGGCGAAGGAGGAGCCTTCGAGAAGCCTTCTGCCTGATAGACTTCCCAACGCCATTCTTTGCGGCGATCGATCTCGCGGCCATCCTTGAAGACGACCAAGGTCTCTTCAAGGCCGAACGGCTCGGCATCTTCCGGCGACTTGGAGAAACGCTGTTCGCTGACGAAGCGGTACGCGCCCTGCGCGAACAGCTCCGTGCTTTGGTAGGAAATGTCTTCTGCCGGCTCTTTCTGGACGGTCTGAGCCGTGCAGCC
>CAMAVH010000125.1 GCA_945861615.1 Rhizobium sp. Q54 | reverse complement strand
CGGCTCGGCAGCGCCATGCCGTCTTCCGCCGGCAGCTTCGCCGCATCCTGAAACCAGGGCAGCACGCCGAGGCAAGGCCAGCCGGTATGCGTCTCGATGATGTCGATGGCCGGGGCGAACAGGGCCGGGTCGCCGCGAAACTTGTTGATGACATAGCCTTTCACGCGGGCGCGTTCGCTCTTTGACAGCAGCGCATGGGTGCCGACGAGCGAGGCGAGCACGCCGCCGCGTTCGATGTCGGCGACCAGGATCACCGGCAGATCGGCGGCTTCGGCGAAACCCATGTTGGCGATGTCGTTGTCGCGCAGGTTCGCTTCGGCCGGGCTGCCCGCCCCTTCGGCGATCACCAGTTCGGCGGCGGCTTCGATGCGCGAGAAACTATCGAGCACATGCGGCATCAGGCCGGCCTTGAGATCGCGATAGCCGCTGGCGCTTGTCGCGCCGCGCGCCTGGCCCTGGACAACGACCTGCGCCGTGCGTTCGCCCTGCGGCTTGAGCAGCACCGGGTTCATGTCGGCGAGCTGCGGCGTGCGGCAGGCTTTGGCCTGCAGTGCCTGGGCGCGGCCGATCTCGCCCCCGTCGACGGTGACGGCGGCATTGTTCGACATGTTTTGCGGCTTGAAGGGGCGCACGGCGAGGCCGCGGTCGGCGAACAGGCGGCAGAGGCCGGCGACGACGAGCGACTTGCCGACGTCCGAGCCGGTGCCTTGCACCATGAGAGCCGCGGTCTTCGTCATGTCAGAATTCGATGCCCGCCTGGGCCTTCACGCCGGCGCGGAAGGGATGTTTCACCAGCGTCATCTCGGTGACGAGATCGGCCGCCTCGATCAGCTCGGGCTTGGCGTTGCGGCCGGTGACGATCACATGGGTGTCGGCGGGCTTGGCCGCGAGCGTTGCCAGCACGTCCTTGATGTCGAGGTAATCGTAGCGCAGGGCGATGTTCAGCTCGTCGAGAACGATCATGCGATAGCTGGCGTCCATGATCAGCCGCTTGGCTTCGGCCCAGGCGGCTTCGGCGCTGGCGATGTCGCGCGCGCGATCCTGCGTGTCCCAGGTGAAGCCTTCGCCCATGGCGCGGATCGTCACCTGGTCGGGGAATTTCTCCAGCACCGTGCGCTCGCCGGTGTCCCACTTGCCCTTGATGAACTGCACGATGCCGACGCGCATGCCATGGCCGACGGCGCGCAAGACCATGCCGAAGGCCGCCGTCGACTTGCCCTTGCCGGTGCCGGTGGTGACGATGACGAGGCCCTTCTCGATGGTCTTGCCCGCCATCATCTTGTCGCGCGATTCCTTGCGGATACGGGCTTTCTCGTTGGCGCGCTGGTTTTCGTCGATCTCGGTCATAGGACAGTTTCCTTGCCGGAAAGTT
The DNA here is from genome assembly GCA_945861615.1 of Rhizobium sp. Q54. Lineage (GTDB taxonomy): Bacteria > Pseudomonadota > Alphaproteobacteria > SMXQ01 > SMXQ01 > CAMAVH01. Next base: position 6,471 of record CAMAVH010000125.1, on the reverse strand, counting down.
TCATCAATTCATGCACGGCGCGGTTGGAGGTCGGCTGCCACAGGCCGCGCTCCTGCGCCTCCAAGAGCCGCGCGCTCATCTCCTTGAGCGCCGCCGGATTGGCGTCCGCAACAAACGCTTGCACCGTCGGATCGGCGATATAGGCGTCATAGAGCGCGTCGAAATGATGATCGGCCACCGCATTGGTCGTGGCCGCGAAGGCGAAGAGATAATCGACCGTGGCGGCCATCTCGAACGCGCCCTTGTAGCCGTGGCGCATGACGCCCTTGAGCCATTTGGGATTGACGGCGCGGGCGCGCACGACGCGGCCGATCTCTTCGCGCAGAGTGCGGATGCGCGGGCTCTCTGGGCGCGAATGATCGTTGTGATAGATCTCCGGCGCTTGCCCTCGCGCTTCGGTCACCGCGGCGGCGATGCCGCCTTCGAATTGGTAGTAGTCGTCGGAATCGAGCAAGTCATGTTCACGGTTGTCCTGATTGTGCAGCACCGCTTCGACGCGGGCGAGGCGCTTGCCGAAGGTCTCGTGCGCCGGCGCGCCTTCACTGCCTGCGCCATAGGCATAGCCGCTCCAGGCGACGTAAGCCTTGGCGAGATCGCCGGCCGTGGTCCAGCCGCGCTCGTCGATCAGCGCCTGCAGTCCGGCGCCGTATGCGCCTGGCTTGGAGCCGAAGACGCGATAGGTCGCGCGGCGTTCTGCATCCTTCTGCGTCGCGCCCGATGCGATCAGCGCCGCCTGTTCTTCGCGCGCGCGGGCGGCGAGGGGATTGTCGGCGGGCGTTTCATCCAACGCGGCAACGGCGCGCGCCGCCGAATCAACCAGATCGATCAGGCCGGGGAAGGCATCGCGGAAAAAGCCCGAGACGCGCAAGGTCACGTCGACGCGCGGACGATTCAAGATCGACAGCGGCAGGATCTCGAAACCCGTGACGCGACGCGAGGCATTGTCCCAGGTCGGCTTGACGCCCATCAGCGCCAGGCCTTGCGCGATGTCGTCGCCGCCGGTGCGCATGTTCGACGTGCCCCAAGCCGACAGCGCCACGGCGCGCGGATATTCGCCCTTCTCTTGGGCGTGGCGTTCGATCAGCAAGGCGGCGGATTTCCAACCGAGCGTCCAGGCGGCGGGCGTCGGCACGGCGCGCGTGTCGACCGAATAGAAATTGCGCCCGGTGGGCAGCACGTCTGGCCGGCCGCGCGTCGGCGCGCCACTCGGGCCCGGCGGCACGAAGCGCCCGGCGAGGCCGGTGAGCAGGCCGGCGATTTCCTTGTCGCCGCAGGCGGCGACGGCAGGGCGTAAGCTGCCGTCGATCTGCGCCATGACGCTCTGCGTACGGTGCCAGGCGGCATCGGCTGTCGCTGCGCCGGCGACCAACTTGCGCGCCAGCAGTTCCAAGCGCTCGACCGTGTCGCCAGCGGTGCGCCATGGCGAGTCGTGGAGCAGTGCGGCTGGGCGCGGCCCATTCCAGGCGTCCGCCATGTCGCAAGCGAGCGGATCGAGGTCGAGGGCGAGATCGGCAGCCAGCGCGCGCAGCAGCGATGTTTCGCCATCGGCCCCGGCGCGCGGCACCCGCGCCAGCGCCACGAGCAGATCGGTGAGTTGATCGCCGGCCGGGCTGACGCCGAAAATATGCAGCCCGTCGCGGATCTGCAATTCTTTGAGTTCGCAAAGATAGCCGTCGAGCTTGGCCAGCGCGTCGGTCTCGCCCGTCTCGGCGGCGATGCCGCAGTCGGCGGCGATGCCGTGCCGGCGCGCTAGATCGAGAATTTCGCCGGACAGCAATTTGCAGCGGCGCGGATCGACGCCCGACGCTTCGAAATACTCGTCGACCAGCCGTTCGAGATCGCGCAAGGGGCCATAGGATTCCGCGCGCGTCAGCGGCGGGGTGAGGTGATCGACGATGCAGGCGGCGCCGCGGCGCTTGGCTTGCGTGCCCTCGCCCGGATCGTTGACGATGAAGGGATAGAGATGCGGCAGGGGACCCAGCGCCGCTTCCGGCAGGCAGTCCTCGGAGAGCGCCAGCGCCTTGCCGGGCAGCCATTCGAGATTGCCGTGCTTGCCGAGATGGACGATGGCGTCGGTGCAGAAATTCTCGCGCAACCAAGCGTAGAAGGCGAGATAGCCGTGCGGCGGCACCAGCGCCGGATCGTGATAGCTCTGGCTCGGATCGATGTTGTAGCCGCGCGCCGGCTGCAGGCCGACGGCGATATTGCCGCAGCGAAAGGCGGCGATGGCGAAGCGGCCGCAATCGGTATCGCCGGGCCGGTAGAACGGGTCGGCCTCGGGCGCGCCCCAGCGCGCCGTCACGGCCTCGCGCACGGTTTTGGGCAGGCGGGCGAAAAATATCTGATAGTCGGCGAGCGACAGATTTTCGCTTTCGATGCCGCGCCGCGTGTGATCGTTCGTCTGCCCGGCGAGCACGCGCGCGACCAAGTCGGCGCCGCCGTCCGGCAGATCGCGGGCGTCATAGCCCGCGTCTTGCAAAGCCTTGAGGATGACGATGGCGGAGGCCGGCGTGTCGAGGCCGACGCCATTGCCGATACGGCCGTCGCGATTGGGGTAATTGGCGAGCACCAGCGCCACGCGGCGTTCGCCGGCGGCTTTGCGGCGCAGGTGTGCCCAGCCGCCGGCCAGTTCGGCGACGAAACGCAGGCGGTCCGGGATCGGCGCATAGGAGACGATATCGGCTTCTGTCAACGCATCGCGCGCAGCGGCGGCCTTGAAGGAGACGGCGCGGGTGATGAGGCGACCGTCCACTTCGGGCAGGGCGACATTCATGGCGATGTCGCGCGGGGACAGGCCGCGCGTCCCGTCGCGCCAAGTCGCTTCCGTGCCGCCGGAGAAAATCACCTGCAGTTCGGGCGCGTCATGGCTTGGCGTGTATATCTCGCCGGGCGTGACGCGCGAAAAGCCGGTGGCGTTGAGAATCACGTCGGGCGGCGCGCCGGCCAGCAGTTCTTCGGCGATCGCGGCGGACTGGGGCTCGCGCAAGCTCGCGGCGAAGATCGGCAGGGCGTTGAGGCCGGCTTTGTCGAGCGCTGCGATCAGCCCGTCGACGGGGGCGAGATTGCCGGCCTGCAGCAGCGCACGATAGAACAGAATCGCCGCGACGGGACGCTCCGCCGGCCAGTGTTGCTGGACGTCGGCGAGGCTGCCGGCGCCGCCGGGCCAGTAGAGGCCGGCGCGCAGCAGCGGCTTCGGTTCCTGCCAGTCGGCGGCGCGGACGGCGAGGTCGGCGCCGTAGCGCAGCAGATTGCCGGCATTGTCGGGCCCGCCTTCGATCATGTAACGCCACAGGCGATGGACCGCTTCAGCGGGCAAAGTGCTGCCTTCCATCAGGTCGGCATCGGGCGCGTCGTCGCCCGGCAGGCAGGCGAGGCGGATCCGTTTGGCGCGGCAAGCCGCAACGATCTCGCCGAGGCCATAGGGCCAATAGCCGCGTCCGCCGAGCAGGCGTAGGATCACCAGCTTGGCCTTGGCGACGACATTTTCGACATAGAGATCGACTGAATAATTGTGGCCGAGCGCCATGACATTGGCGAGGCGAAGGGTTGGCGCATCCGGCCCCAGCGCGCGCTGGGCGGCAGCGAGCAAACTGATCTCGCTGTCGGCGGCGGTGAGATAGACGATGTCGCCCGGCGTCTGGCCGAGATCGACCGCGGCCGAACCGTCGGCGATCTCGCCCGGTTGCGCCGCGAGAAGATGCATCAGGCCGCTTGCCCTTGCAGATATCCCTGCAGGCCGCGCGCGATGGCGGCGCGGTCGAGGCCCTTCTGGCCGATGATGACGAGGCGCCCGTCGCGCGCTTCGGTCGCCCCCCAGGGCCGGTCGAAATAGCCGGTCAATCGTGCGCCGACGCCTTGCACCAGATGGCGCAGATCGCGGCCCGGCACGGCGAGGAAACCCTTGAGCCGCAAAATGTCGTGGGCCTCGGCCAGCTTGGCGAGCGTCGCCATCAGCCCCTCCATGTCGGCGACCGGCGCCAGCGGCAGGCTGAAGCTCTCGAAATCGTCATGGTCGTGATCCAGCTCGGTCTCATGGTGCGACGGGCGGCTGGCGAGGTCGTCTTCGGCGGCGGCTTCGAGGCCGAGCAGCACCTCGATCGGCACCGCGCCATGCTTGGTCGCGACGATCTTCACGCCGCTACGGCCGTGCGCGGCGAGACGTTTGCGTATCTCAGTTTCGACGGCAGCGAGCTCGGCAGCGGTCAAGAGATCGCTCTTGTTGAGGATGACGAGATCGGCACAGACCAACTGGTCCTCGAACACTTCTTCGAGCGGGTTGTCATGCTCGAGGCTGGGATCGGCGGCGGCTTGCGCGGCGACCTTCGCTGGATCGTCGGCGAAGCGCCCGTCGAGCACGGCGCGGGCGTCGATCACGGCGATCACGCCGTCGACCGTCACGCGCGATTTGATTTCGGGCCAGGCGAAGGCCTTGACCAGCGGCTTGGGCAAGGCGAGGCCACTGGTTTCGATCAGGATGCCGTCGGGCGGTTCGGCGCGGCCGAGCAGCGTTTCGATGGTCGGCAGGAAATCGTCGGCCACCGTGCAGCAGATGCAGCCGTTGGCCAATTCGATGATGTCCTCGTCGCGGCAGCCTTCGAAGCCGCAGGCGGAGAGAATGCCGCCATCGACGCCGGTCTCGCCGAACTCGTTGACGATGAGCGCTAGGCGGCGGCCCTTGGCGGCTTTCACCGCATGACTCATCAGGCTGGTCTTGCCGGCGCCGAGAAAGCCGGTGACGACGGTGGCGGGAATGCGGTTCATCGATCGGTCCTCAAAGTCTCATCCTTCATGATGAGCGGCAGGCCAGCGGCCATGAAGACGACGCGGCCCGCGGCGCGCGCCACCGCCTGGTTGAGCAGGCCGGCTTCGTCGCGGAAGACGCGCGCCAGCGCATTGTCGGGCACGATGCCGAGGCCGACTTCGTTGGCGATCAGCACGACCGGACCGTTGAGGGCGTTGAGCGTGGCGATCAGGCGCTCACGCTCGACAGCGAGATCGCGCCCCGCCAGCAGATGGTTGGTCAGCCACAGGGTCAGGCAATCGACCAGCACGGCACGGCCGCCGCCGGCGACCAGCGCGCCGGCGAGATGCAGCGGTTCCTCGACCGTCTCCCACAAGGCGCCGCGCCGCTCGCGATGCAGCGCGATGCGTTCGCGCATCTCGGGATCGCGCGCTTCGGCCGTGGCGATATAGAGCGGGCGCGGACCGTTGGGCGCCGAGGCGTCGGCGATCAGGGTTTCGGCATAGGCGCTCTTACCCGAGCGCGCGCCACCGATCACCAGGGTGACGCGCGGCAGGACGGGCAGGACGCCGGGCTGGCGCCCGGATGGTGTTTGCATGGGCGCACGCAGGGCGTGCGCAGACACGGATGACGTCACGGCGATCCTCCCTCCGAGGATGTGGGTTGCCTCAAGCGTGACGCGGAGGTCTCCTGGCTCGCGGCCTCTTCTTCGATGAACGAAGAAGGAGCGGATCGCCTTCCCGGTGAAACTCACCAGTGGCTGAATGATCCGTAAAAGGGCCGCTTACAGTTGCGGGGGCAGCGCCGGCCTCGGCCTTGCGGCCTCACCGGACTTCCCTGTCGCATCACGGGCGTGACCGTAACATGGCGGTTCTTCAGAGGCGAGTCCGCTGGGTCGAATGTCTGTAGTTAGAGGGGACTATAGGAATGCGTTTTATGGACAAAGTCGGCAGGCTTCCTAATAATCCTCAGCATTGACTGGGAAAATGGGGCCCTCGATGTTGTTCAGGACTGTTGTCGCGCTCGCGGCGCTGACGGCGCTAACAGCCTGCGCAGGCGTCGGCATCGTAGATTCGAACGATCCGAATGTGAAAGTGGCGCAGGCCGAGCAGCTAACGCGCGTAGGTCGTGCCGCGCAGGCCCGTCGCCAGCTAGACGAGGCGATCCCCCTCTTTGAGGCAAAGAACGACAAGGCTGGTTTGGCCGAGGTTTATCGCCAATATGGCTTCTTGGCGCGATTGGGCGGAGCGCAGGAGGGTGTCATTGCGATCCGTCAACCTGTAGCGGCCTATAGCTCAGCGAATCTGGCTCTTTCAGATCAGTACCTGCATAAATCGGTCGCGCTTTTTGCCGAAGCGGATCGGCTCGACATGGCGTCGAATGTTTATATGCAGCTCAGCAACAACGCTTATTTCCGCAAGGAAACTAAGGAAGCCTGCGCCTACCTGGATCACTCTTCAGCGGTCCATCGCCAATGGCAGGCAAAGCATCCGGGCGCAGCCATCGAGTTGCCGCAAGGCATGAAAACCTTCGATGATTTGATCGCCTATATGAAGAAGGAAACAGGCTGCGCGTGACGCAGTTCAGCGCGGCAGCCAATTGACCAGGCTGATGCGCCAGGGGCGCATGGCGCCGGGGGCCGGACCGCCGTCGTGGGTCAGCACGTGATCGAGGCGGGTCAGGGTCAGATTGTCGATCTGGAACGAGAGCGCGGCATCCGGCGCCAGGCC
>CAMAVH010000124.1 GCA_945861615.1 Rhizobium sp. Q54 | reverse complement strand
GAACATCGCCTCCGACCTGTATAACGGCGGCACCAGCGCGACCAGCAACACCGTCGTCCATTCCGGCACCTCGATGGCCGCGCCGCATGTCGCCGGCGCCGTCGCGGTGCTGAGCGAGATGTACGGCACCGGCACCACCTCGAACCTGAGCGGCGCGGAGATCGCCAATCTGGTGTTTTCGACCACCACCGATCTCGGCGACGAAGGCATCGACGAGATCTACGGCCGCGGCATCATCGACCTGGACAAGGCGACCCAGGCCCAGTTGCGCATCGACATCAACGTCACGGCCTCTTCGAGCAGCAGCCTCTCCAACCAGCTCAACGTGGTCAGCGGCCAGAGCGCCGCCTTCGCCGATTCGCTGTTCGGCGTCGCCGCCGCCTACGAATCGATCGACCAGTCGCCGGGCAAGGAATTCAGCTTCAAGATCGGCAGCGGCACGGAGGAGAGCGACGATCTCCTGATCAACACGCAGTCGATCTCGATTCTCGCCCTGAACCTGACCGACGCGACGATCGCCTCGCGCAGCGATGCCGACGAGGTGTCCGATCTTTTGAGCGCCGCCATCGACCGCCTGAGCACCATCCGCGCCAATCTCGGCGCCTCGCAGAACCGCTTGGATTTCGCCGCCGGCAATTCCGACACGGTGATTGAGAACATGGAGAAGGCCCGCTCGGATCTTCTCGATCTCGACGTCGCTTCGGAAATGACGGCCTTCACCGCCAAGCAGGTGCTGGTGCAGTCGGGCGTGGCGATGCTCAGCCAGGCCAATCGGATGCCGCAAAACCTGTTGCAGCTGTTCCAATAAGCCTACCCACATCGTCATGCCCGCACTTGTTCCGGGCATCCACGCCTTGCGGTGCGGATATAAGAAAGTCGTGGATGGCCGGAACAAGTCCGGCCATGACGTCCGAATGATATTCAGTCGTCGCCTAAGGCTTTTTTCCGCAATCGGCTTTGCTGCGGTCCGGCGTGAACTTGCCATCGGCGGCGCGATAGAAGATCACCTGCACCACGGCCTTGCCGGGCGCATGCATGCGATATTGCATGCAACCGGTCTCGTCCGGCGCGATCGGCACCATATAAACGCCGTCGCCCGTGGCGATGGCGCCGGCCGGCAGATCGGACTGGCTCATTTGCCCCCCCGATTGCGCCTGGGCGCAGCCGGCGACGCCCAACAGCGCGGCAAGCGTAAGCGGCAGAACAGCGGCGCGGAGCCTGTCATGGAAAATGCGTCCCGAACGAATCGTCATGTCCGAGCCATATCATAATCCGCTTTAGCGGTCACTTGGCCTTCTGGCGCTTGAAATGGCCGAGCCCCGGACGATAGGTCTTGTCGTCGAGAAACTGCTTCATGCCCTGCTCGCGGCTTTTCTCCTTGTCGACATATTTCAGCGCGTCGCTCTTGGCGTTGAGATAGTCGGCCGCCTGCGGCTCGTTCATGAAGCGCACGGCGCGCACCGCTTCCTTGGTGTAGCGCATGGCGGCCGGGCTCTTCTCCTGCAGCATGCGGGCGAATTTCACCGTTTCGGTTCGCAGCTTGGCCTTGGGGAAGCTCTTGTTGACCATGCCGATCTCGACCGCCCGTTTGCCGTCAAACGGCTCGCCGGTCACCGAATAATACATGGCGTTGCGATAGCCCATCACCTGCACCACGTTCCAGGCGACGATGCCGCCCGGCAGGATGCCCCAGTTGACTTCCGACAGGCCGAAGGTCGCCTCGTTGGCGGCAAAGGCGAAGTCGCAGGCGCAGACCTGGGTGAAGGCGCCGCCGAAGCAGAAGCCGTTGACCATGGCGATGGTCGGCTTGGGAAAACGCGACAGTTTCTGCCAGCGCCATTCGTTCGACGCGTTGCGCGCCTTGTGCCGCGCGGCGGGATCGTCCTGCGTGCCGCGGAAATAGAGCTTGATGTCCTGCCCGGCGCTGAAAGCCTTGCCCGAGCCGGTGATGATCAGCACTTCCGTTTGCGGATCGACGGCGAGATCGTCGAGCGCATCGGCCATGTCCATATGCAGCTGCGGGCTCATGGCATTGCGCTGATCGGGCCGGTTGAAGGTGATCGTGGTGATCCCCTTGTCCTTGTCGATCAGAATGGTCTCGTACTGCTTGGCCGTCGCCTTCGTCGCCTTGATCTTGGTCGCCATGATATTTTCCCCTCTGCTCAATATGTTTTCAGCACATGGCGCGCGATGACATGTTTCATCACCTCGCTCGCGCCTTCGGTGATGCGGTAGCTGCGCTGCTGCCGCCAGAATTTCTCGATCGGCAAGTCGGTGGTCAGGCCGATGCCGCCGTGAATTTGCATGCAGGCGTCGGCGGCGCGGAACGCCATCTCGTCGGCGAAATATTTGCAGATGTAGGCGTCGGTGCGGGCGTCTTCGCCGGCATCCAGCTTGCTCGCCGCCTGGAACACCAGGAGCCGCGCCGCCTCCAGCTCGATGTAGATGTCGGCCAGCATCCATTGGATGCCCTGGCGTTCGGCGAGCGGCTTGCCGAAAGTGGCGCGTTGCTTGGCGTAGGAGGTCGCCATCTCCAGGCAGCGTTCGGCGACGCCGAGGGCGCGCGCGCCGTGCTTGACGCGTCCGGTGCCGAGCCATTTCTGGCCGAGCTTGAAGCCGCCGCCCTCCTCGCCGATCATGTTCTTGGCCGGCACGCGCACGTTGTCGAGAATGATCTCCCAGGGGGCATCGCCCATCATGGTCTGATAGCGCGCGCCGAGCTTGACGCCCGGCGTATCCATATCGACCAGGAAGCAGGAAATGCCGCCGCGCGAGCCCTTGGCGCGATCGGTCGCCGCCATCAGCTGCATGAAATGCGAGCGTCCGGCGCCGCTGATGAAGCGCTTGGTGCCGTTGATGACGTAATGGTCGCCGTCGAGCACCGCCGTGGTGCGCATGCCGCCGGGATCGGAGCCGGCGTCGGGCTCGGTCTGCGCGAAGCAGGCCTTCTTTTCACCGCGCAGCACCGGCAGCAGATACTTCTCGCGCAGTTCGCCTTCGAGATTGTAGAGAATGTGGCGGACGGACGGGCCGGTGATGGTTTCGCCGCGCGACGGCAATCCGATCGTGCGCGCCAATTCCTGCCAGACGACGGCGCGGCCGACGAGATTGAGCCCGGCGCCGCCATGCTCCTCGGGCACTTCCATCATCCAGATGCCGAGATCCTTCGCGCCCTTCACCAGACGCGCGCGCCATTCCGGCTTCAATTCGTCGCCGCTGTCCTCCAGCGTCTCGCGCTCGTGCGGGATGATTTCGGCATCGACGAAGCGGCGCAGCTGCTCGCGCAGGATGCGCAGTTCTTCGGGCAGGGTAAAATCCATGACGCTGTCCTTCAGACCGTGACCGCGGCGGGCGCCGCGTCGCTGTAGATCGCCCGCACGTCGACCGCGCGGGCGCCCTGCCCCTTGGGCAGCACGATCAGCGGGTTGATCTCGATGTCGGCGAGCCAATGGCGGTGGGCGAGGTAGAAATCCGACAGGCCGCAGACGGCGCGCACCAGGGCTTCCGTATCGGCCTCCGGCTTGCCGCGATAGCCGGCGAGCAGGCGCGACAGCTTCAGGCCCGCGATCATGTCGCGCGCCTCGTCGGCGCCGACCGGCAGCAGCCGCAAGGCCACGTCGCCGGTGAGCTCGACCATGACGCCGCCGCTGCCGACGACCAGCACCGGTCCATAGAGCGGATCGTTGCGCGCGCCGAGGATCACCTCGACGCCGGACACCATCTCCTGCACGAGATAGCCGTCGAGCCGCGCGTTGGGGCTGGCGCCATGAATACGCGCGGCCAGGCTCTCCGCCCCGGCCTTGACCTCGGCGGCGGACTTGAGATTGAGCAGCACCCCGCCGACCTCGGTTTTGTGCGACAGCTCCGCCGAGACGATCTTGAGCGCGACGGGAAAGCCGATCTCGCCGGCGGCGTCCGCCGCGCCGGCCGGCGTCTTGACGAAGGCGCTTTTCGGCAAGGCCACGCCATGGCTCGCCAATGTCGCGTTCAAGGCCTCGCCGACGACGGCGTCGCGCCAGCCGCTGGCCGGCGGCAAATCGGCCAGCTTGCGGCCCTCGCGCGCGCCGAAGGCGGCCAAGGCGCCGAGCGCGCGGATCGTCGGCTGCATGCCTTGGAGATGGGCGATGCCGATGCGGTCCTGAAACTCCAGCCCGGTCGGCGTCAGCGGATAGAGCATGCGGCCGAAGGCGACGATCGGCTTGTCGGTCGCCGCCATCACGTCGAGCATCGGCTGCGGATCGATCACCTTGCGTTTGCCCGCGCCGCCGGGCAGTTGCGCGGCCCAGGCGATCATGTCGACCGCCGGATCGGCGGCGACGGCGGCGCAGATCTTCGCCGCCGTTTCCAGGCTGGAGGGAATGCCCGAATCGAGCGGATTTTTGGGCGTCATCTCGGCCGGGATATGGGGCTGAATCGCCGCGACGGTGGCGGGCCCGTAGTCCGGCATCACCGTGCCGCGCTCGCCGTCCATGTAATCGTAGAGGAGATCGACGGTGCCGCCCGAGGTCGTCACCCAGCCGACGCGGTTGCCTTTCGGCCGCTTGGTATATTGGAAGGCGAGCGCCACTTCGACCATCTCGTCGAGCGAGTCGCAATTGGTGATGCCATAACGGTCGCACATCGCGGCGTAGGCTTCGTAATCGCCGGCGATGGCGCCGGTGTGCGATTGCGCCGCCGCCCGGCTGCGCTGCGAGCGGCCGGTCTTGATCGCGACGATCGGCTTGCCGGCGGCGAGCGCCTTGTTGGCCGCCGCCATGAAGGCCTCGGGCCGGCGGATGCCTTCGATGAACAAGGCGATCGTCTTGGTATGCTCGTCCTCGACGAGGAAGTTCACGTAATCGGCGAGATCGATGCCGAGCTCGTTGCCGCTCGAAATCATGTAGCTGAATTTGAGCCCGCGCGCCGCGCCGGTCTGGCACCAGAACTGCAGCGTGCCGCCCGACTGGAACACCGCGCCGACCGGGCCCGGCGCGACGCTGCAAAGATCGCCGTTGGGATAGAAGAAGGCCTTCTCGCGCATCGACATGGCGCCCATGCAATTGGGCCCGCTGATGACCAAGCCGGTGCGCCGGCACAGGTCCTTCAGCGCCTGGCCGCGCGCGACGATCTCGGGATCGTGGCCTTCGCCGATATTGGCGGCATAGACCGTCGCCGACTTCAGGCCATGCGCCGCCCCCTCCTCCAGGGTCGCCTGCACCGCCGTCGCCGGAATGATGACCAGAGCGTGCTCGGCCGGCTCGGGCAGCGCGGCGAAGTCGGGGTAGCAGCGCACGCCCCAGACCTCGGCGTAGCGCGGATTGATCGGATAGATTTTCCCGGGATAGCCGTTGTCGCGCAGGTTGGCGAAAATGCTGCTCGGCCATCTGGCGCGCTCGGACGCGCCGACGATGGCGACGGACCGAGCCCTGAGAACAGGCTCCGGCGACGTGAACACGCGATGTCTCCCTGAAGGACGGCTTATTTGTGCCGCGTCATGGCGCGCAGCCCATTTTTGTTAGGGAAGAATGATCGGCATTCCCGCCGGCAAAGTCAAACGGCGGAACCGCCCGTATCTCCATGAAATGAAACGCTGCCTACCGATAGGGCATATCGCCGAAGGCCGGGAACCCGGCCTCGCCGCTGGCGTTCATTGTCTCGCCGGCCGCAGCAATGCGTCACGCCGGCGCCATAACCGGAGACCTTCCAATGTCCATGTCCATCATTTTGCAGCCGCTGATCGCGCTGATCGCCGGCATCCTGATCCTGATCGTGCCGCGCCTGCTCAACTACATCGTCGCGATCTATCTGATCGTCGTCGGCCTGGTCGGCCTCTTCCCCGCCTTGATGCGCTGACGCCGCCGGCCGGACTTCACGGAGCGGAATAACCCCGCCTCCCGGCGGGCGAGACATCGCCTTTCATCATGCTAGACTGGCCTCTCCATGAACAGGAGATGCCTATGCGCGGCACGCATGATCTCGGTGGACTGCCCGCCGGCCCGGTGGAAACGGTCCCGCATGAAGCGACCTTCTGGGAAAAACAGATCGACGCCATTCACGGCCTGCTCGGCGATTCGAAGCGGCGCATCACCGTGCGCGACGAGAACCGTCTTTATATCGAATCGCTCGGCGACGACGTCTACAACACCCTCGCCTATTACGAGCGTTGGACGGCGGCGATCTGCCGCCAGCTTGTCGACAAGGGCATCCTGACGCAGGACGAGATCGACGCCAAAGTCGCCGAGCTTCGCGCGCGCGGCGTCGGCGCGGACGATCCCGATGATCGCGACGGGGCGGCCTGCAAGCCATGAGCGGCGCCGCCACCTTGACCGAGCCGCGCTTCGCCGCCGGCGACATCGTGCTGGTGCGCGACGACTATCCGCCCGGCCATATCCGCACGCCGGTCTATGTCCGCGGCAAGCGCGGCGTGGTCACCCGCTGTTTCGGCGCCTTCAAGAATCCCGAATTGCTGGCCATCGGCAAGGACGGCCTGCCGAAGAAAATTCTCTACGAAGTGCTCTTCAAGCAGACCGACCTGTGGCCCGACTACGCCGGCCCGGCGACCGACAGCTTGCTGATCGATATTTACGAACATTGGCTCACCAAGGCCTGAGGACATTCCCATGAGCGGCACCTCTCACCACGACCATGACCATGACCATGATCATGACCACGGGCACGACCACGGACATGACCGCGATCAAGCTCATCCGGGCCACGCCAAGGACGAGAAGGTTCACGGCTATTACCAGCTGCTCGGCCTCGCCCTCAAAGAACTGCTGATCGAGAAGGGCGTGATCACCGCCGCCGAGGTGCGCGCCGCCATCGAAGCGCGCGACGCCATCACCCCGTCGCTCGGCGGCAAGGTCGTGGTGCGCGCCTGGACCGATGCGGCCTACAAGGCCCGCCTGCTCGCCGACGCCCACAGCGCCATCCTGGAACTGGGCATCGACATGGGGCCGACCGAACTGATCGTCGCCGAAAACACGCCGGCCGTGCACAACGTCATCGTCTGCACGCTCTGCTCCTGCTATCCGCGCAACCTGCTCGGCCTGCCGCCCTCCTGGTACAAGGACCGCGACTACCGCTCGCGCGTGGTGCGCGAGCCGCGCGCCGTGCTCAAGGAATTCGGCACGGAATTGCCGGACGACATCGACGTCCGCGTGCATGATTCGACGGCGGATCTTCGCTATCTCGTGCTGCCGATGCGCCCGCAAGGGACCGAGACCATGAGCGAGGCGCAGCTTGCCGACATCGTCACCCGCGATTGCATGATCGGCGTCACCGTTCCCAAGGCGCCTTAGCCCCGTTGCGTCCTCCGCAAGGGGATGGTTCACTTGCGTCATGAGACGGATGCGCGACATCGATCAGACTTTGCGCGAACGGCTGGGCATGGCCGGATGCTTCCCCTTGCGCGCACAAGACGGCGATGAGGGCGGCGAGATTTGGTACACGCCGCATCTCAACCGCGAATTCGCGCTCGAAGCCCGCGTGCTCGATCCGATCACCGCCAATGCGGCCCTGCGCCGCGCCGGCATGGAGGAGGCCTTCTGATGCGCGCATATCTCGTTGCCGTGATCGCCGCCCTTGTCGCTCTCGCCGTTGCGCCCGCCCAGGCGCAGCGCGCCCCCAACGGCGTCGATCTCGAACTGGTGTTGGCGGTCGACGCCTCGGGCAGCATCGATGAGGACGAGCTGCTGCTGCAGCGCAAGGGTTATGCCGACGCCTTCGTCCATGCCCGCGTGCTCGGCGCCATCCGCTCGGGCTATCACCGGCGCATCGCCGTGATGTTTCTCGAATGGGCGGCGACCGGCTGCGAGCGCGTCGTCGTCGACTGGACGCCGATCTCGGACGCCGCCTCGGCGCAAGCCTTCGCCCAAGCGGTGATGAACGGCCCGCGCGGCTATTGCCCCGGCGGCAACGCCATCGGCGACGCGATCAATTTCTC
>CAMAVH010000123.1 GCA_945861615.1 Rhizobium sp. Q54 | reverse complement strand
TCGGTGGCGTCGGGATTTTCCGGCGGGCGGCGCTTCGTCGATTGGCGCGGCGCCATGCAATATGCCATTCCCGGCGTCGGCGCGGCCTTCACCGTGCTGATCGTGTTGGTGCCGCTGATCACCTTGGTGATCTTCAGCTTCCGCCAGGGCACGCCCTGGCAGCCCGGCTCCTTCACCTTTCGCAATTACGCGATCGCCTACTCCAACGCGCTGACCTACAAGATGTTCGTCAACACCGCCGTGCTGGCGGCGCTCAGCACGGCCCTGTCGACCGTCGTTGCGGTGTTCTTCGCCTATCTCACGGAACGCACCGATATGCCGTTCCGCAATGTCGCCTGGGGCCTGATGCTGGTGCCGATGGCGATCCCGGGCCTCTTGTTCGCCATGTCCTGGACCTTCCTGCTGTCGCCGAACATCGGCCTGTTCAACGTGATGATCCGCGATGTCCTCGCGCTGTTCGGCTATGAAGGAACGACCGGGCCTTTCAACATCTATAGCCTTTCGGGCATGGTCGTGCTCGAAGGGCTGCGCGGCGTCACCACCACCTTCCTGATCATGGTCGGCGCCTTTCGCGCCATGGATCCGAACCTCGAAGAGGCGGCGCGCACGGCGGGCGCCAACGGCAGCAGGACCTTCTTCCGCGTCTTTCTGCCGCTGTTGCTGCCGGCGATCCTGGCCGCCAGCATGTACGGCTTCATGACGCATCTCGAATCGCTGGAGATTCCTCTCGTCATCGGCCTGCCGGCAAAAATCTACGTCTTCCCGTCCTACATCTATTTCACCACGCAGTTGCAATCGCCGCCGCAGTTCGGCCTGTCGGCCTCGCTCGGCGCGACCTTCCTGCTGGTCAGCATTCTGCTGGTGTTCTGGTATCGCCGGCTCGTCGGCAAAGCAGGCAGATACACGACGATCACCGGCAAGGGCTACCGCCCGCGCCTCGTTAAGCTTGGACGCTGGCGCTATCTCTGCTTCGCCATCTTCGTCGTCTATTTCGTGCTGGTGATCGGCGCGCCGGTCTTCGTGCTCGCCTGGAGCTCGCTGCTGCCGATCTACATGAATCCGTCTTGGGATCTGTTGCCCGATCTCAGCTTTATGCATTACCGCGCCGTGCTCGACGAAAGCGGCATCGGCGCGGCGACCTGGAACACTCTTATCGTCGGCGTCACCGCCGCCACCATGACGATGGTGCTGTCGCTCCTTTGCGCCTGGCTGATCAGCCGCCGGGCCCATAGCGGCAAGGCGTTCCTCGACGTGGTGACCTTCCTGCCGCACAGTCTGCCGGGCGTCATCGTCGGCATCGCGCTGATGTTCGTCTTCATTCAGCCGCCGCTCAGTCATCTCGGCCTGTTCGGCAGCACCTGGCTGATCGCGCTCGGCCTGACCATCGGCTATATCGCCTTCGGCAGCCGCACCATGATCGGCGCCTTCGCCCAGCTTCATTCGGAAATGGAGGAGGCGGGCCGCACCTCTGGCGCGAAATGGGGCGTTATCATCCGCCGCATCGTCCTGCCGCTGCTGCTGCCGTCCTTCATCAGCGGCTGGATCTGGGTGGCGTCCCACTCGCTGCGCAATTTCTCGGTGCCGCTGATGCTATCGACGCGCGACAGCCAGGTGCTGTCGGTCATCATGTGGCATAGCTGGGCGGACGGCTATCCGGGCCAGACCGCCGCGCTCGGGATGATGCTGATCGTCGGCCTTGCCGTGCTGACCATCGGCGGGCGCATGCTGATGAGCCGCCTGCACAAGCAGCAGACGGTCTGACGCGTCAGGCCTTGCTTTTGGCGCGCGGCTTGGCGCTCGGCGCGGCTTCCGGCTGCGGCGCGCCGCCATGCTGGGTTTTTGCCGCCGCGCCGACGATCCATTCGCGAAATTTGCTGACCTTGGGCGTCTGCCATTGGCTTTCGCGGCATAGCAGGTAATAAGCCCCGGCGGCGACGCTGGCGTTCTCGAAGGGGATCACCAGCATGCCCGATTCCAATTCGCTTTCGATCAGGATGCGCGGCACGATGGCGACGCCCTTGCCCTCGACCGCCGCCTGCACGGTCATGAAGAAATGGCCGTAGGCGGCTGTGGCTTTCGGCTCGAGCTCGCCGAGGCCCATCATGCGCGCCCAATAGGTCCAGGCCTTCTCGCGCGAGGCGGTGGAGAGCAGCGTGTGATGCTTGAGATCGGCCGGCTCATGAATAGGCGGGCTCCCGTCGCGCAAAGCGGGCGCGCAGACGACGATCAATTCGTCGGGTAGCAAGGGCACGGCGCGCACGTCGGACCAGTCGTTGGTCATGACGATGTCGATCGGCGACGGCACGCGCCCCTCGGGGCCGGGCAGGCCGGGGCCGACGCGGATCGCGATGTCGTTGTCCTCCAGGCGGAAGTCGGCCGGCTTGATCGATGTGACCATGCGCACTTCGATGGAGGGATGGGCGGCGGTGAATTGCGGCAGGCGCGGGATCAGCCAGCGCATGGCGAAGGTCGGCAGCACGTTGGCGTTCAGCGTCACCGTGCGGCGGCCGTCGAGGATCGCCTCGGTGGCGCGGTAGAGCTGTTCGAAGGCGTGATGGACGTGGGTCAGGTATTGCTGGCCGTCGTCGGTCAATTCAAGGGCGCGCGGCAGGCGGCGAAAGAGGATGACGCCGAGATAGTCTTCCAGCGTCTTGATCTGCCGGCTGATCGCCCCCTGGGTGACGTTCAATTCCGTCGCCGCATGACTGAAACTCATGTGACGCGCCGCCGCTTCGAAAGCGCGCAGCGAACTCAGGGGCGGCAGTCTGCGCCGTAAAGATGAGGTATGAGCCAAAATAAAATCCGATAGGGGCCAATCTAAGGCGCATTTTAGCTATGCATTGGGCTCATGCCGAGTCGTTATTTGCCGGGCGGCGAACCGCTCGGGGGCGGCCTGACCCGAAGGCCATAGGCAAAAGCGCGGGCGGCTGCCTACACTCCCGCAGCCGCGCGGCCCCGCACGGATTGATGGAGATCGCCATGCCCAGCCTGCGTCCCTTCCATATCGCTTTTCCCGTCGACGATCTGGCCGCCGCACGCCGGTTCTACGGTGGGATCATGCAATGTCCGGAAGGGCGTAGCTCCGACAGTTGGATCGATTTTGATCTCTTCGGCCATCAGATCGTCGCCCATTTGGATCGCGAGAAGAGCAGCGGCGGAGCGATCACCAATCCGGTCGACGGCCATGACGTGCCGGTGCCGCATTTCGGCGTCGTGCTCGAACTCCCGCAGTGGGAAGCATTGGCCGAACGCCTGCGCGCCGGCGGCACGAAATTCGTCATCGAGCCGACGATCCGTTTCAAAGGCCAGGTCGGCGAGCAGGCGACGATGTTTTTTCTCGATCCGGCGGGCAATGCGCTCGAGTTCAAAGCCTTCGCCGATCTCTCGCAACTCTTCGCAAAATAACGCCAAGCCCGTTCGCGCGGGTTACGCCAGAGAAACGAACACGCGCGGGCCATACTGTTTTTTCGCCGCGCCCTATACGAACGCGTGGAACTCGGTTCCCTGGCGGTCGTTAAAATCGATGAATTGGGCAACGCCCGCAGGACGCGCTTTGTAACTTTCCTGCTGGGCGGGCGATAGGACGCCGCATTCGCTGAAGCTTGGCACCGTCCTTTGTCCGACCCCGTTGCCCTTCGAGGTTCGTCGATGGGTTCTTCTCGCGCTCCGCGCGGCATTCGCCGCCGCGATCTTCTGACATCCACGGCAGCGGCTTTCTTCGTCTTTGGCGCTGAAGCCGCGCTGGGCCGCACGGTGAAGGGCGGCCTGCCCTGGGCGCCTGACAGCGTGGTGCCGCCGACGCCGGTTTCCGCCGTCGGCTGGTATTTCTTCACCGCGCTCGAAGGCGCGGCGGTAGAAGCGATCTGCGACCGGCTGATCCCGCCCGACGACGGCAATCCCGGCGGCAAGCAGGCGGGCTGCGCCGTTTTCATCGACCGCCAGCTCATCGGCTCCTATGGCGCGGCCGAACGTTTCTATATGCGCCCGCCCTTCGCCACCGGTACGCCGCAGCAGGGCACGCAAACGCAATTCTCGCCCGCCGAGCAATATCGCCGCGGCCTCGCCGCGCTCGACCGCTATTGCCGCGACGGCCTGGGCGGCAAGGGCTTCGCCGAATTGCCGGCCGCCGAGCAGGACAAGCTGCTGGCGGCGATGGAGAAGGGCGAGGCCCAGTTCACCGGCGTCAACCCGCGCGAATTTTTCGAGCTGCTGTTGCAGAACGCTATGGAAGGCTTTTTCGCCGATCCGCTTTACGGCGGCAACCGTGACATGGCGGGCTGGAAGCTGATCGGCTTTCCCGGCGCGCGCTACGACTATCGCGACTACATCGGCCAGCACAACAAACCCTTCCCCTTGCCGCCGGTCGCCCTGCAGGGACGGCCGGAGTGGATCGGGCGCTAACCCAAGGCGCCTCGTCCAAAGGGGCTGATCGCGAATCCATTTTTGACGCCGCGCGAGGGCGTCGCGTAGGAGAGAGTCATGGCGCGAAAGCTGCCCGCCACCGACGTGGTGATCGTCGGCCTCGGTTGGACCGGGGCCCTGATGGCGGAGGAATTGACGGCAGCCGGCCTCAATGTCGTCGCCATCGAGCGCGGTCCCTGGCGCGACACCTCGACCGATTATCCGACGACCATCGATCAGGACGAGCTGCGCTTCGGTATCCGCCTCGATCTATTCCTGCGCCCGGCGCAGGAAACCTTCACCTTCCGCAACAATCTCAACCAGAGCGCCTTGCCGATCCGGCAGTTTGGCTCCTTCCTGCCGGGCAACGGCGTCGGTGGCGCGGGCGTCCATTGGAACGGCCAGACCTGGCGCTTCGCCGCCACCGACTACAAGCTGCGCAGCTATCTGACCGAGCGTTACGGCGCGAAATTCCTGCCCGAGGACATGACGATCGAGGATTGGGGCGTCACTTATGACGAGCTCGAGCCCTTCTTCGACCGTTTCGAATATATCTCCGGTGTTTCCGGCAAGGCCGGCAATATCAAGGGCGAGAAGGACCCGGCGGGCAATATCTTCGAGGATCCGCGCCAACGCGACTATCCGCTGCCGCCGCTCGATCCGAGCTATGCCATGACGCTGTTCGATGCGGCGGCCAAGGGCCTGGGCTATCACCCGTTCCCGCGTCCCGGCGCCAACGCCTCGCGCGCCTATACCAATCCGCTCGGCGTCACCATGGGGCCCTGCACCTATTGCGGCTTCTGCGAGCGCTTCGGATGCGGCAATTATTCCAAAGGCACGCCGCAAACCGCCGTGCTCCCGGTGCTGATGCGCCGCGCGAATTTCGAGGCGCGCACGCTCTGCGAAGTGCTGCACATCAACAAGGATGCGGCGGGCGAGCGCGCGACCGGCGTTACCTATGTCGATGCCCATGGCGAGGAGTTCGAACAGCCGGCCGACATCGTCCTGGTTTGCGCCTATGGCCTGCACAACGTGCGCCTGCTGCTATTGTCGGGCATCGGCGAGCCCTACGATCCGGCGACGGGGCAGGGCACGGTCGGGCGCAATTACGCCTATCAATCGTCTTCGGGCGCGCGTCTGTTCTTCGAGGACAAGCGATTCAATCCGTTCATCGGCAGCGGCGTGCTCGGCCAAAGCATGGACGATTTCAACGGCGACAATTTCGACCATGCGGCGCACGGCTTCGTCGGCGGCGCCGGCATTTCCTGCGCCAGCACGCACGGCCGGCCGATCGCCTCCTCGGGCACCCGCGCGCCCGGGGCCGGGCGTTGGGGCATGAGTTGGAAATCGCAGGTCGCCAGCACCTATCAGAACACCACGGGCATCAGCGGCCAGGGCAGCGTCTATAGTTACCGCGACTGCTACCTGGATCTCGACCCGATCTACAAGGACCGTTTCGGCCGCCCGCTTATGCGCATGACGTTCGATTGGCATGACAACGAGCGCAAGATGACGAATTTCATCGCCGAGCGTTGCACCGAAATCGCCAAGGCGATGAATCCCAAGACCGTGCAGACCAACCGCTTGAGCGAGCATTATTCGGTGGTGCCCTATCAGAGCACGCACAACACCGGCGGCGCGACCATGGGCGACAATCCCAAGACCAGCGTGGTCAACAAGTACCTGCAGAGTTGGGATCTGCACAACGTCTTCGTCGTCGGCGCCTCGGCCTTCCAGCATAACGCCGGATACAACCCGACCGGCACCGTCGGCGCGCTCGCCCTGTGGGCGGCGGACGCCATCAAGAACCGCTATCTCAAAAATCCCGGCCCCCTGGTGCAGGCATGAGGACGGCGGGCATGACGATGCGTCGCGCAGTATTCGGGCTGATCGGCGCGGCCGCCTTCGCGGCGCCCGCTTTCGCGCAGGACTTGGCCTATGAGACGATCGAGAAGGGCCGGGCCCTGGTCATCGCCGGCGATTGCGTCGCTTGCCACACGCCGCCCGGCGCCAAGCCCTTCTCGGGCGGCCGCGCGGTTGAGACGCCGTTCGGCGACATCCTCGCGCCCAATCTGACGCCCGACCGCGCCACCGGCATCGGCGCCTGGAGCGACGAGGAATTCGTCCGCGCTTTGCAGCAGGGTGTCGGGCGCGACGGCGAGCATCTCTTCCCGGCCTTGCCCTACACCGCCTACACCAAGGTCACGCGCGGCGACCTCGTCGCCATGCGGGCCTATCTCAACACGGTGGAGCCGGTGCATAATCCGGTCGAGCCGAATCAATTGCCATTCCCGTTCAACATGCGGTTCTTGCAGTTTTTCTGGAAGGCGCTGTTTTTCACTCCCGGCGAATACCAGCCCAACCCGCAACAGCCGGCCGACTGGAACCGCGGCGCTTATCTCGTCGAAGGTCTTGGCCATTGCGCCAGCTGTCACAGCGCAAAAAACATTCTCGGCGGCGACAAGGCAGCCATGGAAGGCGGCACGCTGCAGAACTGGTTCGCGCCCAACCTGACGGCGGATCGGCGCGTCGGCCTCGGCGCTTGGTCGGAAGACGAACTGATCGAATATCTCAAGACCGGCCATACCGCGCGCAGCGCCGCCTCCGGCCCGATGGCCGAGGTGGTGGAATTCCAGACTTCGAAGATGCCGGACGCCGATCTCAAGGCGATGGCGGTCTATCTGAAGGATATCGCGGCCGCGCCGGCGGTGAAGGCGACACCGCTCGCCGCCGATCGGGCGGACATGCAGGCCGGTGCGGCGCTCTATGCCGACAATTGCTCGGCCTGTCATGTCGGCAAGGGCGAAGGCGTGGCGCGGTTGTTCCCCGCCCTCGCGGGCAGCGCCGTGGTGCAGTCGGACGATGCCGCCACGTTGCTGCGCATGGTGCTGCAGGGATCGCGCAGCGCCGCGACCGACGCTGCGCCGACCGCGCCGGCGATGCCGGCCTTCGACTGGAAGCTGACGGACGCGCAAATCGCCGCGGTCGTGACCTACGCTCGCAATTCCTGGGGCAACGCGGCGAGCGCCGTCGGCGCCGGCGACGTCAAGACGATGCGCAATGCGTTGAAGAACTAACGGCCGGGCCGGATTGGCCCTCGCCGGTCAGTTGTTGATCGCCGAGAGCAATTGCGTCGAGACGTCGATTTTCTCGATGCGGTCCATGCCCTGCAGCATGTCGGCCATGACAAATTCGGCGCGCCGCACAGGGCTGCCAGCCTTCTTGACCGGAAACTTGTGGTTCCAGGCGTCCATCTTGACGCTAAGGGCGCAAAGCACGCCGCCCGTCGAGGTGTGATAACCCTTGATGTGCTTTTCGAGCTTGCGGAAGCGTTCGGCGCTCAAGTTGTTCCACATGTCGTGCGTACTGCGCTCGAAACTCTCGAAGCGTCCGCTGATCGCCGACAGGGATTCGTTGAGTTTTTCGCGGATTTTCTTGCACGACATGATGAGCTTCTCGTCGTTGCGCAGCTGCAGGTAATTGTTGAAATCGTCCATCGATTCCATGAAGTCGTCGATCGTCGGCACGATGGCGTCGAGGCA
>CAMAVH010000122.1 GCA_945861615.1 Rhizobium sp. Q54 | reverse complement strand
GCCACCTCGTCGGTGGCGTTCTGCACGTCGCGCGCGGCGCCCTCGGTCTCGCTGACGCCCTGCGTCACCTCGGCGGTGTTGTCGTTCACGCTTTGGGTTCCGATGGCGGCTTCTTGCACGCTTCGCGCGATATCCTGGGTCGCCGAGCTCTGCTCCTGCACGGCGGCGGCGATGGTCGTCATGGTTTCGCGCAACTGGTCCATCGTGCCATCCATCATGGCGATCGCCTGCACCGAGGCCTGCGTCGCCTGCTGGATGTCCGAGACCTGGGCGACGATGTCCTCGGTCGCCCGGGCGGTCTGGGTGGCGAGGGTCTTCACTTCGTTGGCGACCACGGCGAAACCCTTGCCGGCTTCGCCCGCACGGGCCGATTCGATCGTGGCGTTGAGTGCCAGAAGATTGGTCTGCGAGGCGATGTCGTTGATCAGGCCGACGACTTCGCCGATCTTCTGGGCGGCGGCGGCGAGGCCCTGCACGGTATCGCGAGCCACTTTCATTTGCATCGTGCAGGTTTCCACCACGCCGTTCGAGCGGGTGACCTGCTGGCCGATCTCGCTGATCGACGCGCTCAGTTCTTCCGTCGCCGAGGCGACCGTCTGCACGTTGTTAGACGCCTGTTCGCTCGAGTTCGAAACCACGACCATGCGCTGGTTGGTGTCCTGGGCGATGCGGGTCATCTCGCGCGAACTGTTGCCAAGTTGCGTGGTGGCGGCGGTGACGGTGGTGAGCACCGATTCCACCTCGCGGTTGAACTCGACGATGCTGCCTTCGAGGCGCTTTTGGCGCTCCTCGCGGGCCGCCTGTTCGCGCGCCTTCTCATCTTCCAACAGCTTGTTTTTCTTGAGATTTTCCTTGAAAATCGCCAGCGCGCGGGCGATCTCGCCGACCTCGTCGCCGCGGCCTTCGCCGGGGATCTCGACGGCCAGATCGCCGCCGGCCAGGCCGTGCATGGCGCCGGTGACGGAGAGGAGGGGCCGGGAGATCAGGCGGACCGAGATGATATAGCCGGCGATGAGGCCGAGCAGGACGATGCCGAGGGCGAGGCCAACGAGCAGCTCCAGGCGCTGCAGGAAGAAGGCATCGAGGGCGGCCGATTCGGCTTCGGCTTGCGCTTTGTAAATGCCGACTAGTTCTTGGATCTGTTTGCCGAGCGCGGTGCGATTGGCGCGGTTGGCGTCATTGTCGCCCCATTCGCGCGCGGCGGCCGGGCTCACCGTGTCGTTCAGTTCGGCGAGCTTGGTGCGAAAGGCAATGAAATCGGTCAAGGATTTGTTGGCGGCGGCGAAGCGTTCGCGGTCTTCGGCGGGGACGATCTTGCTCCAGGCGTCCATATCCTTGCGCATCTGGCCGAGCGCGGTGATTAGGCCTTGGCCGAATTTCTTGCCGACGGCGCTCGTCTCCGACATGTAGACGCCGCGCGAATCCATCACCACGGCGTAGATCATGCCGTTGACGCGCTCGGCATAGAGTGCGCGGTTGAAGGCGTTTTCCTGGCGCCCGACACGCATCTCGTAGGTCTGCATGGAATTGATGCCCATGGCGGCGACGAAGGCGCTCAATGCCGACAGAACGCCGACCAGGCCCAGAATTTTCCAACGAATCTTGAAGTTATCGAACATCTCTCTCTCCCGAAGTCATGTCGCGCAAGCAGCGGCGCGAAGAAATGGGACAGCGGCCGGCAAAAGCTACGCGGCAGACCTGCTCTCCTTGCTGTCTGCAGTGGTAGCGCTTGTTAAAGTGAGAACCAAACCGCGCAACGTATAATGTCCGCCGGTATGATTTCCGTCCTAGCGCCTATCCGTTGAGATAAGCGCCGGCGCGGTCTTAGTGATGCAGGGGAATGAGCCCGTCGCGCACGGCCATGGCGATGGCGGCGGCGCGGTTCTTGACGCCGAGCTTGCGCACGATACGCTGCGTATGCAGCTTGATTGTCACTTCGGCGAGGCCCAGCTCGCGGCCGATTTCCTTATGCGATGCGCCTTCGGCGAGGCGCGCGAGCACATCGATTTCGCGGCCATTGAGGCCCGCCTCGTCGTTCTGCGCCTTCGCGCCAGCGGCGTTCGCCCCACGCGGCGTTTCGAACGTCATCAGATCGGAGGGCACGTAGCTCGCGCCGGTCAGCACGAGGCGCAATGCGGCGGCGATCGTGGCCGGCGTGCTGGCTTTCGAGAGGAAACCGACGGCCCCGGCGGCAAGGCCTTCGCCGACGGTCGCGCGGTCCATCTGGCCGGAGATCAGCACGACCTTGGCGCTCGGCTGCAGGCGGTGCACCTTGCGCAGAGACTCGATGCCGGTCATGCCCGGCATATGCAGGTCGAGCAGAACGAGATCGCAGGAAATTCCCACCAACGCCATCAGCGCTTCGGGAAGATTGGTGACGGCGCCGGCCAGCCGCAGTCCCGGCGCGCGCTTGATCAGTTGTTCGAGCGCGTCGCGGTAGAGCGGATGATCGTCGGCGATGAGCACCGAAAACTCCTCGGTGCGGCTCTCGTCTATCGGTAGGATCGAATCGTTCGACATGGGAAAATCTTATACAAAAGAATATAAAAGCTTCGTTAACTCGCTTGCTGTTTATGTCTTTGGATAGACGCGGGCGGCTGCATGCCGCCAAGCGTATGGTCCGGATGACGGTCCGGAGGACTTAAGGGGCGGAAAATGTCGGGCAAAAAAAACCACAACGCGGCGCCGGGCGGAGCGGTAACTGCCACGTTAGTCCATGATTTGAATAATGTTTTTGGGGCCATCACGGGCTACGCGCAGTTCATCATCGAAGATGCGCCGGCCGGCAGTCCGCAGGTCGATCACGCCCGCAAGATCTTGGGGGCGGCGGAGCAGGGTGCG
The DNA here is from genome assembly GCA_945861615.1 of Rhizobium sp. Q54. GTDB lineage: Bacteria > Pseudomonadota > Alphaproteobacteria > SMXQ01 > SMXQ01 > CAMAVH01. Next base: position 5,241 of record CAMAVH010000122.1, on the reverse strand, counting down.
GCGCTTGCCAAGAGTCTCGGGCTCGGGGCAAATGGCGCTCGTTGATTCGAGCGGCGGCGCCATAATGGATGGTACGGCATTATCGCCGATGGGGGACGGACATGGCGTGGCATGAGATTGGTCTACTGATCGCGGAATTCAGCGTTTATTACCTGGCGATGCTGGTGTTGTTCCGCTTTCGCCACCGCCTCGGGCTCGGCACCTTCTTCTGCGCGCTCGGCAGCATACATTTCCTCGAGACCTATCTCGCCACCAGCCTCTATATCCAATTCTATCCGGAGATGAGCCTGTCGCCCGGCTCCGTGGTGCTGTTTTCCGGCAAGCTGCTGCTGCTGCTCCTGCTCTACATCCGCGAGGATGCGCCGACCGTGCGCCAGCCGATCTACGGCCTGCTGTTCGGCAATTTCCTCGCCGTCGCCATGCTGCTGATCCTGCGCCACCACGAGGTTCTCACCCCGGTCGAGGGCCAGCAGCTCGACCTTGCACTGCTCAACGATGTCGGCGGCTTGATGGTGTGGGGCAGCCTGCTGCTTTTCATCGACTGCCTGATGATCATCCTGGTCTACGAATGGCTCGGCGATTTCCTGCCGCGCTCGTCGGTGATCCGGCTGTGGCTGTCGGCGTCCGCCGTGCTGATCTTCGACCAGATCGGTTTCTTCGCCGCGCTCAATCTGCTGCTTGGCGTGCCCTTCTCGGCGGGGCTCGGCGGTCTGATCGGCAAGCTCGTCGCCGCCGCCTTCTACAGCATTTTGATCGCGGTCTATCTGCGCTGGTTCGAGCCGCAGGAAAAGCCGGCCGAGACCAAGCGTCTGGGCGACGTCTTCGATATCCTGACCTACCGATAAGCCTTATATTACAAGGATTATCGAGGTCGCGTGCCTAGGCGTGCAGCAGCGCGATGGCCTGTTCGTTCGACACGATCGGATCGGTGAGCTGGCGCATCAGGCCGTCCTTTAAGCCGTAAATCACCGGATGGATGGCGAGCTGCTGGCCTCGCGCCCAGCTGTCCTGCACGACTTGCGTATGCATCAGGTTGCGCGACTGGCGCAGCACGTTCAATTCGCAGAGCCGCGCGTGGCGCGCCTCGTCGTCGGCGAGCGCATCGAGTTCGGCGCGATGCTCTTCGCACAGGCTGCGTAGCGGACGGATCCAATGTTCGGCGAGGCCGATGCGGTCGCCATGCAGCGCGGCGCGCACGCCGCTGCAGCCGTAATGGCCGCAGACGAGGATATGGCTGACCTTTAGGACCTCGATGGCGAATTGGGTGACTGCCAGACAGTTGAGATCGGCGAGCTGCACCAAATTGGCGACGTTGCGATGGACGAACAATTCGCCGGGGGCGAGGCCGACCACTTCATTGGCCGGCACGCGGCTGTCCGAGCAGCCGATCCACAGATAATGCGGCGCCTGCTGGTTCGCGAGTGTGCGGAAAAAACCGGGCTTTTCGGTTTCCACGCGCCGTGCCCAGGCGGCGTTGTTGGCGAGCAGGTTCTCGATACTGGGGGAATCGTCGGAAGTCATCGGAAGCACCGCGAACTGTCAGGCTGAACGGGAAACTGCGCGCCAAGCTCTAACATCCCGGCGCCGAAGCTGCTAGTCTCGCGGCAGCGTTCCGCCCCCCTTCCGATCGTTAGCCAGCCTGAAAACATGAGCAATTCCGCCGTTTCCGGCCTCCCCCCCGGCGCTGTCGCCAACAGCCTGACCGTGCGTTCGGCCGCGCCCGGCGACATGGCGCAGATCCAGGCGATCTACGCCCATCATGTGCGGGCCAGCCTGGCGACGTTCGAGGTCGAGCCGCCGGCCATCGGCGAAATGACCCGCCGACATGCCGATGTGGTCGGCCGTGGCCTGCCCTATCTGGTCGCCGAATTGGATGGCCGGTTGCTTGGTTACGGCTATGCCGCGCCCTACAGATCCCGCCCCGCCTACCGCTACACGATTGAGAATTCGATCTATGTGGCCGAGGATTCGCGCGGCCATGGCGTGGGGCGCGCCGTGCTGGCGGCGGTCATCGCGCGCTGCGAGGCGCTCGGCTATCGTCAAATGGTCGCGGTGATCGGCGACAGCGCCAACATGGCGTCCATCGGCCTGCATAAAGCTCTCGGATTTCAACAAGTTGGCCTGCTGCCGGCGGTCGGTTTCAAATTCGGCCGCTGGGTCGATTCGGTGTTGATGCAGCGCGCCCTCGGCGCCGGCGCAGGCGATCTTCCGCTCAGCGACCCCCAGCGCTAAGTCCGTACGCGGCGGCCTTGAGCTGGATATGGACAGAGGGATCGTTCAGTCCCTAAACTATGTTCGCCAACGAACCAATCCTGCCCTTATCCTAGGCAAAGGAACGCCGATTCTAGAGGGCCCCACAAGCTGCCGCCCAAAGAATAGGCACTATGACTTTTTGCCTATAATTCATGCGAATGCGCGTTGACTCGCGCCGCGATCCGGACAGGATGGCTTGTCCGCGCGTTTGCCTGCCCAAAGGATCTCTGTCGATGAATGTTCCCAATAAAAACAACAGCTTGAATGATCTATCCAGCATTCTCGAGCGCTTCAAGCCGACCGGGCCGGAGCCGACGCGGGGCTATCCCGATCTGCATGACCACATCATGAATTTGGCGCGGGACAATTTGCTGGTGGTGGTCGACGAGCCGATCGACAAGGACAGCGAGATGCATCCGCTGGTGCGTTGGCAGTTCCGCGGCGGCATTCCGGAGGATCAGCGCAAGGCCTTCCTCTTCACCCAGCCGACCGACGCCACGGGTCGCAAATATGACGCGGCCGTGCTGGTCGCTGGGCTGGCGGCGAGCCGGCAGGTCTATCGCACCGGGATCGGCATGCCGCTGGAAAAGATCGGCGAGGCCTGGATCCATGCCATGGCCAATCCGGTCGCGCCCAAGGTGGTCGAGAGCGCGCCCTGCCATGACATCGTCATCATGGGCGACGATCTCGACAAGCCCGGCAATGGCCTCGATGGCCTGCCCGTGCCGGTCTCGACGCCGGGCTGGGATAACGGCCCCTATCTGTCGGCCGGCCATTTCATCACCAAGGATCCGGAGACCGGGGTGCAGAACCTCGGCAATTACCGCGGTCAAATCAAAGGTCCGCGCCGCCTCGGCATGAACCCGTCGGTCGAGCAGCGCCCCGGCATCTACATCCATTGGGAAAAATGCAAGGCGCGCGGCGAGAGCCTGCCGGCCGCCGTCATCGTCGGCTGCCCGCCGGCAGTTTCCTACACCGCCGTGCAGAAATGCCCGGAACATCTCGACGAACTCGCCATCGCCGGCGCGCTCGCCGGATCGCCGATGAATGTCGTGAAGGCCAAGACGGTCGATCTTTACGTTCCCGCCGAGGCCGAGATCGTCATCGAAGGCTATATCCGCACCGACATGCTGGAGCCCGAGGCGCCGTTCGGCGAATCGCATGGCTATGTCAATCTGCAGGAATACAACGCCTTCATGGAAGTGACGGCGATCACGCGCCGGCGACAGCCGATCCTCACCTCCTTCATCAGCCAGGTGACGCCGAGCGAATCGAGCTGTATCCGTCGGGTCGCCCTCGAACCTTTGATGTTCAACCATCTGCACAATGTCATGGGCGTGCGCGGCGTTAGCCGCGTGTCGATGCACGAGCCGCTGACCAGCGTCGTCGCGCTCTACATTATCCAGTTCAAGCGCAACACGCCGGAGACGGAAATCTGGCGCGCGCTGTACGGCGCCTCGTCCTTCCTGCGCTACGGCGGCAAATATGTCATCGCGGTGGACGAAGACATCGATCCGGAAAACAGCGACGCGCTGTTCTGGGCCATGTGCTATCGCGCCCAGGCGCAATACGATCTGAAAATCCTCGACAAAAAGGATCCGGGCCATGGACCGCGCGCGCCGCGCGACAACGGCGAAAGCGCCTCGGTGCTGATCAACGCGACGCTCAAGGGCGACTATCCGCCGGTCGCCTTGCCGAAGCGCGAGTATATGGAGAACGCCCGCAAGATCTGGGAGCGTCTCGACCTGCCCAAGCTGACGCCGCAGTCGCCCTGGTTCGGCTACGATCTCGGCGGTTGGAACGAGGATTTGGATGCTCAGGCCCAGCTTGCCGTTAAGGGCCAGGCCCATCTCACTGGCATGAAGATTGCACAAATGAGGCGCAGTGATGTCGAGATGAACACCGCCCTCTCCGACGTCGACCCGCTAGAGGACAAGTAGAGAATCCTCAGCGCTTCCCTTTCATCGATGGCCCGATCGGCCCGCGCCTGACGCGCGGGGCGTCAAAAGGAGAAACCACTATGATCCGCAATGTCCTTCGACTGCCGCTACTCGCCGCCACCGCTTTGGCGATAACCGCCGCCGCGGCTTCCGCCCAACAAGTCCCGGTGTGGAAGCACGGCACCGTCGCCGCCAAGGCGGATTCGGGCATCATCTTCTATCCGGCCGAAGCCGGGTTCGACGACAAATACGGCGTCAAGATCGAGACGGTGCAGATGAGCGGCGACTCGCTCCTGCTGCGCGCGCTGATCGCCGGCGAAATCGATTCATTCGAAGCGCTCCCCGGCGGCGCCTTTGCGGCAAACTCGCGCGGCGCCGACACGCGCATTATCGGCTGCCATTGGCTCAAGATTCCCCACGTGCTGTTCGTCGCCAAGGACAGCTCGTTCAAGAGCGTCAAGGATCTTAAGGGCGCGCGCGTCGGCGTCTCCGCGCCTGGCGCGCTGCCTGATCTGACGGCACGCGCCATGATCGCGCGGGCCGGTCTCGATCCCAAGGCGATCACGATCGTCAACGCCGGTTCCGATGCCGACCGCTTCAAGGCGCTCGTCGCCAAGACCATCGACGTGGCGCCGAGCTCCAACGAATTCATCCTCGAAGGCGACAAGTACGGCATCCGTCCGCTCGTCGCCATTCGCGATGCCGCGCCCGACCTGATCCGCTCTTGCGTCGTGACGACCCAGAAAACGCTGGATGCCAAGCGCGACGCCGCGGTGAAATTCCTCGCCGCCGAGATGGACGGCTTTAAGGCCGCGCTCGATCCGGCGAATGCCGCCAAGGTCGATGCGATCTCTTCGCGCCTCGCCAAAATTCCCGCCGGCGACGCGCGCTTGGCCTTCGTGCGCAAAGATGCGGTCGAATCCGATTCGATCGATGCGACGTTCCCCTTCCCGATGGATAAGCTGAAGTTCCTCATGGACCTGACCATCCAGGTCGGCCAGATGCAGAAGCCGATCGATCTCAACGGGATGATCGTCCCGTCCGTGCG
>CAMAVH010000121.1 GCA_945861615.1 Rhizobium sp. Q54 | reverse complement strand
CCGCCATGATCCAGTCTGCGGGTGCTAGAAAATGGACGAAACAAACTATTCCGCAGTGGGCCGAGGCTACAGAATTAAAAATAATAGAGACGACTGCTTCTAATCTCCATCGGCATGGCGCAAAATTAAATCAGGTGGAGTCCGGCGCTAAGGACAAATGTATCTGGGTACGAGAGTTGTTTAGTGCGACGTTTAAAGAGCAGCCTCCACGTGATATTCATCTCTTCAGATGGCTCATTAGTCAAAATTAGAACATTTGCCCGTGCTCTGCCTGACGGGATTGGATCAAGCCTTCGATGGCCTTTAGTTCGAATCTCGCCGGGGACGCCATTCCATTTTCAACGACGGTTGGCGTCGCGTGACAGCGCCACGGATCACAGGCGCTCGGCATGCGAAACTCCGAAGACCAAGCGCTGCTTAAGCAGACGGAAAAGATGTTGGCGGCTTTCGCCATCGCCGGCGTCGAGGTCGTGCCCATCGCCGAAAAGATTTTCGACGAAGCGCAGGCGGAGGCCGAAGCGCGCTTCGGCGCGGACATCTACGACCGCTCGTTCGGCGACCGCATGATCGCCAAGGCCGATTTCATGGCGCCGCGCCTTGCTGCGGGGCTCGCCGTCGAGGATGTGCAGGATTATTGGAACCGTCCACTATTGCTCGGCCTCATCGAATTCAAGGTGCGCGAGTTCATCGCCTTCCTGGTGATCGACATGGCGCAGATGCAGGGCGATAGCCTGATGGACGCCGCGAAAGAACGCCGCATGAGCGAGCCGAGCTATGGCGTACCATCGAAATGGGATCCAGCCGCGCCCCTCAACGCAGGCCTCACGACCGAAGACGCCGATCTTTATCCGGAATTTTTCGAGCGAGTCGAACGCTGGCGCGAACGCATGCCGGCCGACGATCAGCTAGCCTTGGCGGCGCTCTATACGTCGTTCAACGCTATGGTGCGCAGCCTGGTCCGGCAGGGCGCGCTTTAATCAAGCCCGCTCCCCATGCGTCGCCTCGATCGGGTGCGCCTTTCGCCCGCCGCCTTCGACGCTGTGCAGAGTCTCGTCGGTCGTGATCAGGCGGTTGGCTAAGGCCAAACAGCGCTTGGCCAATTCCGCCGCGCCTTCGGCGAGTTCGGCCGAGTCGCGAACGATCTCGACGTTTTTCTCCATGTCCTCGTGCGACCAGCCGCGCGAATGGGCGATGTAGGGGAATTGCGGAAAGAGGAAGCCCAGTTCGGCGAAGAAGCCGAGCATCTGGCCCGCCACCATCTGCACATTGTCCTGGCCGCCGACGATGATGAAGCCCGCCACCTTGTCGCGGATCAGCACCTTGTTGCCGATGGTCACCGCGTTCTGCACGCAGTTGAGCCGCTCGGCCATCTTGAAATAGAGCGAGCTCGCCGTGCCCCAGCGGATCGGCGAGGCGACGATCACCGCGTCGGCCCAATGGACCAGCCCCTCATAGACGCGGTCCATTTCGTCGGCCTTGTCCATCTGGGTGATCGAGCAGGGCCAAGTGCAGGCCTGCGCCGCCTTGGAATAAAAGCCCTCGCAGGCACGGAATTTCAGATCGTTGAGCGCGAGAAACTGCGTCTCGGCGCCTTCCGCCTTGGCGGCGGCGAGGGCATGTTTGAGCAGATGATCGGAGCCCGAGAAGCGCGGATGGTTGCCGTCCATCGCCGTCGTCGAGATGCCGAGCAGGCGCAAGGGGCCCGGCGCGCGCAGCGGCTCGCGTTCGAGCGGATGCGGCGGATGGGGCAAGAGGCCGCGCTTGGTCGCGTTGGCGACATCGACCAGTACGCGGCCGGCTTCCACCTTCACCGGATAGGATGGTACGCAATCGGCCTCGTAGCCCGGCTCGCCCTTGCCGGTGGCGCGATGGAATTTCCAGTAATGCCAGGGGCAGACGAGATAGTCGCCGTCCAACGTGCCCTCGCCGAGCGGGCCGCCGACATGGTTGCAGAGATTGGAGACGGCGCCCCATTGGCCGTCCTTGAACGACAGGGCGAGCGCGGCGCGGCCGGCCTTCAGCGCCTGCAGCGGTGTCTTGGCGAGCTCGTCGGCGGCGCCGACATCGATCCAGTTGGGCGCTTTGCCCGGAACGTCATTGGCCATGGCGGTGCTTTCTTAAGGGAGCATCAAGGAGGCGGGCGTGCCGGGCGGTAGGGGCGTCGTCTGCACTTCGAGCCAGCCGTCGCGCAGGCGCAGGCGATAGGTCGCGAGCTTTTCCGTGAAGGGCGGCGGGGCGCAGCCGTCCTCGACGCGATATTCGTAGCCGTGCCACGGGCAGGTGATGCAGCCGTCGACGACGCGGCCCTCACCGACCGGGCCGTTCTGATGGGCGCAGAGATTGCTCACCGCCGCGACGATATTGCCGTCGCGGAACACCGCGATGCGCTCGCCGCCGGCGGGCGCGACGATGCGGGCGCGGCCGTCGGGAATATCGCCAGCGGCGCCGACCTGGAGCCAGCCGTCCTGCGCCGCGTCTCCGGCATCCTGCGCCGCCGCCTTGCGCGCCGCCAGAATGTGCAGCAGCGTCACGGCGCCGAACAGCGCGAAGAGCAGGATCGGGATGAGCGGATGGCGGTTGCTCTGCATGGCGCCGAGCGCGATATGCAGCGCCGCGGCGCCATAGCCGAGATAGATGCCCATGTGGATCGCCTTCCACAGCGGCGGCGTGAGAAAGGCGAGCCAGTAATCGTGGCTGGTCGCCGCCATCACCAGCATGCAGAGCAGCGCGATCAGGCCGAGCGTCTTGAAGGGGAAGCCCGCCGGGAAGTTGAGATAATCGGCCCAGCTCGTCAGCTCGCCGGCGAGATTGGCGATGTCGCTTTCGAGGATGTACCACTCGACCATGAAGCCGGCATGGGCGAGCGCGACGAGGAAGGTGGCGACGCCGAGATGGCGGCGGTTGTAGAGCAGCGGCAGGAAACGCGGGTTCAGCCGGGCGAGCGGGCCGATCGCCAGCACGGCGCTCAGCATCAGGAAGGCGCAGGAGCCGAAGGCCTTGAGGCGCAGGTCGATCCAGCCCGCGACGTCGGCCGGCGGAGACAACGCCGCGGCGACGGCGATAAAGCCGCCGATATAGAGCGCGACGAGGCCGAGCAGAATGGCGTCGTAGCGGATCTTGGCGGCATTCCACTGCACCGCCTGAAAGCCGGCGCTCATCGTAAAGTTTCCAACACGGTGAAGCCGCCGTCGGTCGCCGCCGCGCCCTCGGGCGGCGGGCGCAAAATCAGCGCCAGCAGCAATCCGGCGCCGACGACCAGGCCGAGCAGCGGCCAGAGCTTGCGATGGGCGGCGCGATGGGCCCTTTTCATGACAGGGGCCTCATAGCGGCTCTCCCAACCATCTCTTCAGCACCAGCGGCCAGAAGATGATGGCGCCGGGGATCAGCAGCAGCCGGGCGCCCAGCGTCATCGGCGTATGGACGGGCTTCTCATTGCCGGGGGGGCCGATCAGGCGCGGCGCGGCGATGGCGGCAAAGCCGAGCGCGACGATGCTGCCGGCGGCGGCATAGAGCCCGACGATCCAGAGGATGATGCTGGCCGATGGGGTCATGGCGCGGCCCTGGTCAGACTGGATGCGGTCAGGCTAGGCGCGGTCGCGGCAGGCGGCGGCAAGCGATGGCGCTCCGGCAAGGAGGGCATGCGCGAATCTCCGGCGACGGGGCTTGGGCAGCCCGGGATCCTCACGGGCGGCGCCCGTCGGCCGATTTTGTCGCAAGGGCCGGCGCCTGGCAATTCGCGAACGCCCCCTTCTCGGAACTTGGCGGCGGCGGCGGACGTTGGTAGGACTGTTGTGCCCATTTGAGGGCATCGTCCCGTTTTTGGAGATCGCATGATGTTCGAGCTGTCCGGCATTCTCGGCCTTGTCATTTTGGCCCTCGATATCTGGGCGATCCTGCATGTCGCCGGCAGTTCGGCCAGCACCGGCGCCAAGGTGTTCTGGATCCTGCTGATCGTCATCCTGCCGCTGCTCGGCTTCCTGATCTGGCTGGTCGCCGGCCCGCGCAAGGGTATCCTTTAAGGCGCGGCCTCGGCCGCGCGGGCATCCTCTAAGGCGTGTTGGCGGAGCGGCGTTAAGGATTCGCTCGCGAAAAATCGATCCGGCGGCGCCGCGATAGACATGGACGGCCCCGGGTAACGGCGGGAAACTCGCTTTCTCGCGCGTTCCCTCCTTACCGCCGGGCCATTCGCAGATGCGCATCCTGATCGCCGACGACCATCCCGCCTACCGGGACGCTCTCGAGCTCTACGTCGCCCGCGACTTGCCGGACGCCACCATCCTGTCCGCCGCCTCGCTGGCCGAACTCGACTTCCTGCCCGCCACGCCGCCGTTCGACCTCATCCTGCTCGACTGGCATCTGCCGGACGGCGAGGGCGGCGAGGGCTTGGCGCGTCTGGCCGCCGCCGGGATCGCCGCGCCGACCGTCGTGCTGTCGGGCGACACCGACGAGCGCGCCGCCTTCTGCGCCTTGAGCCAGGGCGCCCGCGCCTTCCTGCCGAAAACCCTGGGGCGGGCGCAGATCGTCGCCGCCCTGCGCCTGGTGCTGGCCGGCGGCACCTCGGTGCCGGCCGACATCGCCCTGCGCCTGGCCTTGAGCGGGCCGCTGCCGGCGGAGGGCGGCGCCGCCGCGGCACCCGCCGGACAATTGACCGGGCGCGAATTCGAAGTGCTGCGCCAGATCGCCACCGGCAAGACCAACAAGGAAATCGGCCGTCTTATGGGCCTGCAAGAGGTCACGGTGAAGCTGCACACGCGGCGCATCCTGCGCAAACTGCAGGCGAAGAACCGCACCGAGGCGGTCGTCAAGGCGCGCGACGCCGGCCTCTTGATCGGCGAGCCGGTGTGAGCGCCGGCAGGGATAGCTATCCCCGCTAACCCGATGCCCCCGCGCGCTAGCCCTCGCGCGACTCCCCTCGGAACGACAGAGCGCCTAGGTATCGGGTCTCACCCGGAGCCGGATCTCATGTCCCCCATCCTCATCATCGATGACGACGCCGACTATCGCGCCTATCTTGCCGAGCTGCTGGCGCGCGACGACATTCCCACGCTCGTCTTCTCGTCGGCGCGCGTGGCCCTGGCGCGAATCGAACAGCAGCCCGTCGCCGCCATCGTCACCGACATCATGATGCCGGACATGGACGGCATCGAACTGGTGCGCGCCGTGCGCCGCCGCAGCCGCAACCTGCCGATCCTCGTGCTGTCGGCCTATGAACCCGACGTCGCCGAGGTCTATCTCAAAGCCGCCACGGCGGTCGGCGCGACCTTCACCGGCCGCAAGGGCGAAGACGAGGTTCCCCTGCTGCGCGCGCTGACCGGCGTGGTCGATTTCCATCGCAATGTCCAACGCCGCGGGCGCAGGCTTTAAAGTGACGTCGCTGTATCGGCGCGCCACTGTCTCTGGCCGCCTGCTGCTCGTCCTCTTGCCGATGGTGGCGCTGTTCGTCGCCGGCACGGCCTGGCTCGCGGTGATGAGCAGCGAGAAGATCGCCGACCGCAACGCCACGCGCTATGGCCAGGACCTGGCGGAAAGCCAGGTGAGCGTCATCGCCCTGCCGATCGGCACGATGAAGATCACCGCCGAGCATATCGCCTCGACGATCCGCGCCTATGCCGCGTCGGGCGGCAAGGATCGCCGCTTCATCGCCGACGTCGTGCGCGCCGCCCTCGCCGAACAGGCGGATTTCGTCGCCGGTTTCTGGTTCTATGCCATGCCCGATCAATTCGGCGACGATGCCGACTATCGCAGCCGCGATCCGTCGCTCGGCGATCCGGCGAGCGGCCGGTTGCTGACCTACTATGCCCGCGACGGCGATCGCGCAGGCTATCAAACGGCCACGCCGGATTTCGAGCAGCGGCCCTATTGGCATCAACCGCAGTCCAGCCTGCGGCCTTATGTCTCTTCGCCTTACGGCTTCCCCCTGTTCGGCCGCGAACGCATGCTCGGCACCTACGCCCTGCCGATCGTGGTCGACGGCACATTCATCGGCGTCGTCGGCGCCAATTTGGATCTGCGCAAAGTCGCCGATTTCATCGAGACGCTGCATCCCGCCGGCGGCCGTCTGCTGACGGTGAACGCCGTCGGCCTGTGGCTCCACAATCCCTATGCCGACCTCGACGGCACGTTGGTCCAGGTCGGCGACAATCCGCAAACCGAACTGCCCGCCTGGGAGCTCGAAGCGATCAAGAACGTCCGCGGCTATGTCACCGAGAAGATCGGCCCGGCCGGCGAGCGCCTGCGCCGCATCGCCGTGCCGCTGCCCTATTACAAGGACGAGAACCGCCGCATGCTGCTGGTGGACTATCCGCTGGAAAGCCTGCTCGCGCCTTACAAGGGCATCCGCATGGCGATCCTCGTCGGCGGTTTGCTCGCGGCCGTCGCCATCGCCGTCACCGTGTTCATCGCCGTGCCGGCGCTGATCGGCCAGCCGCTGCGCGCGCTGCGCCAGAGCATCGAGCGGCTCGATGCCGGACGCCTGGGCGAGCCGATCTCGGCGATCGAGCGCAGCGACGACATCGGCGCCATCGCCCGCGCCCTCGACGCCTTTCGCCATACGCTGATCGACCAGCGCCGGCTGGAGCGCGAGAAGGCCGATTTGCAGAACCAGCTGCTGCAGCAGCAAAAGATGGATGCTATCGGCCAGCTCGCCGGCGGCATCGCCCATGATTTCAACAATCTGCTCGGCGTCATCCTCGGCTATCTCGGCTTCATTTCGGCCGACGCGCCGGCCGGCACGTCGACGCATAAATACGCCGATCAGGCGACGCGCGCCGGCAACCGCGCCAAGGACATGATCCGTCAGTTGCTCAGCTTCGCCCGGCCGAGCATCGGCCTGCGCGCCGTGGTCACAGCCGATTCGCTGATTCAGGAAACTGCCATGCTGTTGCGCGGCATGCTGCCGGCCTCCATCGCGCTGGACATCCAGACATCGCCCGGCCTGCCGACCATCCGCGTCGATCAGACGCAGATGATCCAAGTGCTGATGAATCTCTGCATCAACGCCGCCGACGCCTGCGCCGGCCGCCGCGGCCGCATCGTCGTGCGCAGCGGGCTTGCGCCGTCCTCCGAGTGGGACGGCATGACCGCCGATTGGCCGTCTTTCACCGCGCTGACGCCGGCGGCCGTGGCCGGACCCTTCGTCAGCTTCGAAATTCTCGATGACGCTAGCGGCATCCCGGCAGATAGCCTGGCCCGCCTGTTCGAGCCGTTCTACACGACCAAAGGGCCGGGCAAAGGCACCGGCATGGGCCTCGCCATCGTCTATGGCGTGTTGCAGGCCCATGGCGGCGGGCTCGAGCTGCGCTCCAAGCAGGGCGCAGGCACGCTGTTCCGCCTGACGCTGCCCTTCGTCTCCGGTTTGCCGGCCCTCATCGCCGATGGGGCTGCCGATGGGGCCGCCGCCGTGCAACGGGGCGGGCCGCGCCGGATTCTGATCGTCGATGACGAGCAGGACATGGCCGACATGCTGGAAGAGGGACTGTCGCGCTTCGGCCACGAGGTCGCGGTCTGTGAGGATGCCGCCGAAGCGCTCGCCGTCTTCGACGACAATCCCGAGGCCTTCGACGTCGTCCTCACCGATCAGACGATGCCGCGCATTGCCGGCGTCGAGTTGATCCGGCATTTGAAGCAGCGCCGGCCGGGCTTGCCGTGCATCCTTTACACCGGCTACAGCGAGGGCAGCGAGAATGCGGCGTTGCGCAGCAGCGGCGCCGACTTGCTGCTGTTCAAGCCGGTGTTGCCAGCGGTGATCGACGCTTACATCGCCGAGACCTTGAGCGGCTCGCGCGCGCCCTTATAAAAAGGCGCGCCGTGATGGCGCGCCCCTTGGATCTCGTCATATGTGGGCGTTGACGTGCCCAGGGATGACAGCGGTTACCGCCTCCGTTGGGCCCGTCGTCAGTGGCCCATATGGCCGCCCGGCCGCGCCGCGCCGTCATGGCCGGCATCGCGCGCGCCGGCGGATTCGACCGTGACCTGCACCTCGAGCTTGCCGGCCTTTTCGAAGGTCAGCGTCATCGGAAAGCTGTCCTTCTCGCGCAGCGGCGCCTTGAGGCCGATCAGCATGATGTGCAAGCCGCCGGGCTTGAGCAGGGTCGGCTCGCCCGGATTGATCTCGACGGCGGAGACCTGGCGCATTTTCATGATGTCGCCGTCCAGCATCATCGTATGAAGCTCGGCCTTGGCCGCGCGCGGCGTCTCGGCGGCGATCAGCCGGTCCGGCGTTTGGCCCTGCGCGGTGACGGTGAGATAGGCCGCGCCGGTGGTGATGGCGCCCGGCGTCGCGCGCGCCCAGGGATGATCGATCTTCAGCTCGCCGACGCTGTAGTCGTGCGCGGCGGCGGCAAAGGCGACGGCGCTAAGCGC
>CAMAVH010000120.1 GCA_945861615.1 Rhizobium sp. Q54 | reverse complement strand
CGTACATGTAATCGACGCCGCCCAAGCCATAGAGCACGTCGTCGCCGCCCAAGCCCTGGATGGTGTCCGAGCTATTGGTGCCGGTGTACGTGTTGTTCGAGCCGTTGCCGGTGTAGTTCGCCATGGCGCATCTGCAAGGTTGGTTGTTGCCGGGGTTTACGCGGCGGCTCGTTCGAGGGAGCCTTACATAACGATATCTTTATATCGTTATTGAGTTCCGGAAGCAAGCGGCATTCTGCCAGTTTTGGCTCCGAACGCCCATGACTAAAAATATCATTATAAATCAGTATCTTAACTAAAGCAGGAAGTCGCTGTCGGCCCATTGATGGACCGACACGCCATTGACCATGACGCTATGGCCGCCGCCGAGATCGATCAGCGAGCCGCCCACCACGTTGCTGATGCTCATATTGGCAAGGATGCCGAAGCTGAAATTGCGCAGATCGATGACGTCGCTGCCGCGCGCGAAATCGGTGATTCGGTCGTTGCCTTCGCCCGGCTCGATCCAGAAGGCGTCGAGGCCGGCGCCGCCGGTCATGATGTCGTTGCCGGCCCCGCCGATCAGCCAATCGTTGCCGTTGCCGCCGTTGAGCGTGTCGTTGCCGGCATCGCCCCACAGCAGATCGTCCTCGTTCTCGCCATAGAGAAAGTCGTCGCCGTCGTCGCCTAAGAGCTCGTCCATGCCGATGCCGCCGCGGATGGTATCGACGCCGAGGCCGCCGAACAGCGTGTCGTCGCCGGCATCGCCGTAAATCGCGTCATTGTCCGCGCCGCCGACCACCTGGTCGTTGCCGTCGCCGCCATAGATCAGATCCGCGCCGGCGCCGCCGAACAGGATGTCCTCGCTGGCATCGCCATAGAGCTTGTCGGCGCCGTCGCCGCCGAGCAGCGTATCGAGGCCATTGCCGCCACGGATGGTGTCGATGCCGCCGTCGCCGAACAGCGTGTCGTCGCCGTCTTCGCCCCAGACGAAATCGTCGCCCTCGCCCGCCTCGACCCAATCGGTGCCGAGTCCGCCGTAGATGCGATCGATGCCGGCCTCGCCGTAGAGCTCGTCGCTGTCTTCGTAACCGTAAAGGTAATCGTCGCCCTCGCCGCCCCACAGCAGGTCGTTGCCGAAGTGGCCGTAGAGCTTGTCGGCGCCGTCCTCGCCATAGATCGTGTCGGCGTCGTCATTGCCGCTCAGCACGTCATTGTCGGCACCGCCGTAAATCAGATCGATGCCCACGCCGCCGGTGACGGTATCGATCCCATCGCCGCCATAGATCGTGTCGTCGCCGTTCTCGCCGCTCAGCGTGTCGTTGCCGGCGCCGCCATAGAGGCTGTCGCCACCGTCGCCGCCATAAAGCTTGTCGAGCCCGTCCTCGCCGTACAGCGTGTCGTTGTCCTCATAGCCATAGACGAGGTCGTCGCCGGCGCCGCCGTTGAGAATGTCGCTGCCGAGGTGGCCGTAGATCTTGTCGTTGTCGTCGTTGCCGTCGATCGTGTCGTCGCCGTCGTTGCCATTCAGCGTGTCGGCACCGAGGCCACCGGAGATCACATCGTTGCCGACACCGCCCGAAACCGTGTCGTTGCCGGCTTCGCCGTTGAGCGTATCGTTGCCGTCGTCGCCGGTGATGGTGTCGTTGCCGTCACCACCGAACGCCAGATCGATGCCGGCGCCGCCGTAAAGCTTGTCGAGACCGAGGCCGCCGGTCAGCGTGTCGTCGTCCTCGTTGCCGTAGATCGTGTCGTCGCCGTCGCCGCCGTCGAGCAGGTCGTTGCCGAGGCCGCCGTTCAGCCGGTCGTTATCGGCTTCGCCGTTGAGCGTGTCGGCGCCGGCATCGCCATTGAGCACGTCGGCGCCCGCGGCGCCCCACAGCAGATCGTTGTCGTCGCCGCCCGACATGGTGTCGACGCCGAGACCGCCGTAGAGAATGTCGGCGCCGGCATCGCCGTTGACGATGTCGTTGCCGTCGCCGCCCTCGAGCGTGTCGATACCGAGGCCGCCATAGAGCTTGTCGTTTTCAGTCTCGCCGTAAAGGAAGTCGTCGCCGTCGTTGCCGTTCAGCGTGTCGATCCCGGCGCCGCCGTAGATCGTGTCGTTGTCGGAGCCGCCGCTGATGATGTCGCTCCCGAGACCGCCGTAGATCACGTCGTTGCCGGCATCGCCGTTCAGCGTGTCGTTACCGTCGCCGCCCTCCAAACTGTCGGCGCCGTTGCCGCCGTAAAGCTTATCGTTCTCGCTGTCGCCGTAGAGGAAATCGTCGCCGTCGTCGCCGTTCAACGTGTCCGTGCCGATATTGCCGTGCAACGTGTCGCCGTCGGCGCCACCATTGAGCGTGTCGGTGCCGTCGTCGCCGTTGAGAATGTCGGCGCCGTCGCCGCCGTTGAGAATGTCGTTGTTGAGGCCGCCATTGAGCGTATCGACGCCCACGCCGCCATTGAGCGTGTCGTTGCCGGCATCGCCGTTCAGAACGTCATCGCCATCTTCGCCGTTGAGCGTGTCGATAGCATCGCCGCCCGACAGGGCATCGTTGCCGTCGCCGCCCCACAGGATGTCGGTGCCGCCGCCGCCGAACAGGCTGTCGTTGTCCGCGCCGCCATAGAGAATGTCGTTGCCGTCGCCGCCGTTGAGCGTGTCGAGGCCGCTGCCGCCGGAGAGCGTGTCGTTGTTGCCCTCGCCGTTCAGCGTGTCGTTGTCGTCGTCGCCGTTGAGGATGTCGTTGCCGGTGCCGCCGTTGAGCGTGTCGGCGCCGTTGCCGCCGGACATGGTGTCAACGCCGCCGAGGCCGTTCAAAACATCGTCGCCGTCGAAGCCGTTGACGGTGTCGATGCCGCCCGTGCCGTTCAGGATGTCATTGCCGGCTGTGCCGTTGACGATCGCCATGACGTGACTGCTTTCCCATTGGCCACACCCCTGTGTGCAGGCCATATAAGGATATCTTTATATAGTTCCCGAGGGCGCCGCAAGGCGATTCCAGCAATTTTAGCCGTATTTCGACTAAAATACCTATTATTTCAAATGGTTAACTGGTTAACCGGGGCAAAAGTTAACGCCGCAAGAAGCCCGAACAGCAAAAAGGCCGGCCCATCGGGCCGGCCTTTGCTCGGATTGACTGGAAGATTACGCCGCCAGCTTGTCCAATTCCTTGATCACCGCCTCGCCCATCTGCTCGGTCGAAACCAGGGTCGCGCCCGGCTGCATGATGTCGCCGGTGCGGATGCCGGCGTTGAGCACGTTCTGGATCGCCTTCTCGATGAGGTCGGCGTCCTCGAACATGTCGAAGGAATAGCGCAGCATCATGGCGTAGCTGAGGATGGTGGCGAGCGGGTTGGCCTTGTGCTGGCCGGCGATATCGGGAGCCGAGCCGTGCACCGGCTCATAGAGCGCCTTGCGGCGGCCCGAGCTGTCGGCCGCGCCGAGCGACGCCGACGGCAGCATGCCGAGCGAGCCGGTCAGCATCGCCGCGCAGTCGGACAGGATGTCGCCGAACAGATTGTCCGTCACGATCACGTCGAACTGTTTGGGCGCGCGCACCAGCTGCATGGCGCAGTTGTCGGCGTACATATGGTTGAGCGTCACGTTCGGGTAAGCGGCCGAGAGCTTGATCATCTCTTCGCGCCATAGCACGCCCGATTCCATCACGTTGGCCTTCTCGACCGACATGAGTTGGCCCTTGCGCTTCTGCGCCAGCTCGAAACCGATCTTGCCGATACGGACGATCTCGCTCGTGGTGTAGACCTGGGTGTTGACGCCCTGGCGCTCGCCGTTGGGCAGCGTGGTGATGCCGCGCGGCTCGCCGAAATAGACGCCGCCGGTCAGCTCGCGCACGATCATGATGTCGAGGCCCTTGACCAGATCGGTCTTGAGCGTCGAGGCCTCGGCCAGCGCGTCGAACACGATGGCCGGACGCAGGTTGGCGAACAGCTCCATGTCCTTGCGGATGCGCAGCAGGCCGCGCTCGGGCTGATCCTTGAACGGCAGCTTTTCCCACTTGGGGCCGCCGACCGCGCCGAGCAGCACGGCGTCGCAGGCCATGGCCTTTTCCATCGTCTTGTCGGACAGCGGCGTGCCTTCGGCTTCATAAGCCGCGCCGCCGATCAGGCCCATCTCGACGTCGAACGAGACGGAGCGGCGCTTATCCATCCAGCCGATGATGCGCTTCACCTCGCCCATCACCTCGGGGCCGATGCCGTCGCCGGGGAGCATGAGCAGTTTCTTATTGGCGGCCATGATGGATGTCCTCGCGTGTCAGAGTTTTACCGTCATGCCCGGGCTTGGCCCGGGCATCCACGCCTTATGACGTGGCCATTAAGGAAGGCGTGGATGCCCGCACCAAGTGCGGGCATGACGCTGAAGTGATGCTTACGCCCGCGCCAGCCAGGGCGTCGCCGACGCCTGGTTGGCTTCGTAGGATTCGATCTCTTTGCCCTTCTGCATGGTCAGGCCGACGTTATCGAGACCGTTGAGCAGGCAATGTTTGCGGAAGGGATCGACGTCGAACGTCACCGTCTCGCCGTTCGGGCGGGTGATGGTCTGGCTTTCGAGATCGACGGTGAGGCGGGCGTTATGGCCCATCTCGGCGTCCTTCATCAGCACATCGACGACGGCCTGCGGCAGCTTGATCAGCAAAATGCCGTTCTGGCCGGCATTGGAGAAGAAGATGTCGGCGAATTCCGGCGCGATGACGCATTTGATGCCGAAGCCGTGCAGCGCCCAGGCGGCATGCTCGCGCGACGAGCCGCAACCGAAGTTCTCGCCGGTGACGAGGATCTCCGCTTTGCGGTAGGGCTCCTTGTTCAGGATGAAGTCGGGCTCTTCCGAGCCGTCCTTCTTGTAGCGAATGGCTTCGAACAGCGCCGGGCCGAGGCCGGTGCGCTTGATCGTCTTGAGCCAGCGGGCCGGAATGATCTTGTCGGTGTCGATATTGATCATCGGCAGCGGCGCGGCGATGGCGGTGAGCTTGGTGAACTTGTCCATGGCTTGTCCTCTCGCGTCGCGGATTAGAGCTTGCGCACGTCGGTCAGATGACCGGCGATGGCGGCCGCGGCGACCATGGCCGGGCTCATCAGATGGGTGCGCCCGCCGGGGCCCTGGCGGCCTTCGAAGTTGCGGTTCGACGTGGACGCGGCGCGCTCGCCCGGCGCCAGCTTGTCGGGGTTCATGGCGAGGCACATGGAGCAGCCCGCCTCGCGCCATTCGAACCCGGCTTCGACGAACACTTTGTCGAGACCTTCCTTCTCGGCCTGCGCCTTGACCAGGCCCGAGCCCGGCACGACCAGCGCGCGCACGCCGGCGGCGACCTTGCGGCCTTTTGCGATGGCGGCGGCCTGGCGCAGATCTTCGATGCGGCCGTTGGTGCAGGAGCCGATAAAGGCGGTCTGGATCTTCACCTCGTTCAGCTTCTCGCCGGCCTTGAGGCCCATGTACTCGAGGGCGCGAACCATCGAACTGCGGCGGTTCTCGTCCGCCTCGGCCTTGGGATCGGGCACGATGCCGTCGATCGGCAGCACGTCCTCCGGGCTGGTGCCCCAGGTGACGAGCGGGATGATCTCCTCGGCGCGCAACACCACTTCCTTGTCGTAGACCGCGCCGGCATCGGTCGGCAGGGTCTTCCAATAGGCGACGGCCTTGTCCCACAGCTCGCCCTGCGGCGCCATCGGGCGGCCCTTCAGGTAAGCGTAGGTGATGTCGTCCGGCGCGATCAGGCCGGCGCGCGCGCCGCCTTCGATCGCCATGTTGCAGACCGTCATGCGGCCTTCCATGGAAAGAGCGCGGATCGCCTCGCCGGCGAATTCGATGACATGGCCGGTGCCGCCGGCGGTGCCGATCTTGCCGATGATCGCGAGGATGATGTCCTTGGCGCCGACGCCGTCATGCAGCTTGCCCTCGACCGAGATGCGCATGTTCTTGGCCGGCTTCTGGATCAGCGTCTGGGTGGCGAGCACATGCTCGACCTCGCTGGTGCCGATGCCGAAGGCGAGCGAGCCGAAGGCGCCGTGCGTCGCCGTGTGCGAATCGCCGCAGACGATGGTCATGCCCGGCTGGGTGAAGCCCTGCTCGGGACCGACGATATGGACGATGCCCTGGCGCTTGTCGTCGATGGCGAAGTAGGGCACGCCGAACTCGCGGGTGTTGTCGACCAGCGCCTGAATCTGGATGCGCGACTCTTCCTCGTTGTTGCCCGACAGGCGGTCCGCAGTGGTCGGCACATTGTGGTCGGCGACGGCGAGCGTCGCGTCGGGGCGGCGCACCTTGCGCTTCGACAGGCGCAGACCGTCGAACGCCTGCGGGCTGGTCACCTCATGGACCATATGGCGGTCGATATAGAGGAGACAGGTGCCGTCGGCGTCCTTCGACACCACATGGCTGTCCCAAATCTTGTCGAACAAGGTGCGGGGCTTCGACATCTCTCTCTCCATCTGCCGCGCGCGCCTCGGGGTGGCGAGGCGCGCGAATGATCCTCAACGGGACACGGCCGCAAGGTTGCTCGCGCCGTCTTCCCAGATAAGCGGGTTTTTATCCTGGTACGAGATGACCAGTTATCCTGGTATATCGGCTCCCAGGCGAGCGGTCGCAGGGCCCGGCGGCCCACCGAACGATGGGCGCGCCGGGCATTCGGTCGAAGCGTTAGGCCTTCTTCGGCTTAACCTTCTTTTCCTTCTTCACCTTCGGCGGCGGCTCGGCGCCTTCCGGCAGCGGCAGGTCCGACGTCTTGACCAGGCCTTCGCGCACGTTGGTCTTCTCGATGATGCGCGCGCTCTTGCCGGTGCGGCCGCGCAGGTAATAGAGCTTGGCGCGGCGAACTTCGCCGCGGCGCACGACTTCGATCTTCACGACGTTCGGCGAATAGAGCGGGAACACGCGCTCGACGCCTTCGCCGTAGGAGATCTTGCGCACGGTGAAGGAGCTGTTCACCGATTCGTTGCGGCGGGCGATGCAGAGGCCTTCGTAGACCTGCACGCGGGTGCGGTCGCCTTCGACGACCTTGACGCTGACTTTCAGCGTGTCGCCGGCCTGGAAGTCCGGCACGCCGCGCTCGGTGGTGAGCTTGGCGATCTGTTCTTTCGCCAGCTGATCGATGAGGTTCATGATATTGCCTTTTCGTCTTTGGTTTGAAGCGGTTGAATCGATAAGCGATTAGTGACGCGCGACGTAGCGGGACCAAAGATCGGGCCGCCGTTCGCGCGTGATCTGTTCGGCCTGGGCGAGACGCCAGGCACGAATTTTTTCGTGATGGCCGGAGAGCAGAACCTCCGGCACGGCGCGGCCGCACCAGCTTTGCGGCCGCGTATAGAGCGGATATTCCAAGAGGCCCGCCGCGAAGCTTTCTTCGACGAGCGAGTCGCGATTGCCGATGACGCCGGGCAACAGGCGCACGCAGGCGTCGATCAAGGTGATCGCCGCCGGCTCGCCGCCCGACAGGATGAAATCGCCGAGGCTGATTTCCTCCAGGCCGCGGTGATCGATGACGCGCTGATCGATGCCCTCGAAGCGGCCGCAAAGCAGTGTGACGCCGGGACCCTCGGCGAGACGCTGCGCGGTCGCCTGGTCGAACAGCTTGCCGCGCGGGCTCAGGTAAATCACCGGAACGCCAGGCGCGGCGACGCTTTCCAGCGCCGCGTCGATCACGTCGGGCCGCATCACCATGCTCGCGCCGCCGCCGAACGGCGTGTCGTCGACCGTGCGGTGCTTGTCGGTGGCGAAGGCGCGGATGTCCGTCGCCTCCAGCTTCCACAAGCCGTCCACCAGCGCGCGCCCGGCAATCGAATGGCTGAGCGGACCCGGGAACATCTCCGGAAACAGCGTCAGCACGCGCGAGGTCCAGACCGTCATGACCGCTCTCCCACCGGCTCGTCGTCGAGGCCTTGCGGCAGGACGACGACGATACGGCCGGCCGCCAAGTCGACGGTCGGCACGGTCTCGTCGGTGAAGGGCAGCACCACTGAATCACCGCCCATTGCCGAACCGGAGACCGGCTTGATCTCGATCACGTCGCCGGCGCCGAAATTGTCGACGCCGACCACTTTGCCGAACGCGTCGCCGCTGGCGAGCACGGCATCGAGGCCGATCAGGTCGTGATGGTAGTATTCGCCTTCGCCGGCCGCCGGCAGGGCGCTGCGCGGCGCATAGAGGCGCAGGCCGCGCAGGGCCTCCGCCGCATTGCGGTCGCTGACGCCGTCGAGACGGGCGATGACGGTGCTTTCGCCATTGGGCCGCACGGACGACAGCGCGAAGCGGCGCTGACCGGTCTCGTCGAGCAGCGGGCCGTAAGAACCGACGCTGGCCGGATCGACGGTGAAGGCCTTGATCTTCACCTCGCCCTTGATGCCATGGGCCGCCGCGACGGCGCCGACGCAGACATGGTCGCGCGACAGCGCAAGCCCGG
>CAMAVH010000119.1 GCA_945861615.1 Rhizobium sp. Q54 | reverse complement strand
CCCCCGATGCGCCCGCCGATCAGCCCCATGTGCTGGTGGTCGACGACGACCGCCGCCTGCGCGACCTGTTGCAGCGCTATCTCGCCGAGAACGGCTTTCGCGTCACCACCGCCGGCGATGCCGCCCTGGCGCGCGCCAAGCTCGCCAGCCTCGCCTTCGACCTCATCGTGCTCGACGTGATGATGCCGGGCGAGAGCGGCCTCGACCTCACCGCGAATCTCCGCAAGGACAGCCGCGTGCCGATCCTGCTGCTCACCGCCATGGGCGAGGCCGAGGACCGCATTCGCGGCCTCGAACGCGGCGCCGACGATTATCTGCCCAAGCCGTTCGAGCCGCGCGAACTGGTGCTGCGCATCAAGACGATCCTGGCCCGCGTGCGCGAGCCGGCGCCGCAGCCGACGCCGCCCAAGCTGCTGCGCCTCGGCGATTATGTCTTCATGCCGGCGCGCGACGAATTGCGCCGCGGCGCCATCGTCGTCCGCCTGACGACCGGCGAGGCGGCGCTGCTGCGCGCCCTGGCCGAGAAGCCCGGTGAGCCGATGAGCCGCGAGGAATTGTCGCGCCGCGCCGGCACGGATAGCGAAGACGCGGGCGCGACCCGCGCGGTCGACGTGCAAGTGACGCGCCTGCGCCGCAAGATCGAACCCGACCCCAAGGAGCCGCGCTATCTGCAGACGGTACGCGGCCAGGGCTACGTGCTGAGGCCAGATTGATGAAGGCGCGTTGACATGAACCGCGTCACCCGCGCAATCAAACAGCTGCTGCCGCACGGCCTGTTCGGCCGTTCGCTGCTGATCATCGTCATGCCGCTGATCCTGCTGCAGCTCATCTCGGCGACGGTGTTTTACGAGCGCCATTGGGACAATGTAGCGCGCCGCCTCGCCTCGGTGCTGGCCGGCGACATCGGCATGGTGGTCGATTCGTTCCGCGAGACCGCCGATCCGGACAGCCGCGAGCGGGTGCTGACCATTGCCGCCGTCAACATGGGCCTCGGCCTGTCATTCCGCGACGGCGCGATTCTGCCCAACGTCGCGTCCGAGAAGATGATCGAAGGTGACGAGATTCTGCTGCGCACGCTGACCGACAGCTTGGCGCGACCCTTCACCTTCGAGTTGATCGGCGAGACCGGCGACATCGCCATTCATGTGCAATTGCCCGACGGCGTGCTCGACGTGCTGGCGCCGCGCAAGCGCCTTTACACGTCGACCACCTACATCTTCGTCATGTGGATGGTCGGCTCGTCGCTCGTGCTGTTCGGCGTCGCCATGATCTTCATGCGCAACCAGGTGCGGCCGATCCGCCGCCTCGCCGCCGCTGCCGACGCGCTGGGCAAGGGGCGCGACGTGCCGACCTTCAAGCTGCAGGGCGCCACCGAAGTGCGCCAGGCCGCCACCGCCTTCAACTTGATGCGCGACCGCCTGCTGCGCCAGATCAGCCAGCGCACCGAGATGCTCGCCGGCGTGTCGCACGATCTGCGCACGCCGCTGACCCGCATGAAACTGCAGCTCGCCATGCTCAAGGACGGGCCCGACGTCGCCGAGCTGAAGGCCGATGTCGCCGAAATGGAGACGATGATCGACGGCTATCTCGCCTTCGCGCGCGGCGAAGGCCCGGAGGAGCCGGTGCGCACCGATCTCGGCGAATTGCTGGCCGACGCGGTGAGCGGCGCCCAGCGCGCCGGCGGCAAGGTCGGCCTGTTCACCGAGGGCGACCTGGCGCTGCCGCTGCGCCCGGCGGCCTTCAAGCGCTGCCTCGCCAACCTGATCGGCAACGCCATGCGCTACGGCAAGACCGTGATGGTCAAAGCCGCGCGCCAGGGCGACAGCATCGAGGTGACGGTGGACGACGACGGCCCCGGCATCGCGCCCGACCGCCGCGAAGAAGTGTTCCGGCCGTTCCGCCGCCTGGAGGAATCGCGCAACATCGAAACCGGCGGCGTCGGCCTCGGCCTGACCATCGCGCGCGACGTGGTCCATGCCCACGGCGGCGCGATCCTGTTGGAAGACTCGCCGCTCGGCGGCCTGCGGGCGCGGCTCAGGTTGCCGGTTTAAGGTTTCATCTCGCGGCAGAAGCGGTTGCCGCAGCGATCGCTCAATTCGCGCCGGCGCTGCGATAGACGATATCGACCACGCCGGCCGAATCGTCCTGCTGCTGGATGCGGCCGGGCGACGACGGCAGATCGACGACGAGGGTACGCCCGTCGCGCCAGGACATCTTCACGTCATGGCTGCCGTCGAGCACGAAGACCGGCGGATGGCGCTCGGCCTTGAACGCGCCGCCCGCCGGCATCAAGGCGATATGGGTGTCGAGCCCCGTGGTCGCCTCGCAATCCATGTTGTAGATCACGGCGCGGCGCGCGCCGTCCGGCGACAGCAGATCGGCCTGGATATGCGGCGCGCAGGTGACGAGGCGATGCCACAGCTCGAACGCGCCATAAGCGCCGAGCGACAGGAAACTCGCGAGCAGCAAAAGCTTGTGCATCATGGTCGCCTCCTTTTGCGGATGCGATCAGCCGGCCAATTCCTTGGAACGCTTGGCAGCGGCGGCGATCGCCTTGGTCATCAAGGGCTGCAGGCCGTTCTCGCCCATCAGCACGGCGAGGGCGGCGGCGGTGGTGCCGCCCGGGCTGGTGACATTCTGGCGCAAGGTGGCGGCGGGCTCGTCGGATTTATGGGCCAGCTCGCCCGAGCCGGTGACGGTGGCGCGTGCCAGATCCATCGCCAGATCGGCCGGCAGGCCCGCCTCGACGCCGGCCTGCGCCAGGCATTCGATCAGCAGGAACACATAGGCCGGACCCGAGCCCGAGACGGCGGTGACGGCATCGAACTGCGATTCCTCGGTGGCCCAGCGGACCTCGCCGACGGCGCGCAGCAGCGTCTCGCAGAATCCCATCTGCTCCTCGCTCGCCGCGCCGTTGGCGATCAGCACGGTCATGCCGCGGCCGACAGCGGCCGGCGTGTTGGGCATGGCGCGCACGATGGCGGCATCCTTGCCCAGATATTTTTCGAAATAGCCCAGCGTCTTGCCGGCGGCGATCGAGAGGAAGCAGGTTTGCGGACCGGTAAGGCCTTTATAGAGCGGCGCCACGGCATCCAAGCTCTGCGGCTTGACGGCGAACAGCACCAGGCTCGGCGGACGCTCGAAAGCGGTGGGCGTCTCGCTGACGACCTTGACCTTGTGGCGCGCCGCCAGGGCTTGGCCGGTCTCGCCATGGGGTTCCACGACGAGCACGTCCGAGGCGGCCACGCCTTCGGCGAGCCAGCCCGCCAGCAGGGCAGCGCCCATCTTGCCGCCGCCCACCAGAACGATGGGGCCGCGGCGGTTGGTGTCCGCATTCGCCATGGAGGAGAGGTTACGCCTCGCCGACCGGGTCGATCAACGCCATCGCCACGGCATCCTCGGGCGATTTGCCGCCCCAGATGACGAATTGGAAGGCGGGATAGAAGCGCTCGGATTCGCTGAGCGCCACATTGACCAGGTCTTCGATCTGTTCCGAGGTCGCCCCGCTGGTGCCGCGCAGCAGCATGGCGTGGCGGAAGATCGGCAGGCCGTCTTCCGACCAGAGGTCGAAATGGCCGAGCCACAGTTTCTCGTTCACCATGGCGAGCAGGCCGTGAACCGGGGCGCGCTTTTGCTTGGGCACGCGCATGTCGAAGGCGCAGGAGAAGTGCAGGGCCGAGGCGTCTTCGCGCCAGGCGAAGAAGAGCCGGTAGTCGCACCAGCGACCGGCAATCTCCACGGCCAATTCGTCGTCGGCGGCGCGCTCGAAGGTCCATTCGTTCGCGGCGACGATTTGTTCGACAAGGTCGATGGGATTGTCGGCGGAAGACGAGTCGCTCTCGAGGACGGCAAGCGGCATTGGGCTCCTCCACTATGTGAGCGCACCCGGGGCCGGTCGCGGGAGATGCCGCACTGGCCGGACCCGCAGCCATTTTCGCTCTCCGACACGCGGACCCCCACCACGAGGGCTTGTGGGGGAATGGCTGACACCCACAAGAAGAAGTATTGACGAACAGGACTCGGCGCGCAAGACCGCAATGGCCGCATCGAGTCCTTTTGGTCAAAGTTTTTTGTGGATAACCGCGTTGGCGAGTCGCCGCGCGGACTCAGGCGCGCAAGAAAAGAATCGAAGATTCTGATTCGACTCGCGAAAGCCTCGCCGCACGTCAATCGTCATGCTCTGGCTTGACCCGGGCATCCATCCATCGAGCGAATCAATTTCGACATGGACCCTCGGGTCAAGCCCGAGGGTGACGGCCTTTTAAGCGGCCAAAACCGGGCTTAACTCGCCGACGAGAGCTTGGCGATCTGCGCTTCGAGCGCGGCGACGCGCAACGCCAGGGCCTCCTGTTCGCCGCGCGCCTTGGCGGCCATCGCTTTAACCGCCTCGAATTCCTCGCGGTCGACGACATTGAGATCGCCGACGACGCGGGCGAAGCGCTGGCGCATCACGCCCTCCAACTCGTCGCGCATGCCGGAGGCGACGCCGAGCGCGCCGGAGGCGACGCGGGCGAGATCGTCGAGCAGCTTGTTGTTGGTCTGCATGGCGGCTGTCCTGATTGTGGGGCGTTGGCCCGATTATGAGGGCCGGCCACGCTTCCCGCAACCTTGCCGGAGCGGTTCCTGAAGCCTATAAAAGCCCGGCATGACAAGGACATGGCCCAACCAGGCTCCTGCCCCCAAGGCCACGCCAGAAGGATAGCGGCCCCATGATCGTGATCACCGGCGGCGCCGGCTTTATCGGCTCCAACCTGGCCGCCGCGCTCGAGGCGCGGGCCGGCGAGGATATCGTCGTCTGCGACTGGCTCGGCAGCGACGACAAGTGGCGCAACATCGCCAAGCGCAACCTGGCCGCCATCGTGCCGCCGGAAGACCTGATGCGCTATCTCGACCGCAACGTGACCTCGGTCCATGTCATCTTCCACATGGGCGCGATCTCCTCGACCACCGAGACCGACGCCGACAAGCTGGCGCGCAATAATTTCGGCCTGTCGCAGGATCTCTGGGCCTGGTGCGCCTCGCATGGCAAGCGCTTCATCTACGCCTCCTCCGCCGCGACCTATGGCGACGGCACCGCCGGCTTCGACGACGAATTCTCCAGCGCCGCGCTCGCCAAGCTGAAGCCGCTCAATGGCTACGGCTGGTCGAAGCATCTGTTCGACCGCCGCGTCGCCAAGACCATCGAGACCAACGGCCCGCGCCCGCGCCAATGGGCCGGCCTCAAGTTCTTCAACGTTTACGGCCCGAACGAATATCACAAGGGCAACATGAAGAGCGTGATGGCGCAGATCTCGCCGAAGATCGCCGCCGGCGAGCCGGCCACCCTGTTCAAGTCGCACAATCCCGCCTATCCCGACGGCGGCCAGATGCGCGACTTCGTCCATGTCGACGATTGCGTCGACGTCATGCTGTGGCTGCGCGATACGCCCAGCGTCAACGGCCTGTTCAACATGGGGACCGGCAAGGCGCGCAGCTTCGTCGATCTCGCCAAGGCGACCTTCGCCGCCAACGACAAGCCGGCCGACATCCGCTTCGTCGACACGCCGATCGAGATCCGCGACAAATACCAGTACTTCACCGAGGCCAAGATGGACCGGCTGCGCGCCGCCGGCTACGCCAAGCCCTTCATCAGCCTGGAAGACGGCGTCGACCGCTACGTGCGCGGCTCGCTGCGCGCGCCCGATCCTTATCGTTAGCCCTGCCGCCAAGATTGCTTCGTTAAGCCGAGCCCCCTTTCCCAGCGCGAGTGCCCGCGATGTTCGTCATTCCCTTTCCCGTCATCGACCCGGTGCTGATCGAGATCGGCCCGCTCGCCATCCGCTGGTACGCGCTCGCCTATGTCGTCGGCCTGATTCTCGGCTGGCGCTACATGCTGCATCTGGCGCGGCGCTTTCCCGAGATCATGTCGGGCAAGGACGTCGACGACTTTCTGCTGTGGGCGACGCTCGGCGTCATCCTCGGCGGCCGCATCGGCTATGTGCTGTTCTATCTGCCCGGCGGCATCGCCAACGATCCCCTGACGCTCGTCGCCGTCTGGCGCGGCGGCATGTCGTTCCACGGCGGGCTGACCGGCGTGATCGTCGCGCTCATCGTCTTCTGCATGATGCGCAAGCTGGCGATCAAGCGCGTCGGCGACATCCTGTGCTGTGCCGTGCCGATCGGGCTTTTGCTGGGGCGGATCGCCAATTTCATCAACGGCGAATTGTGGGGCCGCGTCACCGACGTGCCTTGGGCCATGGTCTTTCCCCATAGCGACGGACTGCCGCGCCATCCGAGCCAGCTCTACGAAGCCTTCTTCGAAGGGCTCCTGCTGTTTCTGCTGCTCGCCTGGCTCGCCCATCGCACGCGCGCCATCCAGCGGCCCGGCCTGCTCGCCGGGCTCTTCTTGGCCGGTTACGGCCTGGCGCGCTTCGGCGTCGAGTTCGTGCGCCAACCCGATCCGCAACTCGGCTTCCTCTATGCCGGCGCCACCATGGGCCAATTGCTGTCGCTGCCGCTGATCCTCGCCGGCGCCTGGCTGATCGCCACCGCCAAACCGCTCGCGGCTTCCGCCAAATGACGGGGTTGGCCGATCAGCTGCGCGCTGAAATTCGCCGCAGCGGCCCGCTGCCGCTCGCTCGCTTCATGGACGCGGCGCTCAACGATCCGACGCATGGCTATTACCGCACGCGCGATCCGCTCGGCGCCCAGGGCGACTTCGTCACCGCGCCCGAGATCAGCCAAATGTTCGGCGAACTGGCCGGCGTCTGGCTCGCCTATAGCTGGCAGAAGATGGGTGCGCCCGAGGAGACGCAACTCGTCGAACTCGGCCCCGGGCGCGGCACGCTGATGGGCGATGCCCTGCGCGCGACGCAACGCATCCCAGGCTTTCACGAAGCCGTCACCCTGCATCTCGTCGAGACCAACCCCGTGCTGCGCCAAGCGCAGCATGCGGCGCTTGGCGCCTTCCAGCCGATGTGGCACGCCCGCGTCGCCAATCTGCCGCCCGGTCCGCTGTTGCTCGTCGCCAACGAATTCTTCGATGCCCTGCCGATCGACCAATACATCTTCACCAACGGCGCCTGGCACGAACGGCGCGTCGGCCTTGCCAAAAACCAAGAGGGAATCGAGGACTTCGCCTTCACCGTCGGCCATGCCACCGATCGGCTGTTCCCGCCGGCTTCGGAAGGCGACATCCGCGAAGACTGCCCGCTGGCTCACGCCATCGCGCGCCAGATCGGCGAGCGTATCGCGACCTACGGCGGCGCGGCATTGATCATCGATTACGGCACGGCGAGCGGCGAGACCGGCGACAGTTTTCAGGCCATGCGCGGCCATGCGCGGCACGATCCTTTGACCGAGCCGGGCAGCGCCGATCTCACCGCCCATGTCGATTTCGCCGCGCTCGCCGCCGCCGCGCGCCAAGCCGGGGCGCAAACCTTCGGCCCGGTCGAGCAGGGCCCGTTCCTGGAAACCCTCGGCATCGCCCATCGCGCCGCCGTGCTGAGCAAAGCGGCGCCCGAACAAGCGGGCAAAATCGGCCTTGCCGTTAAACGCTTGATCGCGCCGACCGAGATGGGCACCCTGTTCAAGGCCCTGGCCATCACCGGCCCGCAGCAACCGACGCCGCCCGGATTTCCCGATAGCGCATGAGCTTCCTCGCATGACCGTGCCGACGCTCACCTCCATGCTGCTGCAAGATCCGCGGGTGACGCACGCCTTCTTCACGCGCCAAGGGGGCGTGAGCGAAGGCCTTTTCGCCGCGCTCAATGTCGGCATCGGCTCGAGCGACGATCCCGCCCATGTGCGCGAGAACCGCCGGCGCGCGGCGGAGGCCCTCGATCTGCCGGAGAGCGCGCTGGTCACCGCCTATCAGGTCCATAGCGCCGACGTTGCCGTGCTCGAGGCGCCCTGGGCAGCCGGCCAGGGGCCCAAGGTCGACGGGCTCGTCACCGACAAGCCGGGCATCGCCCTCGGCATTCTCACCGCCGATTGCGCGCCGGTGCTGTTCGCCGATTCGCGCGCCGGGGTGATCGGCGCGGCTCACGCCGGCTGGCGCGGCGCGGTCGGCGGCGTGCTCGACGCCACGCTCGCCGAAATGGAAAGACTCGGCGCCGCGCGCAAGCGGATCACCGCCGCCGTCGGCCCCTGCATCGGCCGCATGTCCTATCAGGTCGGCGCGGAATTTCCCGCCCCCTTTCTCGCCGAGGCGGAGGACAATGCCCGCTTCTTCCTGCCCGATCCGACGAGCGAAGGCCGCTACCGCTTCGATCTGCCCGGTTATGTCGTCGCCAAGCTGAAAACGCTCGGCGTCGGCGGCGCGGAAGCCTTGCCCTACGACACTTGCGCCGACGAGGCGCGGTTTTTCAGCTACCGCCGCAGCTGCCTGCGCGGCGAATCCGACTACGGCCGCGGCTTGTCGGCCATCGC
>CAMAVH010000118.1 GCA_945861615.1 Rhizobium sp. Q54 | reverse complement strand
GAAGCGCGCGATTCGGTCAGCAGCGCGCCCGAGATCGCCCGGCTGACGCTCAACATGGCGATGACCCATTTCGACGCGGCCGCCAGCATCTACGGCGCCCGGCTGGTGTTCGGCGGCCATGCCATCTCGATCGCCTGCGCCCAGGTCCTGCGCGCTCTGCCGAACATCGTGACGCTGATCGCCTGGCGCGGCTGCGACCATCTCGCGCCGGTGTTCGAGAACGACATGCTGTCCTCGCGCGTCCGCGTCGAAGCGGTCACGCCCTTGGAGCACGGCGCCCTGGTCGATCTGCGCGTTCTCGTTCATGCCACGCGCGGGCCCGACGCGGTCGCCGCCGGCCAAAGCCAAGCCGCCGATGTGCTCGATTGGCGCGTCGTCTGTCTCATGGCGTAGCCATGGCAAGAAGAGGCATGGCTTGAAGATGAAAGGCATCCTCGACGGCTTGCGCGTCGTCGAAGGCTCGGCCTTCGTCGCCGCGCCCTTGGGCGGCATGACGCTGGCGCAGATGGGCGCCGAGGTGATCCGCTTCGATCCGATCGGCGGCGGCCTCGATTACGGCCGCTGGCCGCTCACCGAGCAGGGCGCCAGCCTGTTCTGGGCCGGGCTCAACAAGGGGAAGAAATCCATTTGCCTCGATCTCGCCGCGCCCGAGGGCCAGGAGATCGCCACGGCGCTGATCACCGCACCGGGTCCCGACGCAGGATTGTTTCTGACCAATTTCCCGGCGCGCGGCTGGCTCGATTACGCCAAGCTGAAAGCCCGCCGCGACGATCTCATCATGCTGGCAATCACCGGCCATCATGACGGCTCGACGGCAGTCGATTACACGGTCAATTGCGCCGTCGGCTTTCCCTTCGTCACCGGACCCGCCAGCGAAAACGAGCCGGTCAACCATGTGCTGCCGGCCTGGGACGCCATCTGCGGCGTCACCGCCGCCAGCGGCCTGCTCGCCGCCGAACGCCATCGCCTGAAGACGGGCGAAGGCCAGCTCGTCACCCTCGCCCTGTCCGACGTCGCCTATGCCCTGGCCGGCCATCTCGGCTTCATCGGCGAAGCGCAGATCAACGGCGCCGAGCGGCCGCGCTACGGCAATTATCTCTACGGCGGCTTCGGTCGTGACTTCGTCACCCGGGACGGCCGGCGCGTCATGATCGTCGCCCTCACCCTGCGTCAGTGGCAGAGCCTGCTGAAAGCCACCGGGCTCGCCGGCGCCATGGCGCCGATCGCCGCCAAGCATGGTTTTGCCACGCTCGACGACGAGGGTGACCGCTTCCGCGCCCGCGAGGACATCGCCGGCCTGCTCGCCCCCTGGATCGCCGCGCGCGATCTCGCCGCCGTCGCCCAGGCGCTCGACGCCACCGGCGTCTGCTGGGGTCCTTATCAGAGCTTCGCCGAGATGGTCGCGACCGATCCGCGCTGCTCGCCCGCCAATCCGATGTTCGCGCCGGTCGATCATCCCGGCGTCGGCACCATCCTGACCCCGGCCTCGCCGCTCGATTTCGCCAGCCATGCCCGGCTGGCGCCGCAACCGGCGCCGCGCCTCGGCGCCCATACCGACGAGATCCTGGCGGAGGTCCTCGGCCTGTCGTCGGGCGACATCGGCCGGCTACATGACGCCAAGGTCGTCGCCGGTCCCTAAGCCTGCTCACGCGCCTGTGACGGCCGACCCCTACGGCCTGCCACAAAGCCGCCCAAATCCGCGACTACTCCGCTTCCGCCGGGGACAAGAGCAGGCGAGCGGGGCATTCCCCCTTGCAAAGGCCGCAAAGGCCCGTATGAATCTCTCCCCGGCTTGCCGTGCAAGTCGGCTAAGCGCTTGGTAAGTTTAACAATTCAGCGCAAGGGTATGGCGGGATGACGACGACGATGATTGCCATCGAAGGGCTGAGCAAGACGTTCGGCCCGATCAAGGCGGTGGACCGCGTGTCCTTCGAGGTCGCGCGCGGCGAGGTGCTCGGGTTCCTCGGGCCCAACGGCGCCGGCAAATCCACCACCATGAAGATGCTGACCGGCTTCCTGCCGGCCGACGAGGGCCGCGCCACCGTCTGCGGCTTCGATATCGCCAGCCATCCCATCGAGGCCAAGCGCCGCCTCGGCTATATGCCCGAAGGCGCGCCGGCCTACAGCGACATGACGCCGCGCGGCTTTCTCGCCTTCATCGCCGACATGCGCGGCTTCTCCGGCGCCGACAAGCGCGCGCGCATCGCGCGGGCCGCCGACATGACCAACATCGAGCATGTGCTCGAACAGCCGATCGAGACCCTGTCGCGCGGCTACAAGCGCCGCGTCGGCCTGGCCCAGGCGCTGCTGCACGACCCCGACGTGCTCGTGCTCGACGAGCCGACCGACGGCCTGGACCCCAACCAGAAGCATGAAGTGCGCGCACTGATCCAGCAAATGGCGCCGCAGAAGGCCATCGTCATCTCGACCCACATTCTCGAAGAGGTCGAAGCGATCTGCTCGCGCGCCCTCATCATCGCCCGCGGCCGCGTCGTCGCCGACGGCACGCCCGCCGAATTGCAGGCGCGCTCGCCGCGCCATAACGGCATCGTCATCAAATGCTCGAACGAGGCCGCGACCGCGCTGTCGCCGACCCTGCGCCAGATCGCCGGCGTCGCCGGCGTCGAGATCGAGCCGCACGGCCTGTTCGTGCGCAGCCTGCCGGGCCTGGACGTGTTCGATGCCGTGCGCGTCGCGACGCGCCAGCGCGCCGTCGACATCAAGGAAATTCGCCAGGAACAAGGCCGTCTCGACGACGTGTTCCGTGTGTTGACCGGCGGCGCCACCGACGCCGACATCCTCGCCCAAACCGCCGCTTAAGGACGCCGACATGAACGCGCTCTGCACCGTCTATAAGCGCGAGCTGGCCGCCTATTTCGCGACGCCGCTCGCTTACGTCTTCATCGTCATCTTCCTCGCGCTCGCCGGGGCCTTCACTTTCTTCCTCGGCAATTTCTTCGAGCGCGGCCAGGCCGACCTGTCGCCCTTCTTCCTGTTCCATCCTTGGCTCTACCTGCTGCTGGTCCCGGCCATTTCCATGCGCTTGTGGTCGGAAGAGCGCAAAGGCGGCACCATCGAACTGCTGCTCACCCTGCCGCTGACGCCGACCCAAGCCGTCATCGCCAAATTCCTCGCCGCCTGGTCCTTCGCCGGCATCGCCCTGGCGCTGACCTTCCCGCTGTGGATCACCGTCAATTATCTCGGCAAGCCCGATAACGGCGTGATCTTCGCCAGCTACATCGGCAGCTTCTTCATGGCCGGCGCCTACCTCGCGATCGGCGCCTGCTTCTCGGCCCTGACCAAGAATCAGGTCATCGCCTTCGTGCTCTCGGCCGTCGTCTGCCTGCTGTTCACGGTGAGCGGCACCTCGCTGGTGCTCAACTTCTTCACCGGCTGGGCGCCGCCCGGCGTCGTCGAGGCGATCTCCAGCTTGAGCTTCACGGCGAACTTCGAGGCGATTTCCAAGGGCGTGCTCGATGCCGTCGGCATCGTCTTCTTCACCTCGGTGATGGCACTCTTCCTGTTCGCCAATGTCCTGTTCGTCAATCTCTACAAGGCGCGTTGATCATGGCCGGTTCTTCCCAAAGCTCGCGCATCAATATCCGCGTCCTCGCCTATGCCGGCCTTGCCCTGGCGCTGGTGCTGTTCCTCGCCGTCAACATCCTGGCGCGCGCCGGCCTGTCGAGCTCGCGCGTCGATCTGACCGCCGACAAGCTGTTCACGCTGTCGCCCGGCACTTATTCCGTGCT
This sequence comes from Rhizobium sp. Q54, assembly GCA_945861615.1. Classification (GTDB taxonomy): domain Bacteria; phylum Pseudomonadota; class Alphaproteobacteria; order SMXQ01; family SMXQ01; genus CAMAVH01. Next base: position 4,684 of record CAMAVH010000118.1, on the reverse strand, counting down.
CTCGAAGATCGACGAGCCGGTGACGCTGCGCTTCTACTACTCGCCGACCCTCGGCAACGAATTGCCCAACGTCGGCAAATACGCGACGCGCGTGCGCGACGTGCTGAAGGAATATGCCGCCATCGCGCGCGGCAAGATCCGCCTCGAGATCATCGAGCCGGTACCCTTCTCCGACGCCGAGGACCAAGCCGTCGCCGCCGGCCTCCAGGGCCTGCCGCTCGACCGCACCGGCGAGATGGTCTATTTCGGCCTCGCCGGCAGCAACTCGACCGACGACGAGGAGCGCGTGCCGTTCTTCTCGCCCGACCGCGAGGCCTTCCTCGAATATGACCTGACCAAGCTGGTCCACAACCTCGCCAATCCCAAGCGCAAGACCATCGGCCTGATGACCGCCCTGCCGGTAAAGGGGTTCCCCGGCACCATGATGGCGCGGCTCAATCCGGCGCTGGCGCGGCCCTGGCAATTGCTCGCCCATCTGCAGCAGCTGTTCGATCTCAAGGAAGTGCCGATGGACGCGGCGGAGATTCCCGCCGGCATCGACGTGCTGCTCGTCATCCATCCCGCCGAGATCAGCGCCAAAGCGATGTACGCCATCGACCAGTTCGCGCTCGGCGGCGGCCGCGTCGTCGCCATGGTCGATCCGTTGTCGGAAGCGGCCGAACGCTCGCTCGGGCCCGGCGCCAAGCCGGTGCCGGCGACCTCCGGCCTTAAGCCGCTGTTCGACGCCTGGGGCGTCGACATGCCCGAGGACAAAGCCGTCGGCGACATGACCACCGCGCGCCGCGTCAACGCCGGCACCGACAGCCGCCCGCAGGCCGTCGAATATCCGATCTGGCAGATTCTGCGCCCGGCCAACTTCTCGACCACTGACCTGATCGCCAACGGCATCGAAGTGATGCAGCTGACGTCGCCCGGCGCGCTGTCGGCGAAAGAGGGCGCGACGACGAGCTTCACGCCGCTGATCCAGACCAGCGCCCGCGCCGATCTGGTCGATGTCGAGAAGATCAAGGGCAAGCCGGACTTCCAAGGCATCATCGAGAATTTCAAGCCCACCGGCACGCAATACACCATCGCCGCGCGCATCAGCGGCCCGGTCAAGACCGCCTTCCCGAACGGCCTTCCCAAAGAAGAGCCGAAAGAGGGCGAAGAGGCCAAAGCCGACGAGACGCCGGCCGAGCCCGTAGCCGCGCCGGCCAAGCCGCAGCTGATGGAATCGAAGGGCCCGATCCAGGCCGTCATCATCGCCGACACCGACCTGTTGCAGGACCGCTTCTGGGTGCAGATGCAAGACCTGTTCGGCCAGGCGGTCGCCATGCCGCTGTCCAACAACATGGACTTCGTCACCAACGCGCTCGACAACCTGACGGGCTCTAACGACCTGATCGGCCTGCGCTCGCGCGGCATCTCGCAGCGCCCGTTCGAGCGCGTCGAAGCTTTGCAGCGCGAGGCCGAAACGCGCCTGCGCGCCAAGGAGCGCGAATTGCAGGCGCAGCGCGAGGAGACCGAAAAGAAAATCGCCGAGCTGCAGCGCCCCGGCCAGGCCGCGGCCGCGCAAGGCGGCCAGGTGACCTTGTCGCCGGCGCAGCAAGAGGAGATCGAGAAGTTCAAGGGCGAGCTGCTGAAAATCCGCCGCGACCTGCGCGGCGTGCAGCTCGATCTGCGCAAGGACATCGAGCGGTTGAAGACGCGCCTGTGGTTCTTCGACATCGCGCTGATCCCGCTGCTCGTCACCGTGATCGCCATCGGCCTCGGCATCTGGCGCATGCGCCGCCGGCGCAACGCCACTCTTGCCGCCAAGCGTTAAGGGGACATAGCCATGAATCTTCGCGCCTTTCTCGGCCTCGCCCTTGCCACTCTGATCGCCGTCGTCGCGGTGATCGTCACCCTCACCGTGCGCAGCAATGGCCCGGCGACGCGCGCGCCGGGCAGCATTCTGCTCGCCGATCTTTCCAAATCGGCGGAGAGCGCCGCCAAGATCGTTTGGACGCGCGCCGGCGACGTCACCACCGTCGTCAAAGCCGGTCCCGACGCCTGGACGGTCAACGAGCTGTCGAATTATCCGGCCTTCAAGATGCAAGTCGACGAGGCGATCTTCGGCCTCGCCCGGTTGCAGACCTTCGAGCCCAAGACGCAGCGCCCCGAGCTCTACGACAAGCTCGACCTCAACGACCCGACGACGAGCGAGGCGAAGTCGTCGCGCGTGCAGATCTACGACGCCGGCGGCAAGCTGCTCGGCGACGTCATCGTCGGCCGCGTCAAATCCGCCATCGCCGGGCAGGAAAGTCTCTATGTCCGCCTGCCGACCGAGCCGCGCACCTGGCTGGTGAAGGGCAAGGTCGAACTGCCGACCAACCGCACCGGCTGGGTCGACACCACGGTGACCCAGATCGACCTGCCGCGCGTGCGCGAAGCCTTCCTCAACACGCCGGCCAAGGGTCCGCGCGTCCATGTCTTCAAGAAGGACAAGGATGAGCGCGACTACACGATCGCTGGCATGCCGGCCGATTACGAGACCAAGGACATCTTCGGCGCCGAGGACGTCGCCCGCGTCGTCCAGCAGCTCAACTTCGAGGACGTCCGCGCGGCCGCGCAGGTCAAGATCGACATGGCGGCGCAGCCCCATGCCGAATTCTTCACCTGGGACGGGCTGAAGATCGATCTCTGGCTCGCCGAGGCCGAGGGCCGCAGCTGGGCCGCCGTGAAGGCGAGCGCCTTGCCCGATGCCCAACCGAAAGACGGCGATGCCGAAGCCGTCGCCAAGGAGGCGGCGACGATCAACGCGCGCACCGCCGGCTGGGTCTATGGCGTGCCGTCCTACGAGCTCGGCCATCTGCGCAAGACGCTCGACGATCTGATTCAGCCCAAACCCAAGAGCTAGAACGCCGCATGGTCCGGAGCCGCTAAGGCTCTGGACCTGCTGGTGAATGCCGGCGGCTGCGGACCGTTCGCAGTTCGGGCGTCCGATGCGCCTTGCAAAAGCCCGGAAAAGCCCTATTTCCCAAAGGCCTTTGACGGATCGTCGCCTGGACAGGCGGCGGCTTTGTCCGTTATTTTGCGCGCGCCGCGAGAGCCTTGCGGCATCGCTTCATAACCGCGGCGCGCCCGTGTTGCGCGCGGCGATGCAACCTCAGAGAGCCGCCATGAGCAAAGTTCCGAGCGAAACCAAGATGGTCTACGAGCAGCATGTCTTCGTCTGCCAGAACGTGCGGCCCGACGACCATCCGCGCGGCTGCTGCAGCGGACGCGGCTCGGTCGAACTGCTGTCTTACATGACGCGCCAGGCGCGCAAGCTCGGCATCAAGGATGCTCGCATCAATCCCTCCGGCTGCCTCGAGCGCTGCGAGATGGGCCCGGCCATGGTCATCTATCCGGAAGGCGCCTGGTATACCTTCAAGACCCAAGCCGACATCGACGAGATCCTGCAAAGCCATCTCATCGACGGCAAGCCGGTCGAGCGTCTGCTGCTGAAAAATACCGACAAGCTGCCGAAGGACCGCGAAGCGCGTCTTGCCCAGGCGGGCCTGAGCGCCGCCGAGTAATCCGCGCCCCATCATCGATTTCCGTTCAGGAGTATCCGCACGATGACCGTGCAGGCCACAGACCAGACCGCCGACAGCAAGCCGGGCGAAGAAAAGTCGTTTTACGACACGCATATCTTCTGCTGCGTCAACGAGCGGCCCAAGGGCCACCCGCGCAGCTGCTGCGCCGACCGCGGCGGCAAGGAGCTGCACGCGCATATGAAGAAGCGCGCCAAAGAGCTCGGCATCAAGAACATCCGCGTCAACCAGTCGGGCTGCCTCGAGCGCTGCGAGCTCGGGCCCACCGTGGTGATCTACCCGGAAGGCACCTGGTACAACCCCGAGACCCCCGACGACGTCGATGAGATCCTGACCAAGCATGTGCTGAACGGCGAGCGCGTCGAACGGCTCTATCTCGAGCCCGACCAAAAGCTGCCCAAGCCGAAGACGCGCAACCATCTCAAGCTGAGCGTCTCGCGGGTCGAGAACCTGTCGAGCACCATTCGCCTGTTCGAGCTGGTCGCGCCGGATGGTTCGCTATTGCCGGCCTTCGAAGCCGGCGCCCATATCGACGTCATCACCGGCGGCGGCCATCGCCGCTCCTACTCGCTGTCGAACGATCCGGTCGAGCGCCATCGCTACGTGCTCGGCGTGCTGCGCGAGAAGGCCGGCCGCGGCGGCTCCGCCTGGATGCACGACAACATCAAGGCGGGCGACACGCTCACCGTCATGCCGCCATCCAATGCCTTCCCGCTCGCCGAATCGGCGGGCGAGCATATCCTGATCGGCGGCGGCATCGGCATCACGCCGATGAAGGCCATGGCCCATCGCCTGAAAGCCATCGGCGAGAAATACACGCTGTATTATTGCTCGCGCGATCAGGCCGACACCGCCTTCTACGACGAGATCAAGGAACTGTGCGGCGAGAACGTCGTCTTCACCCACGACGGCGGCGACCCGTCGAAAGGCCTGAATTTGAAGGCTTTACTCGCCGAACACCGCCCCGGCAGCCATGTTTATATCTGCGGCCCGAACGGTTTCTTGAACGCCGTGCGCGCCGCCGCCGCCCATTGGCCGGAAGGCTGCGTCCATTTCGAGCTGTTCGCCCCGCCGGCCCCCGTCGCCAAGGCCGATCAGGTCAACGAGCCGTTCGACGTGCTGCTGTC
>CAMAVH010000117.1 GCA_945861615.1 Rhizobium sp. Q54 | reverse complement strand
ATGGCCATGCCGGCGCCGCCGGGGACGCCGAACGCCACGGTGGTGACGAGCGAGCCGCCTTCCTTGGCGTTGTTGGTCGCTTCCGAGGCGATAACGCCGCGGACGTCGCCCTTGCCGAAGGTCTGGCTGGCGCCCTTCTCGGTCTTCAGTGCGTGACCATAGGCGAGCCAGTCGACGACCGAGCCGCTGATGCCGGGCACGGCGCCGAGGCCGGCGCCGATCCACGAGCAGCGGATGATCAACCACCAATGGCGCAGGCAGTCCTTAATGCCCGCAGCCATGCCCGACTTGATGTCGTATTTGGCCGTGCCGGCGATCGCCGTGCGGGCGATGGCCAAGTCGCAAAGCTCAGGCAATGCGAACAGGCCGAGGGTCGCCGGGACCAGCGGGAGACCGTCCCACAGATACAGGCTGTCCATCGTCCAACGCAGCGTACCGGTCTGCGGATCGGAACCGATCATGGCGAGCATGATGCCGAAGCAGGCGATCGTCATGCCACGCAGCGGCGCGGTACCGGCGAGAACGGCAACCATCGAGATGCCGAACAGCGCCAGGGCGAGCAGTTCGGGCGAGCCGATGTAGAGCATGACCGGCCGCAGCAAGGGAATGCTGACGCCGAGCAGCGCAGCGCCGCACAGACCGCCGAGCATCGACGAGAAGTAGGACGCGCTGAGCGCGCGGCCGGCCTCGCCGTTCTTGGCCATCGGGAAGCCGTCGAGAACGGTTGCCGCCGAGGCTGCGCCTCCGGGCACGCCGAACAAGACCGCGGGAATGGGATCGCCCGTATTGGTCGCCGCGCCCAGGCCGAGCAGAAGCGCGAAGGCCGAGTACGGATCCATATCGAACGTGAAGGGCAGCAGCAGCGCGGTACCCGCGACGCCACCGATACCGGGAATAATGCCCAGCACCAGGCCCATGATAACGCCGAGCGACAGATACATCATTCGCTCGGGACTTAAGATGATGAACAGCGCGTCTGTCGCTGCTCCGATCATAGATACTTCCATCGTCGTACACCCCGACTAGTCTATTTTTACTCGGACGTCGGCAGCACGCCGAGTCCGGTATCCTTCTTGCCCCACATCGCCGCGGAACACTGCGCCACCTTCTCAGCGAGGTGGTCGCCGCGCGGCTGCACGACGCGGTCTTCGCGACTATCAGGATATGGAGGGAGCGGAACCAAGCCGTCCTTTCAGACGGGCCCGCACAACGGAAGCCTGTCAGCCCGCGCCAACGCACGGGACATGACTATCTCTACTTCCCCTGTTCCGACATCGACCGCCTACATGGCGCCTTCGCCGAAACAACCCCCACGAACATCCGGTTCGACCTGATATCCGCTTATTATTTTTATCGAGTAGCGTGACGCCGATCCTTGGGCGCCCCGTCCCCGAATTAAGCCCGCGATGCTATGGGAGGCGTTAGGGGGTGTCAACCGAACACGCACCAATTTGACCCTAAATCGGGACAATTCGTGATGGCCTATAATCTTGCGAAACAAGGGCAATTGCCGAATGGCTTTCTCCTCGCCGCGCCGTCTTTTGCAGTGCAAAAGACCTTTTCGCGAATCGCTCGCAAGCGGTTCCGGATCAAGCCTGCGGCGGCGTGTCTTTCCAGCGCGGAAAGAGCTGATGCTGCATGTCGAACAGATCGAGCGCTTTGCCGATTGTGTGGTTGATCACATCATCCAGCGTCTTGGGGCGGTGATAAAAGGCCGGCACTGGGGGCAGCACGATGGCGCCGTATTTCGCGGCGCGCGCCATCAGTTCGAGATGTCCGAGATGCAGCGGCGTCTCGCGGACCAGCAGCACCACGCGGCGCGCTTCCTTCAGGCAGACGTCGGCGGCGCGGGTCAGCAGATTGTCGTCATAGGAGTTCACGATACCGGACAGCGTCTTGATCGAGCAGGGCGCGACGATCATGCCGTCGGTCTTGAACGAGCCGCTGGAAAGCGACGCGCCGATGTCCTTCTGGTTATGTACCACGTCGGCCAACGCCTTGACGTCGGAGACGGTCCACTCGGTCTCGTCGAGAATGGTCTGCCCCGCCGACGGCGACATGATGAGATGCGTTTCGACGTCCGGCACGGCCTTGAGGGCCTCAAGCGCGCGGATGCCGTAAATGGCGCCCGAGGCGCCGGAGATGCCGATGATGATTCTACGCATGATGACCAGAGGTTGCGAAAGGATGCGCGGGCCGTGAAGCCTCGCGGGATGATCTATATACGCCGCGGCGCGCGATATGGACCCGCGCGGCAGGAGAAAGCTCGGCTAACATACAAAATTCGCCCCCGAAGTCCAATCGTCCGCATCTGCCTGCCGCAGTTGCGTCCCGCCCCGCGCAACGAAAAGGGGCGCCCGATGGGCGCCCCTAATCTTTCTCGACGGCACCGGGCGGCAATAGCGCCCGGCAGTCGAAAGTTAGTTCTTCTTCTCGATCTGGGTCGCGCCCGGCTTGGTCGAAGCCTCTTTGGCCTTCGTCAAGATTTCCTTCGGCATCGCCGCCACGTTGGCGACGATCTTCTCGACCGCTTGGCCGGTGACCAGTTCGAGCTCGATGTCGCCCTTCACCGCTTCCGCGATGAAGGCCGGATCCTTCATCATCGTATTGAACGCTTCGCGCAGCGCCTTGACGCGCTCCGCCGGCACGCCCGGAGGGGCAACATAGGGACGGCCCATCGGCTGACCCGAGACGATGACTTCGAGAATCTGGCGCTGTTCCGGCGTCTTGGCCAGATCGAGCACGAGCGGGACGTTAGGAAGATCGGCATGACGCTCCAGCGCGAACTGCACCGGAATGAAGATCTTCTTCTGTTCCAGCCAAGCCGGACGCGTCGCCTTGACCGACGACCAAGACCAGCCGCAACGGCCCTGCACTTCGCCGCGCTCGATGGCGAGGTTAACGTCGTTGCCGCCCGGATAGCCGGTGATCAGCTTCAGCTTGGTGCCGAGCACGTTGTTCAGCGCCATCGGGAAATTGTCGGTATCGGCGCCGGGGCCGGTACCGCCGACGACCAGCGGAGTCGTCATGAACTGCTCGGTCGACTTCAGGCCGGCGCTCTCCCAGAAGGCGCAGATGCTGACTTCGTTGTTCATGCTGCCGATCCAGTTGAACTTCGTCGGATCGTACTTGGCCTGGGCGTTGCCCCACAGCGGCTCGAAGGCCGCGGCGCGCGCGACCGTGCCGAACGCCGAACCATCCTTGGGCAGAGTGGAAGCCAGCGCGTTGGTGAGCGTCAGGCTGCCGGCGCCCGGCATGTTGCGCGGCGTCATCGTCGGATTGCCCGGAATGAACTTGCCCATGTGGCGGGCGAGAATGCGCGCGTAGCTGTCATAGCCGCCGCCCGGGCTATAGCCGATGAACACGTCGATGTTCTTGCCCTTGTAGAAGGACGCGACGTCTTGAGCGGCCGCCGGCGCGGCGCAGAAGCCAACAGCGGCGACGGTGAGAGCCAGACGGTGAAGTCCAGACATCTTCATCTGTAATTACTCCTTGTTATGTAAGCCATGCCATACGGCGCTCATTTGAGCAGCGCTGCACATTTGGTGAACGGTTTCGCGTGGCGACGGAAAAGTCCCAGGCATCCCTGCATGTCGAATGGCGGTTTTTATGAGCCGGGCGCGATGCGTTATGTTCTTCCGTCGCCGGCATTTTGTTGGCGCAGAGACTAGATGCTGCGAAAGGCACGATCAAGACGAAATCATGTTATTTCTAAGGGAAATGGACGCAAGAAAACGCCGATAAATGCCCGATATCTCGCAAATTATTTGCGAGTAATTCGCAGTATCTACAGCTCGTTCCTCTCATCGTGGCAAGACGCCTTTTCTCTCAGCAAAACGCTATGGCGCATAAATTATAGGCACAGAACACTGTCCCCCGACTGGGCGGCGGGGCGCCCTTGCTCTATATTTTTTGACAATCAGACAGCCTGGAGCGCGCCGCGGTGGATCGTCTCAAGACGATGGAAACCTTCGTCAGCATCGTGAAGACGGGCAATCTCTCTGAGACCGCCCGCCAGCTCTCGGTATCGCGCGCCATCGTCAGCCGCCACCTGCAGCAACTCGAGGAACATCTCGGCGCCCGTCTGTTCAACCGCACGACGCGGCAAATCTCGCTCACCGATATCGGCGGGCGCTATTACGCCTTCTGCAACAAGATTCTCAGCGAGATCGAGGACGAAGAAGTCGCCGTCTCGCGCCAGCAGACCCAGCCTAAGGGCAGCTTGCGCCTGCTCGCCTCCCCGTCCTTCGGCAATATGCGCCTCGGCCCGATCGTCGCCGACTTCCTCGCCGCCTACCCGACGATCCAAGTTTCGATGGACCTCACCTCCTACGAGGTCGCCGATCTCGACAAGAAGACCTTCGATCTTGCCGTGCATCTGTCGGACACCGCGCCCGATACGCCGTTGACCGGCCGCAAAGTCGGCGAGGTCGGCTGGCTGCTCTGCGCCGCGCCGGCCTACCTGCAAAAGCACGGCGTGCCCGAAACGCCGGAAGACCTGGCCGATCACAGCTGCCTGCTGATGCACAGAACCGACCGCAAGGCGGTTTGGACCTTCACGCGCGCCGACCAATCGGTCAGCGTCAAAGTCGCCGGGCCGCTCGTCACCAATAGCGTGATGGGAATGCGCGCCGCTGTGCAGAAAGGTCTCGGCATCTCGATCCTGCCGATGTACGCCTTGAATGAGGCTTTGGCGGACGGCAGCGTCATCAAGCTGCTACCGAACTATCGCGCACCAGGCCGCTCAGTCTACGCGCTATACCGTTTCAACCGCTACGTGCCCAATAAAGTGCGAGTCTTCATCGACTTCCTCGCCGAGCGGCTGGCCAGCTAGCGGCTTTGCCACACCACGCAAGCGGCAGTGTCTAATAATATTGGACAATGCCCGGGCATCATCGCTTGCCAAGCCTCTCCCCCGGATCAAAACTGGCTGCAAAGAACAGCAAGCCCGAAACATGGGGCGCCGTCCCCGCGCCAGACGATAAGCTGGACGAACAGGGGCGGACGATTACAGCAGCAGGAGGAGTGGGAGCATGGCTGAATGTTTCGTCGCCAAGGCGGACGAACTGAAGGAAGGCGAGCGCCGCATCGTCATTCATGGCGATCATGAGATCGGCGTCTTCCGCGACAAGGGCGAGTTGCATGCCTATAGCAATTACTGTCTGCATCAAGGCGGCCCGGCTTGCGAGGGCTTGATCATCGCCAAGGTCGAGGAAGACTTGCGTCCCGACAAGACGAGCAAGGGCCTGATCTTCAACACCGATGAGATGCATTTCGTCTGTCCGTGGCATGGCTACGAATACGACATGAAGACCGGCGAATGCGCCAGCGACCGCAAGCTCAAACTGCGCCGCTACGAGATCAAGCAGAAGGGAGACGACCTTTATGTCGTCGTCTAAAGCCGCCGTGAAAACCAAGGCCGCCCCGGCGAAGAAGGCCGCCGCGAAGAAGGCCGCGGCCAAGCGCAAGCCCGCCGCGGTCGAACTCGTGGCCGCGTCGCAGCCCGCCGCGTCGGCCGCTTCCATCGGTCCGCAAATGACCGAAACGGCCGTCCTCATCGAAAAGGCGCTGCGCGCCGGCGACCTCTCGGCCATCCCGGCCGAGCCGCTGCAGCAGATCCTCGCCGCCGCCGCCAAGGCCTACAGCGCCAAGCGCGAAGCCGGCGAGCAATTTCACCCGGTCGGCCGCGCCGGCCGCCTGACGCCGACCGACATCATGGTCACCGCCAACGGCCTCTTGCGCTCCGGCAACTTGCAAATCTTCGAGCTCGGCATGTGGCAGAGCTGGACCGGCGACTGAACGACACGAACAGGCTTCACGACAGACCCGCGAGGAATGCCCAGCGTCATCGCGACGCGACAATAGGGAGAGAGACATGGAACTGGTTAGCGACGGCGAACGCCGCGTATCCGTTGACGAATTGAACACGACGAAGCTGCTGGCCCACGCCGCGCAACAGGCGCAGCAGCGCAAATTCGACGACATCATGATCGTCGACGTCGATGCCCATCACTACGAAAACGAGAACATGGGCGAGATCCTGCCCTTCATGGAAAATGGCGTCCTCAAGCAGCTCGCCATGGCGGGCCGCGGTTTCGGCCGCCGCATGCTGGTGCCGGGCCAGGTCGGCTATCAGGACATGGGCGGCCGCGTGCCGCGCTATCCGCTGCGCGGCTCCGAGAAGGTGCCCGCCGGCGGTCAGCGCGACATCACGCTGGGCCTGCGCTGGATGGACGCCATGAGTGTCGATTATTCCTGCCTGTTCCCCACCGGCATGCTCAACATCGGCCTGCATCCGCAGAAGGAAATGGAGGCCGACCTGTGCTGGGCCTACAACCGCTGGCTCACCGAGAAGGTGCTGCCCGAATCGGGCGGCCGCATCTTCTCCATGCTCACGATTCCCTTCCAGGACCCCGACGAGGCGCTGCGCCACGTCGAAACCTTCGGCGAGTGCAAAGGCGTCACCGGCTTCATGGTCACCACCGTGCGCCACAACCCGGTGCACGATAACTGCTACATGAAGGTCTATCGGGCGATGGAAGAGCGCGGTCTCGCCCTCTCCTTCCACTCCGGCCCCAACTGGGGCGAGTCGGTGTTCAAGAGCTGCAACCGCTTCATCTCGGTCCATGCCCTCGGCTTCACCTTCTACAACATCCTGCACCTGACCAACTGGGTCGTGAACGGCATGGGCGAACGCTTCCCCAAGCTGCCGGTGATCTGGATCGAAGCCGGCCTCGCCTGGGTGCCCTTCCTGATGCAGCGCCTCGACCACGAATATATGATGCGCTCGTCGGAATGCCCGCTGCTGAAGAAGAAGCCGTCGGACTATATGCGCGACATGTACTACTCGTCGCAGCCGATGGAAATTCAGGACATGAAGGCGATGGAATGCACCTTCCGCATGATGAATGCGGAAACCCAGTTGCTCTACTCGTCCGACTATCCGCACTGGGACTTCGACTTGCCGAGCACGATCTCCGACCTGCCCTTCCTCAGCGAGAAGGCCAAGCACAACATCCTCGGCGGCAATGCCGCCCGGCTGTTCAAGCTGCCGCCGCGCAACGAGAAGCAGAAGGAAAACCTCAAGCGATTCGGGAATCTCGTGACCGCATAAGGCGGGACTTAGCGTTTCCACCAGTGGCAGACGTTTCGGCGGACCTGCGCGCGAAGATCAAAGAGAATGTTCGCAAACATCGTCTTTGCGACGTCTTAAGCTTTTGTCGAACGAACTAGGAAAAAAGCAGTCAGTCAAGTGTTGGCGTGGATTTTGCTTCGCAATCGAACGCGTATCGCTCAAAGCCACGCCATCACGAAACCTCTTCGGGAGGAGCGGGCTCCACAAACTAAAAGAAGGAGTGCAGCATGAGTAGATTGCTTAAAACGGTCGCCATTGCATTGCTTGCTTTGTCGGCCTCAGCTCTCGGTGTTTCGGCGACTGCGCAATCGGTCGAAGACTTTTACAAATCTCGTCCGTTGACCGTGATTGTCGGCTACGCGACCGGCGGCGGTTACGATGCTCACGTCCGCAGCGTGATGCGCCACTACAACAAGTATCTTCCTGGCCAGCCGAGCATCGTCGTGCAGAACATGGTCGGAGCCGGCAGCCTTGTGGCGACCAATCATCTCTACAATATCGCGGCCAAGGACGGTTCGGTGATCGGCATGGTTCGCGCACCGGTGCTGGAGCCGTTGAGCGGCACCGGCGCTTCGAACTTCGACGCTAATAAGTTCAATTGGATCGGCAGCGGCATGACGGAATTCACAGTTTGCGCGCTGCGCAACAATCCGCAGGTCAATAATTTTGCAGACGCCACCAAAATCCCCTTTACGCTCGCTGGCTCCGGCCCCGGATCGGACGACCATATGATCAGCATGATGCTGATCAAGCTGGCAGGCATGAAGGCCCGAATGATCAACGGCTATCCGGGCTCGAGCGAATCGCTTCTCGCCATGGAGCGCAACGAAGTCGACGGCCGCTGCGGCTGGTCCTATAGCAGCATCAAGTTGCTGAAGCCCGATTGGATCGCCGATAAAAAGGTCAGAGTTCTCGTCTCGTTGAGCATGGAGCGCTGGCCAGAATTACCCGAAATTCCATCAATCATGGAACTGGTCAAGAACGAAGAGCATAAGCAGATTTTCAAACTGGCCATTCTGTCGGCAGATCTCGGGCGGCCTTTCATCGCTCCGCCGGGGGTGCCGGCGGACCGCGTAGAGGCGCTTCGCGCCGCCTTCGTGAAGACCATACAAGACCCGGACTATGCGCGTGAGGCCCTCAAGCGCAATGAGACGCCGATCCTCGTCGATGGTCCGCGCGCCGCTGCGATCATCAAAGAATTGTTCTCGACGCCGCCCGAGCTGCTGAAGCAAGCCAAGGCGATCGCCAACGAGAAGTAAGACCGTCTGATCGATGGAGCAAAGGGCAGGCCCGCAAGCCTGCCCTTT
>CAMAVH010000116.1 GCA_945861615.1 Rhizobium sp. Q54 | reverse complement strand
GTTCAGCGCGGCAGCCAATTGACCAGGCTGATGCGCCAGGGGCGCATGGCGCCGGGGGCCGGACCGCCGTCGTGGGTCAGCACGTGATCGAGGCGGGTCAGGGTCAGATTGTCGATCTGGAACGAGAGCGCGGCATCCGGCGCCAGGCCAAGCGTATGGGCGAGGGCGGCACGGATCGAGCCGCCGTGAGCGAAGGCGATGATGTCGCGCCCGGCATGGATGCGGTTCATCCGTTCGATGACGCGGCCGACGCGCTTGATCACGTCGGCGAAGCTTTCGCCTTCCGGCGGCCGCTCCCTGGCCGGATTGCGGATAAAATCGGCGAAGCTGTCGCCTAGATGATTCTGCAACTGCATGTAGGTCATGCCCTGCCATTTGCCGAAATGCTGTTCGGCGATGTCGGGCTCGACGATGAAGTCGGGCGCGCTATGGCCGTCGAGATGCGGGATCACCGCCTCGGCGGTCTGACGCGTGCGCTGCAATTGGCTGGTGAGCCACACCGCATTGGGCGGCAAGCTACGCGCGAGCGGCGGGAAGCATTCATTGCCCTCGCAGCGCGCCGGCAGGTCGTTCTGGCCGTAGAGGCGCCGTTCGGGATTGTCGACCGGCGCGTGCCTGATCCACCACCAACGTGTCGTGACGATCGGTTCGGCCATTAAGCTAATGCCCAGGTCATACTAAAGCGACCACGACCAGCATCATCGCCGCTTCCGACATCTGCTGGGCGGCGCCGAGCACGTCGCCGGTCAGGCCGCCGATGCGGCGCTTGGCGAACCAGCCGATGAAGGCGGCGGTGCCGGCGCCGACGGCGAAGGCGATGATGCCGGCGACCGGGCCGAGGAACAGCAAGGCGAGCGCGGCGCCGAGCAGGGCGGCCAGCACCACTTGGCTTTCTTCCGGGCGGCCGGCCTGAACGGCGAGGCCGTCGGCACGCGCCGGCGGGATGAAGCGCATCAGCGCCGGCAGGAAGGCGCGCGACGCGGCGGCCGAGCCGAGCAGCATGGTGGCGACATGATCGGGCCAGCCGAGCGCGGTGATGCTGCCGGTCTTGACGCCGACGACGATGATCAGCGCCAAGGTGCCGAAGGTGCCGATCCGCGAATCGCGCATGATGCGCAGGCGGGTGTCCTTGTCCTTGTGCGAGCCGGCGCCGTCGGCGAGATCGGCGAGGCCGTCTTCGTGCAGCGCGCCGGTGAAGAAGATCATGGCGCCGATGGCGATGAAAGCCGCCGCCTCGGGCGGCAATTTCAGGGCGCTGCAGACCGCGTAGGTCAGCGCGCCGATGGCGCCGACGATCAAGCCGGCGAGCGGGAAGGCGCGGGCGCCGTAGCGCAGGGCGGCGCGGGCATCCTGCCCCTCGGGCAGCTTGGGGCGTACCGGCAGAATGGTGAGGAAGCTCAGCGCGACGATCAGGTCGTGCCACCAGCCGGTCAGGATATGGGTCGCCGTATCCTTGTTGGTCTTGTCCGGACCGGACGCGGGCGTCTCGGACGGGGCATCGGGCGGTGGCGGCGGCAGATCGGACATGGAACGGCGCGGCTTTCCTGAGAGAAACGATCGGGCTTTGCGGATCGTCCGAAGGGTTATAAGACAGTTGCCCCGGCGATGCCAGACGGCCGCCAGACCCCATTTCATATGATTTCCGCATGGCCTCCGAACCGACCTCGCCCTCCCTTTCGCCCTCAGGCGCCCCCTCGGGGCCGCCCTCGACCTTCGACGAGATTCGCGGCCTGCTGACGCGGCTGCCGACGGCCGACGCCGAGGCCATCGCCAAGACCCGCGCGCGCGAGGGGCAACTGACCAAGCCGGCCGGCGCCCTCGGCCGCCTGGAAGAGATCAACGAATGGCTCGCCGGCTGGCAGGGCCGCCATCCGCCGCGCGCCGAACATCCGCGCGTCTGCGTCTTCGCCGCCAATCACGGCGTCGCCGCGCGCGGCGTTTCGGCCTATCCGGCCGAGGTGACGGCGCAGATGGTGGCCAATTTCATCGACGGCGGCGCCGCGGTGAACCAGCTCTGCCAGATGATCGATGCCGATCTGCGTGTCTTCGAAATGACGCTGGAAACGCCGACCGCCGATTTCACCGCAGCCCCCGCCATGTCCGAACAGGACTGCGTGCGCGCCATGGCCTACGGCATGATGGCGGTGGAACCGGGTATCGACGTGCTCTGCCTCGGCGAGATGGGCATCGGCAACACCACGTCCGCCGCCGCGCTCTGCCTGGCGATGTTCGGCGGTCGGGCGGAAGACTGGACCGGTCCCGGCACCGGCGTCGCCGGCGAGCAACTGGCACGCAAGCAGGCCGTGGTCGCGGCGGGCGTCGCGCGCCATGAGGCGTCCCTCGGCAATCCGCTGAAAATCCTGCAATGCCTCGGCGGCCAGGAATTCGCTGCCATTGCCGGCGCCGTGCTGGCGGCGCGCTTGGCGCGCATCCCGGTGCTGCTTGACGGCTATGCGGCGACCGCGGCGGGCGCTGTGCTCTATCAGGTTTCGCCCGACCTTCTCGATCACTGCATGATCGCCCATTGCTCAGCCGAGCCGGGCCATCGCCGTCTGCTGGCGGCCATCGGCAAGACGCCGCTGCTCGATCTCGGCATGCGCCTCGGCGAGGCCTCGGGGGCCGTGCTCGCCGTTGCCCTGCTCAAGGCCGCCGTCGCCTGCCACACCGGCATGGCGACCTTCGCCGAAGCCGGCGTGAGCGGGAAGGGCGAGTAGAGTTACTCGCCGAGCTTCATCAAGAGGCCGCGCTGGCGCGCGACGTGGAAGCTGTAGAGAAACAGCGCCGCGCCGATCCCGAGATAGACCGCATTGAGTCCGATGGCTGCCGCGAGATGATCGAGACGGAAGACGCCGTCGAACATCACCGCGCGCATGCCTTCGAAGACATGGGCCGAGGGCAGCGCCCAGGACAAAGGCTGCAGCCAAGCCGGCAGGCTGCCGACCGGATAGTAGATGCCCGAGACCGGCGCCAACGCGAAGATGGTGATCCAGGCGAGGCTTTCGGCGGCGACGCCGAAGCGCAGGATCAAGGCCGAGATCATCAAACCCGCCGCCCAGCCCATGACCATCAGATTGACGAAGAAGGCGAGCAGCGGCAGGCCGAGCGTGAAGATCGAATAGTTGTAGAGCAGGATCGCCAGCAATGCCGCCGGCAGCACGCCGATCAACGTGCGGATCAGGCTCATCACCATGAGCGAGACGATCATCTCGTAGGGCCGCAGCGGGCTGACGAACAGGCTGGCGAGATTGCGCGACCAGACCTCCTCGAGAAACGACACCGAGACGCCGAGTTGACCGCGAAACAGCACGTCCCACAGGATCACCGCGGCGATCAATACGCCGGAGGCCTGCGCCACCCAGGAGGAATTGCTGGCGAGGAACTGGCTGATGAAGCCCCACAGCACCATTTGCAGCGTCGGCCAATAGGCCAGCTCGAACAGGCGCGGCCAGGAGGTGCGCAGCACGTAAACATGGCGCATCACCATGGCGCCGATGCGCCGCAAGGAAAAGGCGCGCGGCTTGGGCGCCAGGCTGGGTAGGCGAACCATGCTCATTGGGCCGCCGCCCCTTTCGTCGCTTGCGGCGCGACGTCGCCATTGCGCCCCGCTTGCGGCGCGAGGTCGCCATTGCGCGCCGCTTGCGGCGCGAGGTCGCCATTGCGTGCGATATGCAGGAAGACTTCTTCCAGGTCTTCGCGGCCGTAGCGCGCGATCAGGTCGGCCGGCGATCCGCGATCGACGATGGTGCCTGCACGCATGATGGCGACATCGGCGGCCATGCGCTCGACCTCGGCCATATTGTGCGAAGCGAGCAGGATGGCGGCACCGGTGCGGGCTTGATAGTCCATCAGATAGTTGCGGATCCAATCGGCGGTGTCGGGATCAAGCGAAGCGGTCGGCTCGTCGAGCAGCAGAATCTCCGGCCGGTTGAGCAGGGCCTTGGCCAGGGCGACGCGCGAGCGCTGGCCGGCGGAGAGATCGCCGAGCGGCCGCTTGAGAAAGGCGCTCGCCTGCAGTTCCTCGCAGACCTCGGCGATGCGGGCATTGATGTTCGGCAGATCGTAGAGCCCGCCGTAAACCTTCAGCACCTCGCGCACGGTGAGGCGGCGCGGCAGATCGACATAGGGCGAGGAGAAATTGATCCGCGCCAGCACCCGATGGCGATGGCGCAGCATGTCCTCGCCGAGCAGCTCGATGCTGCCCGCGGTCGGCAGCAGCACGCCGAGCAGCATGGAAATGGTCGTGGTCTTGCCGGCGCCGTTGGCCCCGAGCAGCGCGAAGGTCGTGCCGGCGGCGACATCGAAATCGATTCCGCCATCAGCACTGCCGACGGCCACGACGTCCTTGTATCGTTTGGTCAATCCGCGCACGCGGATGACGGGAGAATCGGCGGTGTCCGGCATGGGCCTTATGTAGGGCGGCGCGCGGGTTCCGCCAAGCGGCTTATCTCTCTCTAAACGAGCTTTCCGTAGTCCGGCGGACGCGATCGGTGAGATAGGCGAGGATCGAGCGCTTATCGATCAGCATATCGACCTGGCCGAGCATGCCCGGATAGACGACATGCACGCCGGCCTTGTCGCCGAGGTAGTTCCTCTCGGTGATGACCTGGACGACGAAGGTCGGCTGGTCGCCTTGCTTTTCGATGCTGGCGTCGGCGGCGATCTGCTGGACGGTGCCGTTGAGGTAGCCGAACTTGGCAAAGTCGTAGGTCTGAATCTTCACGATGGCCGGCATGCCGACATGGATATAGCCGATGTCGTTGTTCGAGACGCGCGCTTCCAGGATTAAGCGCTCGTCGACCGGCACGATGCGCATCATCGGCTCGTTCGGCGCGATCGACTGGCCGACCGCGAAGACGGCGAGGTTCTGCACGATGCCGTTGTCGGGCGACTTGATGGCGAGGTTCGCCCGGCGCGAGTTTTGCTGGGCAAGGCCCGACTCGGTGGTGTTGAGCTTGGCCTTGGCGTCCGACAGATCGGACAGCACTTGGGCGAGGTTCTCGCTGGTGACGCTGGTCAGTCGGTTGCGCGCTTCGGCGAGCGCCGAGGTGGCGACGCGCAATTGTTCCTGTGCCTGGGTCACCTGGCCGCTCAGGTCGTTGAGCTGGCGCTGGATGGTGAGGTACTGGAGCTTGGGGAAGTAGCCCTCGCCGGCCAGGCTGCCGACGGCGCTTTCCTGCTGTTGCAGAATGCCCTGGCTCTTGGTCTTGGCTTCGATGTCCTTCTTCAGCGCGCCGACTTCCGTCTCGCGCTGGGTGACGACGTTCAATGCTGCCTGGCGGCGCTGTTCGACGGCTTCGCGCCGCGCATTCAGCTGGCGCAGCTGCGATTCGACCACTTGCGGCCAGTCGCGATGGACGTCCTCGGGGAAGACCGGCTCGTCTTCGAGCGCCTCGGCCTCGAGCCGCGCGATCTGGCCGATCAGGTCGGCGCGGTCCTTCTGCAGCCGGCTGACGTCCTCGCGCAGTACGTCGGGATCGAGCTCGACGAGAATGTCGCCGGCTTTCACCGTGTCGCCTTCCTTCACATGCAGCGCGGTGACGCGGCCGCCTTCGGGATGGTTGATGAGTTTCACGCGGCCGGCCGGGCGCACCTGCGCCGGGGCGCTGGCGACCTGTTCGACGATCGAAAAGGCCATCCACAAGAGAAGCGCGACGAACGCGCCGGCGATGGTGAAGAGGAGCGTGCGCGCCATCGGCGAATGCTCGGTCTCGACCAGGGCTTGCGCGGCCGGCAGGAAATCGACGTAGCGGCCCTTTTCGCTCTCGTCCTCGGCATTGAAGACGCCGGGCAGCGCGCTGTCGCGGACCTTGCGGCTGAGCCCGCCGATCATGATGCGGCTCCCGGCGGGGGATTGCTCGGCGGCGGACCGGAGGGCTTGTCCCCTGTCGCCGCCCTGGGCGCCAGGATGTCCTGCGGGCTGCCTTCGCGCGTGATCCGGCCGTTGGTGATGACGATGACGCGATCGACGATGGTGAGCGGCGCGGCGCGATGGGTGATCATGATGATGGTGCGGCCTTCGGCGGCGCGCTTCAGGGCGCGCAGCAATGTCCCTTCCGTTTCCGGATCGAGCGCGCTTGTCGCCTCGTCGAGGATGAGAATGCGCGGATTGCGCGCCAGGGCGCGGGCGATGCAAAGCAGCTGGCGCTGGCCGGCGGACAGGCCGACGCCGCGTTCGGCGAGCTGCGTCTCGTAGCCTTTGGGCAGACGCATGATGAAGTCATGGGCGCCGACGAAGCGCGCCGCGCCGACGATGCGCTCGGCGGCGTCCGGGCCCAGGCCCATGCCGATGTTTTCGCGCACGGTGCCGGCGAACAATTGAATTTCCTGCGGCACGACGCCGATCTGGCTACGCACGGCGGCCGGCGCGATATGTTCGACGTCGGTGCCGTCGAGCAGGGCGCGGCCGGTGTTCGGCTTGTAGAGGCCCTGAATGATGCGCGCGAGCGTCGACTTGCCCGAGCCCGATGGGCCGACGATGCCGATGGACTCGCCCGGCTTGATGTTCAGGCTGATGTCTTCGAGCACGTTGGGCAGTTCTTCGCCGTAGGAATAGCTGACGTCTTCGAGCGTGATGCCGCCGGCGAGGCGCGGCGCCGGGCCGAGCGCGCCGGGCTCCGGTTCGGACGGCGCGTTCATGATGGCGTCGAGGCGGCCGAGAGCGGCGCGCAGCTCCTGCACCTGCACCCAGGTCGAGACGACCTGACGCATCGGCGCGATGGCGCGCGAGGTGAGAATGCTCGAGGCGATCAGCGCGCCGACCGTCATTTCGCCGGCGATGGCCCATTGCGCGCCGAGCACGATGACGACCAGGCTGGCGATGTTCTGCAAAACGCCGCCGAGCGAGGACAGCGTGTTGCTGAGCTGGGCCGAGCGATAGCCCGTCCAGGCGGTGCGCGCGAGGTGGTTTTCCCAGCGCTTTTCGATTTCCGGCTCGAGACCGAGAGACTTGATGGTCAGCGCGTTGTTGGCCGTCTCGGTCATCACCGAGGCCTTGGCCGCCATCGCCTGGAAGCTCTGGTCGAGCAGCTTCTTCTGCGCCGCGTGCGTGAAGTAGGACATCAGCACGAACAGCGGCATGACGACGATCAGCACCATGCCCATGCGCACGTCGATATAGAACTGCGCCAATACGAAGATGAAGACGAAGCCGAGATCGGCGAGCGCCATCGGCGTCGCGCCGGTGAAGAACTGGCGCAGGGTTTCGAGCTGGCGCAGGCGCTCGGCGATCATGCCGGTGGGCGTCGATTCGAAATGGCCGAGCGGCATGCGCATCAATTTGTGCATCACCTCGCTACCGATCAGCGCGTCGAGCCGCGCGCCGCTATGGCTGGCGATGTAGCCGCGCAGGGCGCGCAGCACGGCCTCGAAGACGTAGAGGATGATCATGCCGATGGCGAGCACGGTCAGCGTATCGAACGCCTGCTGGCCGATGACCTTGTTATAGACCGTCATCGAAAAGAGCGGCGCGGCGAGCGCGAAGAGGTTGATGATCAGCGAGGCGATGCCGATTTCGATGAGAGCGGCGCGCAGGCGATTGGAGATCAGCGCGCGCCAGCCGGCGAGGCCTTTGCCGGTGTCGGAGATGGGCGCGACCAGCAGCGCCCCTTCGGCCCAGGCGAGCAGCGCCGCGCCCTTCGCCGTCTCGGCGTTGGCGCGGTTGGGATCGAACAGGGTGAATTCGTCCTTGCGGCGCTCGAGCACCACTTTGGCGCCGCCGTCCTTGCCGAGCAACACGTAGGGCAGCGGAATGGCGTTCAGCGATTCGTCGGTGATGGGGCGGCGGCCAACCTTGTAGCCGAGCCGTCCGGCGGCGCGGATGAAATCCTCGACGGTCATGCGCCCGCTCGGCATCGGAGTCGCGCTGCGGATCTCGGCCAGGCTGGTCTGCTTGCCGAGCAACACGCTCATGCGCGCGAGGCAGAGCAGGAGCATATCGGGCTTGGGCGGTTCGGCGGCTTTCGCCTGCTCCTGCTGGGCCTCGCGGGCGGCGGCGAGCGGTAGTGGCGTGACGACGTCACCCGCCGGACGGCCAGTCGCTCCGCCTTCGTTCGCCCGATCCTGCTGACTCATGTTGTTTGCCTTTTGATCCGCCTGGGGCGTTGCGCCGGCGGTCCCCCGATCCGATATGACGTCATACCCTGAAGAGGGATGTCGATTGGTTAATTGTGAGCTTGTAAGGGAATACTTATCGGTTTCCGTGGTCTTCTTCAAAGCGGCCGCAGTTTTTATATTTCGTAATACGAAATATTACGCCATCGCCAATTAACTTATGCCTTGATAAGCATATAAAGATTTTGTTATATAGTCTAGGTCTAAGGTGTCACCCAGTGCGGGCCGAGCTTAAATCACCCTTGGACGGTCCTGCCGAGCGGAGGACGAGATGATGCGACGGAAGACGGTTGAGCAGTTTTCGCGCGACGCGCGCCTGACCCCAGCGGCGATGGGCTTGCTGGCTTGCGGCCTGCTGTCGGTCGCTTTCGTCGGTTCGCCGGCTTACGCGCAGGCGCCCGGCGGCGGCGCTCCGTCGGCG
>CAMAVH010000115.1 GCA_945861615.1 Rhizobium sp. Q54 | reverse complement strand
GGCGCGCGCCCAACGCCGGGGTGTCGCCGCTTTCCAGCGGCTGGAATTCGCCGAAGCCGGCAGCGGCGAGGCGCTCCGGCGGGATGCCCTGCTCGATGAGCAGTTTCACCACCGAGGTGGCGCGCGCCGTCGACAGTTCCCAGTTTGACGGAAATTGCGCGGTGGCGATCGGGATCGTGTCGGTATGGCCGTCGACCCGCAAAATCCAATTGATCGTGTCGGGGATCTGCGCGGCAATCTCGCGCAGCGTGGCGGCGAGGCGGACGAGCTGCTCGCGGCCCTGCGGCGTCATTTCGGCGGCGCCCGACGGGAACAACACTTCGGACTGGAAGACGAAGCGGTCGCCGACGACGCGGATGTCGGAGCGGTTGCCGAGCACTTCGCGCAGGCGGCCGAAGAATTCCGAACGGTAGCGCGCCAATTCCTCGACCTTGCCGGCGAGCGCCAGATTGAGGCGGCGGCCGAGATCGACGATCTGCACGTTCTGCTCTTTCGATTTCGCCTCGGAGACGGTGAGCGCCTCTTCGATGCGCGCCATCTGCTGGCGCAGCGCGGCGATCTGGTCGTTGAGCAATTGCACCTGGGCCTGCGCCGCGACCAATTCGCTGGTCGCCTTCTCGGTCTGGCCGGTCTTGGTCGCGAGATCGCCGGCCAGCTTGTCGCGCTCGGCGCGCATCGCCTCGATCTGGCGTTGCAGGCTGGCGACTTCGGCGAGCTTGGCCTCGATAATGGCGCGATCGGCTTCGAGGGTCTGGAACGCATCGGCCAATTCCTTGGCGATGCGGTCGGCCTCGCCGGCGCGGCCCTCGGTCTCCGACAGGCGCAAGGCCAGGCGGTCGCGCTCGCTGGTCGATTCCTGCAATTGGTCCGACAATTGGCTGAGCGACAAGCGAAGGTCGGCGTTGTTCTGCCGTTCCAGCGACAGCAATTCGGAGAGCTGGCTCAGTTCGGCGCGCAGGCGCGTCAGGGCCTGGTCGCGGCCCGACAGCATGTCGGCGAGGAAGAACTGACCGAGCACGAAGACGGTCAGCACGAACATGATGACCATCAGCAGCGTCGCGAGCGCGTCGACGAAGCCCGGCCAGATGTCCGGGATCGTGCTGCGGCGGTTGCGGCTGGAAAGGGCCATAGGCTGTTACCGGATTTCGCGGATCAAGTTCGTGGCGTCTTGTCGCGAGGCGGCAGAGCCGCGATCGTGCGCGACAGGATTTTGATCTCGCTGCGGATTTCCTCGACGGTTTGGTTGCGGCCCTGGCTCATCTCTTCGAGCAGGCGGGCGAGATAGACTTCGATGTTGCGAATATGGCCGCGCGTGGCGTCGTCGAGCGCGCCTTCGCGCCGATCGTTGCCGTCGGCGAGGCGCGCCAGCACCGGCTTCAGTTCCAACTGGCTTTCGGCGAGCTTGATCATCAGCGATTGCTCGGCGCGCATCTGATCGGTCAGCACCGACAGGCGCTCATTGAGCTGCACGCTGGCATTGTTGGCGGCGATGCGGCTTTCCTCGCCGCGTCCCATGATGCGCTGCAGGCCCTCGAGGCTTTCGGCGGTCTGCTCGAGCAGCGCCTGGACATAGGCCGGGACCGAGGTCTCGCCTTCGCTGATCGACGGGCCGCTGCCGGTCGAGATGCGCGTCTGCGACGACAGCGTCTCTTCAAGTTCGTTGAAGAAACGGTTCTGGGCCTGGCCGGCCTGCAGATCGAGGAAGCCGAGCACGAGCGAGCCGGCGAGGCCGAACAGCGACGAGGAGAAGGCCGTGCCCATGCCCGATAGCGGCATCGACAGGCCCGCCTTCAGATTGGCGAAGATGTCGGCCATGTTGCCGGTGCCGACGTCGAGCGCGGCGACCACGTCGGCGATCGAACCGATGGTCTTGATCAGGCCCCAGAAGGTGCCCAAGAGGCCGAGGAAGATCAGCACCGCCGTCATGTAGCGGGCGATTTCGCGCGATTCGTCGAGGCGGAGCGCGATGCCGTCGAGCAGGGATCGCAGCGCCATCGGGCTCAAGGAGATGCGCGAGCGGCGGTCGGCGAGCAGCGTGGCGATAGAGGCGAGGCGGCGCGGCGCCGGCGGGAGGGGCCGTGCGTTCGAGGCGGCCGGGGCGAGCCGGCGCTCCTTGCGCCAGGCTTCGAGCCAGGCGGCTTCGCTTTTCAGCAGCACGACCTGGCGGAAGATCAGCACGATGCCGAGCAGCGCGACACCGAGGATCAGCGTGTTGAGATAGGGGTTGTGCAGGAAGGCGGCGCGCAGGATGCCGACCAGCATGACGCAGGAGGCGAGCACGAACAGCAGGAAGACGGCCATGCGCGTCAGGTAGTTTTGAGGCGATGACATGCACTCTCCTTCGCGGGGCGCGGTGTTAAGACCGCGCGAGGCTGACGGGCAAATATGTCAATTCTGTGCCCCGGACGCCAACGGCGGAGCCGATGGTGGAAGCGCGCCCGGCAATGACGCGGTCGTCACGGCCGGTCTGGCGGTCGGCAGCGGGCCGCTAGCGGGTGACGAGGACCAGATCGACGCGATCGCCCGGGCCGCCTTCGGCATTGTTGCCGAGAGCGCGCACGTCGATGCGGGTCGAGCCGATCCCCTGCTCGATCAGGTAAGCGCGCACGGCGAGCGCGCGCGACAGCGAGATGCGGCGCGCCTTGCTGGCGGCTTCGGCATTGCCGCTGGCATAGGCCTTCACCTGCACGCGCATGGCCGGGTTCTTGGTCATGGTCTCGACGACCCCCTTGATCTCGCCCTTGGAGGGCTCGGCCAAAGCGGCGTTCTCGCCGGTGAAGCCGATGCGCAGCGCCTGCGTCTCGCCGGCGCTGATCGGCGGTTGCGGCACGGGGGCGACGGCGGCGGTCTGCTGACGCGGCGGCGGCGCGGCGGGCGTTTCGGTGCGCGGCGGCGGATTGGCGACCGGCGAACGGCGCGGTTCGGCGGCGGCGACGGCGCTGGCTGTGCTGCTCGGCGCCGGCGCGGGCGTCGCGGCGGGCGCCGGGCGCGCGGGGGCCGGGGCCGGTTCGGGCGCGGCAGCGATAGGCGCGGGCGTCATGTCGGCTGTTGTTTCAAGGCCTGGCGTGCGCACCTCAGGGGCGGCGCTGCGCGCCGGAGCCGGCGTGGCGGCCGGAGCCGGAGTCGGGGCTGGCGCCGGACGGGCGGCGGCTTGCGGCGCGGGGGTTGGCGTGGGGGTTGGCGTGGGCGCAGGAGCTGGCGCGGCGCTGCGGGCCGGCGGCGCGCTGGCCACGGCCGGAGTCGGCGCGGGAGCCGGCGCCGGAGCCGGCGCGGGCGTCGCGACGACCGGGGCCGGCACGGGTTCCGGCATCGGCGCGCGCGTGGCGGCAGGCGCCGGAGCCGGGCGCGTCGGGGTTGGCGTGGCGGTGGCGGCGCGGCTGGGGGCCGGTTTGGCTGCCGGCGCCGGACGGCTGGCCGTGGCGGGCGCTGCGCGTTGCGGCGCGGCGGCGCGCGGCACGCCCGATTGGCCGCTCGGGGGCGTCAGAACGATGCGGCCACCGGGGCGACTCGGCATGGTGGCGGGCGGCGCGTAGGAACCGTCGATGGCGTCGAGCGCGCCCATGTCGACCGTGACGCTGCCGCGCTGCGCCGCGCCGCCGCCGATCACCAGCGTTTCGCCGTCATAGTACGACTGCGCCGCCGCCCCATGGTTCAGGGCCGCGGTGAGTGCGAGGGAGGCGACGCCGCCGAGGAGCAGGGCCCTCATGAGGGGAACGGGGGACGCGCGACGGGCGCGAAAGGAGCGGAAGTCCATTGAGCGACGGTGCCCGACTGTGAAGCCATTGATCGGACTGAGAATAGACCAGTCCGCCTAGGGGCCACAACCAGCGTTTGGCTCGCCGCGAAAGGAGATTGCCGCCTGTAAATCGCTACGGATGCCCTTTGGCGGACGCTTCGCGGTCGATTTCGGACGGTTATTGCGCGCCGGCTTTGGCGGCGGCCTTGCCGGCGTCGCGCAGGATGCGGGCGAATTCGCTATGCAGCTTGTCGTTGGCGACCAGCACGCTGCCCTTTTCGAGCATGTCGCTGCCGCCGTCCATGTCGCTGACATAGCCGCCCGCTTCGCGGATCAGCAAGAGGCCGGCGGCGATGTCCCAGGCGTTGAGCTTGCGCTCCCAGAAACCGTCGTAGCGGCCGGCGGCGACATAGGCGAGATCGAGCGCCGCCGAGCCCATGCGGTGGATCGACGAGACTTTCGACATCATGGCCGATAGTTCGGCGATGAAAATGTCGGGGTCCGATCGGCCCTGCACCGGGATGCCGGTGGCGAAGACGCAGTCGGCGAGCTTGGCGCGGCCCGAAACGCGCAGGCGCTTGCCGTTGAGAAAGGCGCCCTGGCCTTTTTCGGCGAAGAACATCTCGTCGCGGATCGGCTCGTAGATCATGCCGGCGAGAGTCTCGCGGCGCACGCCGGTCGGCGTCTTGCGGTATTTTTCCAGCGCGATCGACATGCAGAAATGCGGGATGCCGTGCAGGAAGTTGGTCGTGCCGTCGAGCGGATCGATGACCCAGCGGTGTTCGCCGTCGTTGCCGACGATCTCGCCGCCCTCTTCGAGGATGAAGCCGAAGCCGGGGCGCGCCTTCGACAGTTCGGCGCGCAGGGTGTTCTCCGCCTTGGTGTCGGCCTGCGAGACGAAATCCGCCGGACCCTTCTGCGAGACCTGCAACTGCTCGACTTCGCCGAAGTCGTGCAGCAGCGAGCGCGCCGCCTTGCGGGCGGCTTTTTCCAGGACGTTGAACAGCGGCGAGCGGATGGTCATCGTAAACCTGGCTTGTCTGTGAAATAAAAACGGCGGCGCGAAGACTTTCCCGCGCCGCCGTACATCAAGCGAACGCCTTAGTCCTTGGCGCGTTCCATGTAGGTGCCGTCAGCCGTGTTGATGACGATGCGCGTGCCCGAGCCGACATGCGGCGGAACCATGACGCGCGTGCCGTTCTCAAGGATGGCCGGCTTGTAGGACGACGAGGCCGTCTGGCCCTTCACGACCGGATCGGCTTCGGTGATCATCATGGTGACGGTCTGCGGCAGCGTCGCCGACACCGGCGAGCCTTCGATCATCTCGACCGTGACCGGCATGCCTTCCTGCAGGAACTGCGCGGGCTCGCCGAGCACTTCGGCCGGCACCACCAGCTGTTCGTAGTTTTCCGTGTTCATGAAGGTGAGGTTCTCGCCGTCCTTGAACAGGAAGGTGGTCTCGACTTCGTCGACCTGGACCTTCTCGACCGTGTCGGCGGTGCGCCAGCGGCCGTTCGACTTGGTGCCGGTGCGCACGTCGCGGATTTCGACGGTGATGAAGGCGCCGCCCTTGCCGGGCTGGACGATCTGGGTCTTGAGGACGGTCCAGAGGCGGCCATCATGCTCGATGACATTGCCGGGACGCATGAGGTTCGCGTTCATCTTCATGGCGAGAGGCCTGGAATTCCAAGGTTTTTTCGATAAGGAGGCGGAAAGCGGGGCGAACCTATCAGCTTGGCCCGAAGGGGGCAAGGCTGGCAGAACCTCTATAAATCGTCATTGCCCGGCTTGACCGGGCAATCCATTTTGCCGTTTTTCAGGCGCAAACATGGACCCTCGGGTCAAGCCCGAGGGTGACGACCTAACTGGTGCTGTCATCTGTCATTTTCGGCGGATAATCGTGCTGGTTACCCTCCGGGTCGGCGACGCGCCAGCGGCCCTCGGCGGTTTGTCCGAGGTAATCGGGGCCGATCGGCACCTTGCCGTGGCCGCCCGGAATGTCGAGCACGTAGGTCGGCTGGCAGAGGCCCGAGACGCGCCCGCGCAAGTTCCGCAGGATTTCCTGGCCGCGTTCGATCGGCAGGCGGAAATGGCCGGTGCCATGCGCCAAGTCCGGGTGATGCAGGTAATAGGGCTTGATGCGCGCGGCGACCAGGCCGCGCATCAGCGCTTCCATGGCCGCTGCGTCGTCGTTGACGCCCTTGAGCAGCACGCTTTGCGCGAGCATCGGAAGCCCGGCGTCGATCAGCCGCGCGCAGGCGGCCTTCACCTCGGCGGTCAATTCGTCGGCATGATTGCAGTGCAGCACGACATAGACCGCCTTGGCGCTTTTGAGCGCGGCGACCATCTCGCCGTCGATCTTGGCCGGATCGGCGGCTGGCAGGCGCGTGTGGATGCGGATGACGCCGACATGATCGATGCCAGCGAGCGCCTCGATGATGCCCCGCAGGCGGCGCGGCGACAGCAGCAGCGGATCGCCCCCCGACAGAATCACTTCCCAGATTTCGCCGTGGCTGCGGATGTAATCCAGCGCGGCTTCCAACTCGGCCGCATCCAGCGCGTCGCCGCCGGGGCCGACCTGTTCGCGGCGAAAGCAGAAGCGGCAATAGACGGCGCAGGCATGAATCGGCTTCAGCAGCACGCGATCGCGATAGCGATGGACGATGCCCTTCACGGGCGCATGCGCTTCGTCGCCGATCGGGTCGCCGAGTTCTTCGCGGGCGATGACCAGCTCATCGGCCGACGGCACGAATTGGCGCGCGATGGCCGAGCTGCCGAGCGCGCCTTCAACGAGGTGCGGCGTGACGGCGATGGCATAGCGCCGCGCCACCTGCTTGGCGGCAGCGACGTCGTTCTCGGCGAGCAAGCCGGCCTCATGCAGCGCATCGGCGTCGCGCATGGTCCGTTCGGGACCGACGGATGAGGTCCGCTCGGGCGCGGTGGGATCGGCAGGGGAGGGGGCGTTGCGTCGCATGGGTATGGTTAAGCCGGTGAATTTTGCCGGCAGGCGGGGCTTTACGGCCCCCGCCTTCTCGCGGCATATGGGGCCTATGAATAGTCGAAAAGCCGCTCCCCTTGCATAAGAATTCGGGGGCATAAAGATCATGGCCGCGACTCCTTGGTGGACCGCCGACGCCTTCGCCGCCCGCAGGCCCTTTCTGATGGCCCGCTCCGCTATGACGACGGCCCTGCGCGGCTATTTCGCCGGCCAGGGCTTCACCGAAGTGGAAACCCCGGCGCTGCAGGTCTCGCCCGGCCTCGAGCCGCATCTGCGCGCCTTCGCCACCCAGATCAACGATCCCTACGGCGGCGACGCCCGGCCGATGTATCTCCACACCTCGCCGGAATTCGCCATGAAGAAGCTGCTGGCCGCCGGCCTGCCGCGCATCTTCCAACTCGCCCAGGTGTTCCGCGACGGCGAGCGGTCCGATACCCATCATCCCGCCTTCAGCATGGTCGAGTGGTACCGCGCCGGCCAGGACTTGACCGCGCTGATCGACGATTGCGGCGCGCTGCTGCGCGCCACTTGGCTCGCCGTGCCTGAGGATCTTCGCAAAGGCGGCCTGCGCTGGAAGGGCAAGGCCTGCGATCCGATGCGCCGGCCCGAGGTGCTGACGGTCGCCGAAGCCTTCCGCCGTTACGCCGGTCTGGAAATTCTCGCCACCGCGCCCGATCCCCTGCATCCCGATGCCGAGCGGCTGCGCGAGATGGCGATGTACGCCAGCATCAAGCTGCCTGAAAGCGGCGATTGGGAAGATTTGTTCTTCCATATCTTCCTCGAACATATCGAGCCCAAGCTCGGCATCGGCGCGCCGACGGCGCTGATCGACTATCCGCTGTCGATGGCGGCGCTGGCGAAGAAGTCGGCGCGCGATCCGCGCGTCGCCGATCGCGTTGAGCTTTATGTCGCGGGTCTCGAGTTGGCGAACGGCTTCGCCGAACTCACCGACGCTGGCGAGCAGCGCCGCCGCTTCGAAGCCGACATGGAGAAGAAGCAGCGGCTCTACGGCACGCGCTATCCGCTCGACGAGGATTTCCTCGCCGCGCTCGCCTATATGCCGGAAGCCAGCGGCATCGCGCTCGGCTTCGACCGTCTCGTCATGCTGGCGACCGGCGCGGAAAAAATCGACGACGTGATTTGGGCGCCGGTGGCGTAGTGAGATGCTTCAGATAGGAAGGACATTGGCACTGGCATTGTTGCTGATGGCCGCATCATGCTCAGACGATAAAAGCGCGCCTTCTCATGCGGCTAAAATTCATCTCCAGGCCGAAGGCCACGGCGAGTTTCTGCAGAACTTGGATCGCGGCTTGGCTGATAAAGGCTTTAAAAGAGTGGGGGCAGCGCCTGGACTCAATGAGTTGAAAGGGCGTCCCGTACTTTTTGCGGCTTACGTGAGAAATCCGCAGCGACCGCGCATCGTTATGGATGCGACGGATGTGAAAGTGGCAAATGAGATCGAGATTCGCTTTTATAAAAGCGAGATCGCCGACCAAGCGATGCGGGAAGAAGTGCTTATTATTGTGAATGGCCTGATTGAAAAATACGGAGCCTATCTGAAGCCCGTAATTTCAAACTAAACAAGCTTGAGGCTCCAACGATAGAGCGTCAAATCTTCGCTTCGGCGATCTTGGCGTTGAACAATTTGACCGCCGCGCCGGGGCCGTCCGGATGCTGCCACACCGCCGAGAGCACGGCGAGGAAATCGGCACCGGCCTTGACCAGCGCGCCGCAATTGTCCGGCGTGATGCCGCCGATGGCGACGCAGGGCAGGGTGAAGATGCCCGACCACCATTCGAGGATTTCCGGCGCGGGATGGCC
>CAMAVH010000114.1 GCA_945861615.1 Rhizobium sp. Q54 | reverse complement strand
ATCAATCTCGCCACCGCGCTGGCCGCCTGCGAGGCGCGCGTGCTGGTGATCGACCTCGATCCGCAGGGCAACGCCTCGACCGGTCTCGGCATCGGCCACGACAAGCGCGGCCGCGGCATTTACGACGTGCTGTTCGATGGCGGCAGCCTGATCGCCGCCGCGGTCGAAAGCCAGGTGCCGCGTCTGTCGGTGGTGCCGAGCACCGTCGATCTCGCCGGCGCCGAGCTCGAACTGATCGACGTCGAAAAGCGCGAGTACCGCCTACAGTCGGCCATCGGCGAAACGCGCGGCGCTTACGACTATGTGCTGATCGACTGCCCGCCGGCGCTCGGCCTCTTGACGCTCAACGCCCTGGTCGCCGCCGATTCGGTGCTGGTGCCGCTGCAATGCGAGTTCTTCGCCCTCGAAGGCCTGAGCCATCTCTTGAAGACCATCGAGCGGGTCAAGCGGGCGCTCAACCCGACCCTCGAATTGCAGGGCGTCGTGCTGACCATGTACGACACGCGCAACAACCTGACCGAGATGGTCGCGACCGACGTGCGCGGCTTCCTCGGCGACAAAGTCTATACCACCGTGATCCCGCGCAACGTCCGCGTCTCGGAGGCGCCGAGCCATGGCAAGCCCGTGCTGCTCTACGACCTGCGCTGCGTCGGATCCCAGGCCTACATCCAGTTGGCCAAGGAAGTTCTCAAGCGCGAGCAGGGGAAGGCCGCATGAGCGCAGACAGCGATAAGCAAGGCGCCGCCGCGCCCACGGGTGCGCGGCCGAAACTCGGCCGCGGCCTCGCGGCATTGTTCGGCGAGGAGAGCGCCGATTACGCCGAACTCGACAAGGCCCGCCCGGCCAAGGCCGTGCCGATCGAGTTTTTGCGCCCCGGCAAATATCAGCCGCGCCATAATTTCGATCCGTCGCAGATCCAATCGCTCGTCGACTCGGTCAAGGAGAAGGGCATCCTGCAGCCGATTCTCGTGCGCCGGCTCGCCAGCGAGCCCAACGCCTACGAGATCGTCGCCGGCGAACGGCGCTGGCGCGCGGCGCAGCTCGCCCAGCTCCATGAAGTGCCGGTCACGATCCGCGAACTGTCCGACCGCGACGCGCTCGAGATCGCTCTGGTCGAAAATATCCAGCGCGAAAATCTCAACGCGATGGAAGAGGCCGACGGCTACCGCAGGTTGATGGACGAGTTCAAACACACGCAGGAGGATCTGGCGAAGGTGATCGGCAAGAGCCGCAGCCATGTCGCCAACATGCTGCGGCTGCTGAGCTTGCCCGAGGGCGTCCGCAAGTTTGTCGAAGCCGGCAAGCTGTCGGCCGGCCATGCCCGCGCGCTGATCGGCGTCGACGAGGCCGACGCGGAGTTCATCGCGGCGGAAGCGATCAAGGACGAGATGAGCGTGCGCCAGATCGAGTGGCTCGCCAAGGCTCACCGCGAGCAAACCATCGGCCGCCGCACGCCGGCGACGATGAAGAAGAAGATGCAGTCGAAAGATTCCAACATCGTCGCGCTGGAGCGCGAGCTGTCGAATCTGCTCGGCCTGAAAGTCGGCATCAGCTTCGACGGCAAGGGCGGCGTGCTCTCGGTGCGCTACAGCACGCTCGACCAGCTCGACGACGTGCTGCGCCGGATGGGGAAGTAGCGACTCCGCACGACGTCTGCCTCTACGTCATGCGCGGACTCGGGGCCCGGACCAAAGGCCGGCCCAACGGCCACACGCTTTGCAACGCAACCTTTAAAAGGCGTGGATGCCCGGACCAAGTCCGGGCATGACGGTGCGGGGAGTGCGGTGTGGGCGCGTTGCGCTTTATCTTGATGAGGCCGCCCGTCTTGCCGCTGTCGCCAGCTGCATCAGCACGCGCGCGGTGATCGCTTCGGACGGCATGCCGGTCGTCTTGCAGTCCATCTCGGCTTTCAGCAGCAATTCCAGGGCGCGGCCGATGTTGCTCGCCGGCCATTGGCGCAGCGCCATCTTGAACGGCGTCACCGCCTTGAAGAACAGCGGCGGGCGCAGCGCTTTGATGGCGCCGTCGGCGTTGGCGCCCTCGGCCATCTTGCCGGCGACGAAATGCAGCCGCTCGAAATGGCGCGACACGGCGCGCAGGATGGCGATGGCGTGGGTGCCTTCGCGCGTGACGCGCTCGTAGGTGCGGTCGAGCTCGGCGATATCGCCGCGCGCCACCGCCATGGCGATGTCATCGACGCCCTGTTCGGACGAATCGCCGACGCAGGCCTCGGCATCGGCCAGCGTCACCTTGCCGGCTTCTCCATTCAAGGGGGCGCAATAAATCGCCAGTTTTTCGAGCTCGCGCCGCGTCAGCATGCGATCGCCGCCGAGGCGGCCGACGAGAAATTCCAGCGCGTCGGAGGCGACCTCGAGCTTGGCCTGGCGCAGGCTGTCGCGGATGACGTCGGCCAAGGTGGATTCGTCGTCGAGATAGCAAGCGATGGCGGCGGCCTTGGGATGGTCCTCGAACAGGCCGCGCAGCTTGGAGGAGGGCGAGAGCAGGCCCGCTTCGACGACGACGAGCGAATCGGCCTTCACTTCGTCGTCGAGCAGCTCCTCGAACAGCTTGGCATGGCTGTCGAGGGCGCCGCGCAAGCGCACGGCACGGCGGCCGCCCATCAGCGACATGGCATTGGCTTCATCGCTGAGCAGCGCCGGATCGTCTTTCAATTCGCCGGCGGAAATCTCGCGCGTGCGGAACGGATCGTCGATCGCGCCGGCGACCGCTTTGATCATGGCTTCGGCGCGCTCGCGCACCAGGCCGCTGTCGGGACCGTAAAGCAGCACGGCGCGCACGGCGGCATCGGGCTTGCGCGCGAATCCGTCGGCCCGGCCCGCCTGAATTTTCATGCCTGAGTTTTCATGCCTGAGTTTTCATGGCGCGATCTTCAAAAGATCATCTCGCCTTGCGCGACGAGAGGAAGATCGCCACGCGCGTCTTGATCTCTTCGCTGAGATCGGTGGCGGTGCGGCGGATGGCGTCGTTTTCGCTGATCACGTTGGCGAAATCCGAATCGAGGATGTTGTAGCTGCTGACCGCGCGGCTATTGCCGGTCATGATCTGATCGCCGCTGGCCATGTCGGCCAGCACATAGCTGGCATTCATGGTCAGGCTGCCGCGCGTCGCCGTCTCGTCGATGCGCACGCCGAGGCTCTCGCGGCTGATGCCGACGCTCACCGTGAGGCGATAGAGCGGCTTGGCCGCCATGCCGCGCGGCTGCATCTTATCCAGCAGGTTGTTGCGGACGAGCTGGCCTTCGCGGTTGGGAATGCTGTCGATTTGAATCGCCGCCAGTTCCGGCGCCGTCACCGACGCCGCGCTGCGCTCGCCGTAGAGCGGACGGAAGCCGCAGCCGGCGAGGCCGACCAAGCTCAGTGCGACGAAGGCGCGCAAGGCTATTCTAGACAAGGCGGTTCTAGACAACGACATTGATCACCCGATTGGGCACGACGATCACCTTGCGCGCTGGTTTGCCGCCCATCGCCGCGACGACGGTCGGCAGCGCTAGGGCCAGCTTCTCGGCATCAGCCTGCGCCGCATCGCGCGCCAGTTCAAGCGTGCCGCGCATCTTGCCGTTGACCTGAACGCCGACGGTGACGCTGTTCTCCTGGGTGAGGGCGGCGTCGGCGACCGGCCAGGGGGTCTCGGCCAGCAGGGTCTGATGGCCCAGCATGGTCCACATCTCCTCGGCGAGGTGGGGCATCATCGGTCCGATCAGCCGCGCCATGGCTTCGAGCGCCTCGCGCCGCGCCCAGCGGCTGTCGGGGCCGTTGTCCGAATCGGCGTCGAGCACCGCATTGGCGAATTCGTAGAGCCGGGCGACGGCGCGGTTGAAGTGGAAGCGTTCGATGTCGTCGGTGACGCCGGCGATGCATTTATGCGTGGCGCGGCGCAGCTTCTCGGCGACCTCGCCGAAACTCGCGGGCGCGGCTGTGCCGGGCGCAGGCAATTCGGCGCGCAACTCGTTGGTCATGCGCCACAGGCGGTTGATATGGCGGAAAGCGCCGTCGACGCCCGACGTCGTCCATTCGATATCGCGCTCCGGCGGGCTGTCCGACAGCATGAACCAGCGCGCCGTGTCGGCGCCGTAGTCGCGTATGATCGTTTCGGGATCGACGACGTTCTTCTTCGACTTGCTCATGGATTCCGAGCGGCCGATGGTGACGGGCGAGCCGTCCTTCACGTTCACGCCGCTACCGTCGGGCTGTTTGTCGACGTCTTCCGGGAACAGCCATTTGCCGGCGCTGTCCTTATAGGTTTCGTGACAGACCATGCCTTGGGTGAAGAGGCCGCTGAACGGCTCGGCCACCGGCAGGCGGCCGGTCTTCTGCATGGCGCGGGCGAAGAAGCGCGCATAGAGCAGATGGAGAATCGCATGTTCGACGCCGCCGATGTACTGATCGACCGGCAGCCAATAGTCGACCGCCTTGGGATCGACCGGCGCGTCGTCGCGCGGCGAGCAGAAGCGCGCGTAGTACCAGGAGGAGTCGACGAAGGTGTCCATCGTGTCGGTGTCGCGCACGGCGGCCGAACGGCACTTCGGACAATCGACATGTTTCCAGGTCGGATGGCGGTCGAGCGGATTGCCCGGCGCGGAGAAATCGACGTCCTCGGGCAGGCGCACCGGCAGTTGGTCGGCCGGCACCGGCACGATGCCGCAGGCGGCGCAATGGATCACCGGAATCGGGCATCCCCAATAGCGCTGGCGCGAGATGCCCCAGTCGCGCAGGCGATACATGATGGCGCCCTTGCCGCGGCTTAAGCTTTCGAGCTTGGCGATGGCGGCGCGCTTGGCCTCCGGCACGGCGAGGCCGTCGAGGAAGCCGGAATTGGCCAAGAGCCCATCGTCGGTGAAGGCCTCGTCGGCGACGGCGAAGGTGTTGGCATCCTCGCCTTTGGGAATCACCACGGCCTTGACCGGCAGCTTATATTTGCGGGCGAAATCCAAGTCGCGCTGGTCGTGCGCCGGGCAGCCGAAGATCGCGCCGGTGCCATAGCCCATCAGCACGAAATTGGCGGCATAGACCGGCAAGGTCGCGCCGGCGATGAAGGGATGTTTCACCTTGAGACCGGTGTCGAAGCCGTGCTTCTCGGCGGTCTCGATGGCTTCTTCGGTGGTGCCGCCGCGCCGCGTCTCTTCGACGAAGCCTTGCAGGCCGGCGTTCGTCTTCGCCAACTCGGCGATCAGCGGATGATCGGCGGCGACGGCGACGAAGGAGGCGCCGAACAGGGTGTCGGGCCGCGTCGTGAAGACGGTGAGGGAATCTTTACGATCGACCAGTTCGAAGTCGATGTAGGCGCCTTCCGAGCGGCCGATCCAATTCTCCTGCATCAGCCGCACTTTTTGCGGCCAGCGCTCGAGCGTTTTGAGGCCGTCGAGCAGATCGTCGGCGAACTGCGTGATCTTGAAGAACCATTGGTTGAGCTGACGGCGCTCGACCAGCGCGCCGGAGCGCCAGCCGCGGCCGTCGATCACCTGTTCGTTGGCGAGCACGGTGTTGTCGACCGGATCCCAATTGACCAGCGACTCCTTGCGATAGACCAGGTCGTTCGCCATGAAGTCGACGAACATGCGCTGCTGATGGCGATAATACTCGGGATGGCAGGTGGCGATCTCGCGGTCCCAGTCGAGCGACAGGCCCATCAATTTCAGCTGGCCCTTCATCGTCGCGATGTTCGAATAGGTCCAGTCGGCGGGATGCACGCCGCGCTCGATGGCGGCGTTCTCGGCCGGCAGGCCGAAGGCGTCCCAGCCCATCGGATGCAACACGTTGAAGCCTTGCGCGCGCTTGTAGCGCGCGACCACGTCGCCCATCGTGTAGTTGCGCACATGGCCCATGTGGATGCGCCCCGACGGATAGGGGAACATCTCGAGCACGTAATATTTCGGCTTGTCCTTGTAGGCGGCGGTGTCGAAGCCGACCTTGAAGGTGCCGCGCTTGTCCCACTCGGCCCGCCACTTCGCTTCGGTCTCGCTGACGTTGTAGCGCTCGCCATTCGGGCTTGGGCGGGGCGGGGTCGGGGAAGCGGACGACATGCGGTGCGTGTTCCTGAAGGGGCAGAGCGCGCGGCCCCGAAGCGGCGGGTGCGCGCGATCAGCCGAACGCGGATGAAGTGGGCTAAAGGCCGGCGCGATTTTCCACGCCAGGGCGCGGATTCGCAAGTCCTGGCGCGAGCCCCGGCAGGCGCGGCGCGGGGTTTTGGGCGGATTTTCGCGTTTAGCGGGTGCTGGTCTGGTCGACGCGCAGCTGACGCGCGCGCGTCAGAATGGTGTTTTCCAGATCGGTCGAGGTCTTGCTGTCGACCGGCACGTCGGTCCAGCCGCTGCCGTCGCGGCGCTGCTGGAACAGGGTGACGCGCACGCCGTCGGCGCGCAGGTCGCGATCGAGGATGTAGGCGGTCGCCTTGAAGCGGCGGTCGGGCGTCTCGGGCGGGCTGTACCAATCGGTGATGATGACGCCGCCGAACGGATCGGCCGAGGACAGCGGCAGGAAGGAGAGGGTGTCGAGCGAGGCGCGCCACAGGAAGCTGTTCACGGCAACGCCATTGGGCGCGATCTCTTCCTTCTTCTTGCCGAACAGGATCAAACCGTCCTTGCCGAAGATGCTGCCCGATTCGCCGCGCTTTTCGGCGTCGAGCTTTTCCTTTTCGCGGCGGTCCATCGGGTAGTTCGTGCTGTCGACCGGTGTCGAGCTGCCGCAGGCGGCGAGAGCGAGGGGCAGCAGCAGGGCGCCGAACAGCAGGCGCGAGCGAAGCGGGCGGAACTGAAAGCGGGTCATGGCGGTCGGACGATCCTTGCGGGCCCAAGGCGGGCTGGCCAGGCGCGGGGGCGCGATGGCGGAAGCGGATCAACTTATAGGAAAAACGGCGGCGAATCGCCAGCGTCGCGCGGGGCGCGGACCGTCGAGAGGCGGGGGCGCTGAAAAATACCAAGTATTTTCAACGCTCTGCTTTATCCGCGCCGGAGCCCGGACAAAGCAAAAGGGCGGCAGGTTGCCCTGCCGCCCTCTCGTAACGAACCGCGATGTTCGCGGACGGATCGAAGATCCGTCTTAGAACGTGGCGCGGGTACCGATCAGCAGGCCGATGGCGCTGTTCTCCGAAGAGGTGCGGACGCTATCGCTGTCGTTGGTGAAGTACCAGGTGTCGGCATACATCACGAGGCCGGCGCCGAGGGTGTACTGGGCGCTGAGGCTGAACGTGTCGGACGTGTATTCCGCGGTGTTGCTGACAGTGGCAGCCTGGTTGGCGTTCGCGCCGGCCATGTTGTGCATGTAGGACAGGCCGACCTGATAGGGGCCGGTCACGTACTTCACGGCGCCGACATAACCCGACACGTCCGTGTTGGCGAAGCCCTTGGTCGCGCCCGAGTCGCCATCATCGCCGTAGCCGGCGCTGACGGTGAAGCCGCCGAATTCGGCCTTCGCGCTGACCAACCACGCCTTGATGTCTTCCGTCGTGGCCTGGTTTTCCGCGTCGGCGAGCGAGCCGGCGACGGTGAAGCCGAGAGCGAGGTCGTCGTTGACCTTCACGTCGTAGCTAGCGCCGAGTTCCCACCAGTTTTCGAAGCCGACACCCGAGGCGGTGCCGTCGTTCGAGCGGACACGACCGTTGTCGCCCGAGTCGGCCGAGTAGGACACGCCGAACTGGAAGCCGGCGATGGTCGGGGTGTAGTACATGACCTTCGTGGCGTCCGAGGTGTTCTGCGCGTCGGCGCCGGCAACCCACATGCCGTTGGTGAAGGAGCGGGTGTCGGTCCAGCGGCGGAAGCCGCGAGCGCCGGACACGCCGATGCCGCTGATCATGGCGTCGCCCTGGTAGTTCTTGGCATCGACCGGACCGTCTTCGTTGCCGAGGGTCAGCTGACCCCAGCTGCCGGAGAGAACCAGCGAGACTTCGTCGCCGTTGTTGTTGGTGGAGCTGGTGCCGCCGTCAGCATCGGCTTCGAGTTCGATCTTCACGGCCCAAGCCAGACCGTTGTCCAGCTTGTCGCTGGCGCGGATGTTGATTTCGGTGTCCGTGACGAAGCCGAAGCCGCGCTCGTTGGTGGCAGTCGGGACGCCCGGCGCGGGGCCGAAGCCGTCCGTGTCCTGGCTGGAGAAGCCAGCCTGGAAATCCATGTAGCCGCCGATGCGAACTTGGGGGGCGGCCATGACAGCGGTCGCCGCGAAAGACGCGCCGACGAGGGCAGTCGTGCCCAAAAGCAGTTTCTTCATACCGATAAACCTCCGGTTTAATCCCCCTGCAAACCCGTCGACGAGGGATCATGGAACAGTGAATTTGGGTCGCGCTACTTGCTTCGCCCCGACACCCGACCTAGGAACCCCCTCTGCCGGACCCGTGCCTAAAAGCACGCAGCATGGATAGCCTGCCCCGTATGTGCTTGCAATCCGGGGCAAAAATTTCGCCTGGCCCCGTCGCATTTTCGCCACATATGGATAAAATAACATTAGAATCAATAGGTTAGATTTAGCTCGCCGGATGCGGCGCGGCGCAGCATCTCAACGAAAAGCCATATCCATTTGAAAAATAATGGAAAATCTAATTTCGTCGGCAAAAATCTGCAGCCGACCGCAAGGCCTGCGCAATCTCTAGGCGAAACGGCAACATCATCACTAGATACGGTGGCTCCGGATCGGCAGGGATGTCGATTTCCGCCAGCCAGGGCCGCCGCCGGCGCTTTGGCTGGCATCGGCTGGCGGCTGTGATACATGCTGCGCGAGAAATTTTCGCTTCGTCC
>CAMAVH010000113.1 GCA_945861615.1 Rhizobium sp. Q54 | reverse complement strand
GACGCGGCGCAGACCGCGCGCGTCAAGGCCTCGGGCACCGATTCCAAGGGCCGCGGCGGCGCCAATGCCACGGCGGACTTCCGCCTCGAAGCCGGCGGCGAAGGCACCAACGTGCTGATTCACACCAACCTGATGCTGTCCGGCGCGGTTGCCCAATATGGCCGCGGCGCCGGCATGATCCAGGAC
Source organism: Rhizobium sp. Q54 (assembly GCA_945861615.1). Taxonomy (GTDB): domain Bacteria; phylum Pseudomonadota; class Alphaproteobacteria; order SMXQ01; family SMXQ01; genus CAMAVH01. The sequence continues at coordinate 8,670 of CAMAVH010000113.1, read as the reverse complement.
ATGGCCTCGATGATGGTCGGCCAGTTCGCCGCCAATTTGAAGGCCATGCTCGCCGCCGATCAGGCCGCCAACGCCACGCCGGCGGCAACTGCCGCGCCCGGCGAACTGGCGCCGCAGCCAATTCGCACCGCGCCACCCCAAGCCAAGCCGATTTCCGGCTTTTCCTTGTTTTTCCGGGCGCTGCGCAACGCTATCTTGCGCGCGCTCGGGCGCAAGGCCTGAGCAGACCAAGAAAACCCAAGGCCGCCTGCGTCCATGATCTCCTACAAAACCGCCCGCCCGTTCCTGACGATGTTTTCGCCGGAGACGGCTCATCGCCTGGCGATTATCGGGCTCAAGCTGGGCCTTGCCGGGCGCAACCGCACGCCGGACGATCCGATTCTGGCGACCCGCGTGGTCGGCCTCGATTTCCCCAACCCGGTCGGCGTCGCCGCCGGCTTCGACAAGGGTGCCGAGGTCCCGGACGCCATGCTGGCGCTCGGCTTTGGCTTCACCGAGGCGGGCACCGTCACGCCCAAGCCGCAACCGGGCAATCCCAAGCCGCGCCTGTTCCGCCTGGAAGAGGACGAGGGCGTCATCAATCGTCTCGGCTTTAACAGCGGCGGCCTGGAGCCTTATCTCGCGCGGGTGAAGGCGCGCAAGGCAAGAGGGGCCAAAAAAGGCATCTTCGGCGCCAATGTCGGCAAGAACCGCGATACCCAGGACGGCGCCGCCGATTATGCCATCGGCATCGCCGCGGTCGCCAATTATGCCGATTATCTCGTCTGCAACATCTCCTCGCCCAACACGCCCGGCCTGCGCAGCCTGCAGGGCCGCGAGCAATTGAAAGACCTGCTGACCCGCGTGCTCGCCGCGCGGGCCAAGGCCATCGCGCCTCATGGGACAGAAGGGGGCGCGAAAGTCCCGCCGCTGTTCGCCAAGGTCGGCCCCGATCTCGATCTGCTGGCCATCGAGGACATCGCTCAGGTGGCGCTGGAAACCAAGGTCGACGGCCTGATCATCGGCAACACCACCATCGACCGTCCCACCGGGCTCAAAAGCCCCGAGGCGCCGGAGGCCGGCGGCCTGTCGGGCAAGCCGCTCACCGAGAAGGCGCGCTGGTGCATCGGCGAGATGTACAAGGCGGTCGGCGGGCTGATCCCCATCGTCGGCTGCGGCGGCATCATGAACGGTACCGACGCCTACCGCGCCATCCGCGCCGGGGCCTCGCTGGTGCAGCTCTATTCGGCGCTGGTGTTCCACGGCCCCGAGCTGGTCGTGGCGATCAAGCGCGACCTCGCGGCGCATCTGCGCGCCGACGGATTCAAGCACGTCGCCGACGCGGTCGGCGCCGACCACAAAAAACAATAGGCCCAGTCACATGACCAAAGTGCGCCTCAATCTCGCCTGCACGGATTACGACCGCACGCGCCGCCTGTTCGACGGCAATGTCGGCATCGACGGCTGCGAGGTCTATCCCGTCGCCATGTCGCCGGAAGAGGCCTTCCATCGCAGCTTCAAGTTTCAGGAGTTCGACGTCAGCGAGCTGTCGATGTCGAGCTACATGACGCAGGTGTCGCGCGCCGGCAGCCCCTTCGTGGCGATCCCGGTCTTCCTGTCGCGCATGTTCCGTCATTCGTCGATTTATATCCGCACCGATAAGGGCATCAAGAGCCCGGCCGACCTCAAGGGCAAGATCGTCGGCATCCCCGAATATCAGATGACGGTCGGCCTGTGGATGCGCGGCATCCTGCAGGACGAATATGGCGTCAAGCCCGCCGACATCAAATGGCGCACCGGCGGGCTGGAGGAGGGCGGCCGCACGCCCTTCGTGCAGCTCGAACTACCGGGCGGCGTCGAGGTCAAGCCGATCGACAACAGCGAGACGCTGGCCGGCCTGCTGAACGAGGGCAAGATCGACGCGCTGCTGACGGCACGCGCGCCCTCCTGCTTCGGCAAGAATCCCGCCGTGCAGCGCCTATTCCCGGACTACCGCGCCACCGAGGAAGTCTATTTCAAGAAAACCGGCATCTTCCCGATCATGCATCTGGTCGGCATCAAGAAGGAATTGGTGGAAAAGCATCCCTGGCTGCCGGTGAACGTCTACAATGCCTTCGTCAAGGCGAAGGAATGGTGCTATCGCGACATGGAGAAGGTCGGCCATTTGTTCACCACGCTGCCCTGGCCGGTCGACGAATTGGAAAAGGCCCGGGCCTTGATGGGCCGCGACTTCTGGCGTTACGGTATCTCCGAGAACGCCAAGGAGTTGGAGGCCATGACGCGCTATGCCTACGAGCAGGGCATGACGACGCGCCTGCTGACGCCGGGCGACCTGTTCGCCAAGTCGACCACGGAATTGTTCAAGCTTTGATCCAGAGGGCTGCGACCGCTCGTAACGAGCATAGCCCGCGATGAGGACGTTATGAAAATAGTGGTAGCCGTGAAGCGCGTCATCGACGCCAACGTGAAGGTCCGCGTCAAGGCGGACGGCACGGGCGTCGAGATGGCGAACGTCAAGATGGCGATGAACCCGTTCTGCGAGATCGCGGTGGAAGAAGCCCTGCGGATCAAGGAAGCGGGCGGCGCCGACGAGGTGGTGATCGTCTCGGCCGGGCCGCAGGGCGCGACCGAAACCATCCGCACCGCCCTCGCCATGGGCGCCGACCGCGGCGTCCATGTGCTGACCGATGCCGTGCTCGAACCGCTGGCCGTCGCCAAGCTCCTGAAGGCGGTGATCGACAAGGAACAGCCCGGCCTCGTCATCCTCGGCAAGCAGGCGATCGACGACGATTGCAACCAGACCGGCCAGATGCTCGCCGCCTTGCTCGGCTGGGCCCAGGCGACCTTCGCCTCCAAGATCGAGATCGCCGGCGACTCCGCCACGGTGACGCGCGAAATCGACGGCGGCCTGGAAAAGGTCGCGGTCAAGTTGCCCGCCGTGGTGACGACCGACCTGCGCCTCAACGAGCCGCGCTACGCCTCCTTGCCCAATATCATGAAGGCCAAGAAGAAGCCGATCGAGGCCATGGCACCCGACGCGCTCGGCGTCGACATCGCCCCGCGCCTGACCGTGCTCAAGGTCGAGGAGCCGCCCAAGCGCTCCGCCGGCGTGAAGGTCGAGACCGCGGCCGAACTGGTCGCCAAGCTGCATGACGCGGGAGTGATCTGATGACCGTCCTTATCGTCGCCGAACATGACAACACGGCCGTGAGCCCGGCCACCCTTGCCACCGTCACGGCGGCCAAGCAATTGAGCGACAAGGGCGCGGGGGAGGTGCATCTGCTGATCGCCGGCGCCAACGCCAAGGCCGCCGCCGAGATGGCTGCGAAAATCCCCGGCATCGCCAAGGTGCTGCTCGCCGATGCGCCGCAATTCGCTGCGCCGCTCGCCGAGGATGTCGCGGCCCTGGTCGTGGCGCTTGCCAAGGATTACAGCCATGTGCTGACCCCGGCGACGACCTACGGCAAGAACCTGCTGCCGCGCGCGGCGGCGCTGTGCGACAGCCAGCAGATCTCCGATGCCATCGCCATCGTCTCGGCGGATACCTTCGTGCGTCCGACCTATGCCGGCAACGCGCTCGCGACCGTGCAGAGCAAGGACGCCATCAAGTTCCTCACCGTGCGCGGCACGGCCTTCGAGAAGGCCGCCCCGGCGGACGGGGCGGCACCGATCGAAGCGGTCACCCCGCCCGCCGTCACGACCCTGGCAACGCATCAGGGCGCGGAGATTTCCAAGTCCGAGCGGCCCGAACTGACGGCGGCCAAGATCATCGTTTCCGGCGGCCGCGGCATGCAGTCGGGCGAGAACTTCGTCATGATCGAAGAGATCGCCGACAAGCTCGGCGCGGCGGTCGGCGCCAGCCGCGCCGCGGTGGACGCCGGCTTCAAGCCGAACGATTTCCAGGTCGGCCAGACCGGCAAGATCGTCGCCCCCGAAATGTATATCGCCGTCGGCATCTCCGGCGCGATCCAGCATATGGCGGGCATGAAGGACAGCAAGATCATCGTCGCCATCAACAAGGACGAGGAAGCGCCGATGTTCCAAGTCGCCGACTACGGCATCGTCGGCGATCTGTTCAAGGTGCTGCCGGAATTGTCCGCCGAATTGGACAAGATCAAGAAGTAGCCGCCTTACCGCTTGTAAACGACGAAGGGCCGCCCAATGGGCGGCCCTTTTTGCTTAGAGCGGGAACATCAAAACTTCCCGCCGCCGATAACCATCCAGCTGACGCCGAACTTGTCGGCGACGATGCCGAAGCGTTCGGCGAAAAAGGTCTCGCTCATCGGCATCTGCACTTGGCCGCTGGTGCTCAGCGCGGCGAAATATTCCTCGGCATCGGCGGGCGTCGCCAGCGTGAGGGTGAGGGAGATTCCCTTGAACTCGCCCTTGCCGGCGCAATCGCCGTCAGACGCCATCAGCTCCTGGTTGCCGATCTTGAAGGCGCAATGCATCACCTTGTCGGCGCTGTTCGGCGGGTTGTAGCCCGGGTCCGGATTATCCGAGAAGCGCATCAGCGCGGTCACTTCGGCGCCGAGAGTTTCCTTGTAAAACTCCAAGGCCTCTTCGGTGCGCCCGTCGAACATCAGATAGGGGTTTACGTGCATGGCTTCGGTCCTCTCCTATGATGGGGGAAGGATAGCAAAGCGGCTGTGACGGGCCAGTGACTTTTGGGGTATCCCAAATCGTCATGCCCGCACTTGTTGCGGGCATCCACGACTGGCGATGCGGATAGGGGAGAAGCCGTAGATGGCCGGAACAAGTCTGGCCATGACGGGAGAGAAAAAGGCTCTCAGGCCTTTTTCCGGCCGGATTCGATCTTGGCGACGATTTCGCCCGGCGTGATCGGGGTTTACTCTTTAACGGTCTCCATGCCGCATTCGGTCGCGACCAGCCCGGTGCGGCGGCTGTCGGCATGGCGCAGTCGCCAGGCGAGCAGCGCCTCCATGCCGGCAAGCCGCGCGTTCACCGCGTCGTGGCCGGTGATCGGTTCGAGAGTCATCGCGCTGGGATCGGTGATGCGAAAGCTGAGCGGCGGCAGAGAGGGGAAATGGATATAGAGCGCGTCGTCGGAGATGGTCGCGGCGAGGTTCTTCTCGCGCCGCGGTAGCGCATCGATCGGCGTGCCGCGCGGTTTGTCGTTGCGGAAATCGAACTCGAAAAACGCGCGCTCCTTGCGCTGTTCGACCTGCTTGCTGGCGAGGTAGGGCTTGAGAGATCGGCCGTCGATGCCGGCGTCACCGCTCGTACCCAGCAAGTCGAGAATGGTCGGCAGGACGTCGACCCCTTCGGAGAAATCGCGGACCACGCTGCCGCGCGTCGCGTCGTAGTCGGGACTCGGATCGGCCACGATCAGCGGAACGTGAAAGGCCTCGGGGAAGCAGGTGAATTTTCCCCACAGTCCGTAATCGCCCAGGCACTCGCCATGATCGGAGGTGAATATGATGATGGTATCGTCGATCTGGCCGGTCGCCTCGAGCGTATCGAGAATCTGGCCGATGGCGGCATCGACCTCGGCGCAGATCGCATAGTAGGCGCGCCGTCCGGTGACGATTTCGGCTTCGGACAGGTCCGCGATCGGGCGCTTCTCGCCGCGCCACAGATAGTCCGTGGTGATGCGCTTTCGCGAATATTGGATGAATGGGTGATCGTCGATTTCGCCGTTGGGCAGAGCCTTTGGCGCGGCCACGCGTTCTGCGGCGGGCGCCGCAGCGACGAACTCGGGCGACGGATAGAGCGGCAGGTGCGGTTTGAACAGGCTGAGATGAACCGCCCAAGGCTCATCAGCGTGATAGCGGATGTAGTCATGCGCCGCGTCGGCGATCCAGCGCGTGTCCGATTGGGAGAAGGGAATCGGCGAGGCCGGAATTTCGCTCACCGGATGGGCCAGCTTGGGAAACAGGCTGCCGTAATCCTTGGTGCGTTCCCAGCCATTGGCATGCAGGAAGGCCAGATAGTCCTCGCGCTTGCCGTCGAAGTCGCGCAACACGCGCCAGCCGTCGGCATTGTGCGGGCTGCGCAGGATCGGGTCTGCCGGATCGCGCCCGTCGGGATGCCGGATCGTGCTGGTGTAGCCGCTGACGCAAGGATCAAAGCCGAGGCGGCGTAGATAAAACGGCAAGGTCGTTACATGCGGGTCCATCGGCGTCTCGTTGCCGACCACCCGGTGGTTCATCAGATACTGCCCGCTATAGATTGCGGCTCGGCTCGGGTTGCAGGGGCTGGACTGCACGAAATGGCGCGCGAAGGTGACGCCGCGCGCCGCAATTCGCGCGAGGTTCGGCAGTTGGGCCGCCGCATGCCCGAGATGGCTCAATGTATCGCCCCGCCATTGGTCGGCGATGATGAACAGCAGCTTTTTTTTGCGTTTTAGCAGGGGCTCAGGCATCGGATACTCCGTCATGTGCGAAGCGCGGCGGTTGCCGCAAGCAGGCTTCGCGTATAGGCGTGGTTGGGTTGGAACAGCACCTCCTTGCGGGGGCCTTGCTCGACGATCCGGCCGTCATGCATCACCGCCACCCGATCGGCGATGTAATTGACCACCGATAGATCATGGCTGACGAACAGCATGGTAAAACCGTGATCCTGCTGCAGGCCGCGCAGGAGATTGAGGATTTGCGCCTGAATCGAAACGTCGAGCGCCGAGACCGGCTCGTCGGCGACCACGAATTCTGGGTCGAGCACAAGGGCGCGGGCTATGCAGACGCGCTGGCGCTGACCGCCCGACAGCTCATGCGGATAGCGCTCGAGATGTTCGGCGCGCAGACCGACGCGATCGAGCTGGAGGCGGATGCGTTCGAGCCGTTCGGCGCGGTTGCCAAATCGGTGGATGGCAAGCGGTTCGTCAAGGGCGCGGCGCACGGTCATACGCGGATCGAGCGCGCCCATCGGGTTCTGATGGATGATTTGAAGACGCCGCCGCAAGTCGCGCGGCAAGGCCGAGGCGAGCGCTGTCCCACGGTAACGGACAATTCCGGCGGTCGGCGGCACGAGGCCGAGGAGAAGCCGCCCCAGCGTGCTCTTGCCGGAACCCGACTCGCCGATCAGGCCGAGGACTTCGCCGGGTGCGACGGCGAGGGAGACATCCGCGACGGCCGCCACCGTGCTGCGTCCATGGAATATCGAGCCGCGCCGGAATATCCGGGTGACGCCCTCGGCGGCAATCAGCGGCGCGTCAACGGGCGGCGGCATGGACGTCCTCATGGCAGGCGACAGCGACATTGCCGGAGCGCGCAAGGAGCGGCGGCGGCACGGTCGTGCAATCTCCGGGATTGGCGTTTGGGCAGCGCGGATGATAGGCGCAGCCTGCAGGAGGCCGGGCGGCGTCTGCCGGCACGCCGCGGATCGCTGTCAGCGGTGGAGGATCGGGCAGCAGCCGCGGAAGGCTCGCCAAGAGATCGGTGGTATAGGGGTGGCTGGGCCGCTTGAGTACCTCGTCGGTCGGGCCGAGTTCGACGATGCGACCGCAGTACATCACGGCGACGCGATCCGCGATCTTGGCGACGGTAGCAAGATCGTGGGTAATCAGCAGCACCGACATGCGCCGGCGGCGCTTGATTTCAATCAACGTATCGAGCACTTGAGCTTGGATGGAGGCGTCGAGGGCGGTAGTCGGCTCGTCGGCGATAAGCAAGCGGGGCTCGGCGGCGAGCGCGATCGCGATCATGGCGCGCTGGCGCATGCCGCCGGACAGTTGATGCGGATAGGCCATCAGGATCGGCTCTGGCCTGGCGAAGCCGACTTCGCGCGCGAGTTCGATGACGGCAGCGGCGCGCACGGTAGATGGTTCGGCGATATGGCGTCGGCGGCCTTCGGCGATCTGCTCTCCGATGCGTATGGCCGGATTGAGTGCGCCGAGGGGATCTTGGAAGACTACGCCGACTTCGGCGCCGCGCAGGCTCGCCAAGCGTTCGGATGGTAAGTCCAAAATCTCGACCGTGGCGCCGTCAGCAAGCGTCAGGCTTATCCGGCCGTCGGCCCGGAAGGCGTTGCTGGCGCCGTTGGGGCCCCATAATCGGACGGCGCTCAATGCGGTGAGGGTTTTGCCCGAGCCCGATTCGCCAACCAGCGCAAGGACCTCTTCGCTCCCCAGCGAGAACGATACGTCGCGCACCAATGCCAAGGGGCCGGCGGCGGTTTCGACGGCAAGCGAAAAATGCTCGAAGGACAGCAGTGGCAACGCCATATCACACCACTTCCAGGCGGGCATCGAGCCGATCGCGTAACCAGTCGGCGACGATTTGACCGGACATGGTCAAAGCCACCATGACGAAGGCCGGGCCGAGACAGACCCAGGGCGCGGTCGCCAGCAAATCTCGCCCGTCGGTGACCAAACGTCCAAGCGACGGTGTCGGCGGCTGAACGCCGATACCGAGAAAGGAGAGGGAGCTCTCCATTAGCAGCACCGACGGGAAGCTCATGGTGATCATGACGACCAGGGGTGCGGCGATGTTGGGCAGGATATGAAGCATGACGATCCGGACCGGCCCGCCACCGAGCGCACGGACCGCTTCGATATAGTCGGCTTCTCGAGCCTGGAGGACCAGGCTGCGCACGAGGCGCGCGTATCCCTCCCAGCGGGCGAGCGAGATCATCGCGACCAACACCACCAAGCTGGTGCCGAAAAGCGCAATACCGGTCAGGATGATCAGCAAATTGGGAATGGCGATCTGCAAGTCGACGACGACCATGCTG
>CAMAVH010000112.1 GCA_945861615.1 Rhizobium sp. Q54 | reverse complement strand
CCGACCGCGTCGTCCATGTGCCGCAGGTCGCCCGCTCCGAGGTTTCCGACTATTTCCGCCGCGCCGACGTCTTTATCTTCCCCAGCCTGTTCGAGGGGAGCGCTCTCGTGCTTTATGAGGCGGTCGGGGCGGGGCTAGGTATTATCCAGTCCGCGGCCAGCGGCACAGGCGCGACTCCCGGCGAGAATGGCGTTATTCTCGATCCGGTGACGGTCGATGGGCTCGTCGAGGCCGTGATGACCCTCGCGGCGCAGCCGGAGCGGGTTGCGGCCTGGCGCGCGGCCTCCTTGCGCTTGCGGCCACAGCGCACCTGGGACACATATCGCGAAAGGCTGAGGACGCTGCTGCCATGATGGTCGAGTTCGCCCTATATGCACAACTCGTGCTGTTCGCGGCCATCGCGATCGGATTCTTTTTCCACCGCAATTCGTCGTGCTTTCATCCGCTCGCGTTCTATCTGCTGTTTCACGGCATCGTCTTCGTGATCCGCCCCTTCATGGTGCATTACCTGAACTTTGAAGGGCGCTGGGTCTATATGCAGTACCGCCCGACGGACAACGAGTTCGTCTTCACGCTATTCGTCACGTCGGTCGGCCTCGTCGTCTTCGCGCTGACCTCCTGGCTGATGGGCAATGTCGAGGTGAAATTCACCGCCGGCGATCTGCCGGAATTCACGCCGGCGCAAAAGCGCGGACTGCTCATTACTCTGCTGCTGCTCGGCCCGCTCGCCACCTATTCGGCCTTTTTCGCCACCGGCGATATCGGCTTGTACGAGCGCGGCGACATTCAGATGACGATGGACTTGGCGACCGGCAACGCCATTTACGTCAATACCACGGGCTATATCGTCGACGCGCAGACGATGTTCGGCTCGCTCGCCGTCCTGTTCATGTGGCGTTTCCGCTTCGCCTGGTGGACGTGGTTTCCGCTCATCCTTTTCATGGCTTACCGCGCCTTCCTCGGCGGCGGCCGTTGGGCGATGATCACCGTCGTCTTCACCATCATCCTGGTGCAGCTCTATCGCTCGCGGCGGCGCTGGATCCGCCTGCGCTATCTCGGCCTGATGATCCCGCTGTTCATCCTGTTCCAGAACATCGGCTTCGACCGCAACTACTTCCGCGACATGGTGAGCGGCGAAGGCCGCGTCGTCGCGGAATTCCGCGACAACCGCAGCTGGCTGGAGAAGCAGGACAACCCCGACTTCGCCAATTTCGACTTCCTCACCTACATCCTATGGGCGGTGCCCGACAAGTCGCGGACCTACACCTACTTCTCGCAATATCTGCAGCTCTTCACCGAGCCGATCCCGCGCATTCTGTGGCCCGACAAGCCGGTCGGCTCGCCGATCAAGCTGATCAACCTCAACGACTACGGCAATTTCGTCGGCTTGACGAACTCGCTGGTGGGCGACGGTTGGCTGAGCGGCGGCTGGGTCGGCCTGCTCGTGACGATGACCGTCGTTGGGCTCGCCTTCGGCTATATCCACCGACGATTGTGGCGCGTGTCGCAACCCTACAAGGTGATCATGTATTGCGGCTTCATGCCGCTGACCTTGTTGTGGTTCCGCGACGGCGGTATTTCGCTGGCGAAATATACGCTGTTCGTGCTGTTGCCGATCCTCGTCTGGATCTGGACCAGCAGTCTGCTCGAACGGTTCGGACAGCTTTCGGCCAATACCCGTCCGCAGGTTCTGCGGCGGCGGTAGTCACATCGGGGCGAACGACATTATGGATACGGCGAACAAGGGCGGCTCCCATCTGATCGGCGCGCAGGTCGCAGCCATGCGCGACGACGGCGAGGCTATCGCCCTGGACGATGCGACGATCGGCTTCTTTTGTAAATATGCGCCTGGCCGCAGCGTTCTCGACGTCGGCTGCGTCAACCACAACCCGGAGAACTATCGCAGCAAGTTCTGGGTCCATAAGGCCCTTAAATCGGTCGCGAGCCGCTGTCTCGGCATGGATCTTTACGCTCCCGGCGTCGCTTACTTGCGCGAACGCGGCTACGACGTCGTCGAGGGTAATGCAGAGGCCTTCGATCTCGGCGAGACGTTCGACATCGTCGTCGCCGGCGAAATCATCGAGCATCTCGGCAACGTGTCGGGATTTCTGCAATCGGCGAAGCGGCATCTGAAGCCGGGAGGCACGCTGCTGCTGTCGACGCCCAATCCCTGGTATTGGCGCTTCGTCGCCAAGGCCTTCATCTCGCCCGATGTGCATCCCAACCCTGAGCATGTCTCGTGGTTTTGCGTCGCCACGCTACGCACGCTGCTGGTCCGCCACGGCTACGAAGTTCTGGAGACGACACTCGGTTCGCGCTATCGCCGCGATTTGCTGATGCCGTTGCCGCAGGGGGTGAAGCATACGACCATCCATGTGGCGGCACGGCCCGTCGGCTGACGATCGTACCGAGGCCGGGGGCAAGATCAGTGAAGGACAAAATCCTAGAGCTCGAAAGCGTGCGCGGCCTGGCCGCGCTCATGGTCGTGCTCTTTCACACGCCGGCCTGGTACTTGCCGCTGTTCGACGTGAGCGTCGTGCGCAACGGCTTTCTGATGGTGCATCTGTTCTTCGTGCTGTCGGGCTTCGTCATCTATAAAGCCTACGGAGCGCGCCTGCATACGGCGATGGACCTAATGAAGTTTCAGGCGCTGCGCTTTGGCCGACTCTATCCGATTCATATCCTGTTCCTGCTGGTTTTCGTCGGTATCGAAGGCGCGAAATATGTCGCGGCGACGACGTTCGGCATGAATCTGCCCAACGCCCAGCCCTTTCAGAACGGCGGGATCGCGGAATTCATCCAGACTCTGTTCCTCGTCCAGTCGCTCGGCTTCACGGAAAACGCCAAGCCGTTCAATTTTCCGAGCTGGAGCATCAGTGTCGAGTTTTACACTTATATCCTGTTCGCCCTGGTCACCCTGCTGGCGCCGCGCGGCAAGACGTTTGTCTATGCGGCTCTCGCGATCCTGGCGCTGCTCGCTGTGGCCGTGCTGCGCGAGGATGTCGGAAACTTCATCTTCATCCTCCATTGCGTCTCCGGCTTTTTCCTCGGTTGCTTGGTGTGCCAGGCTTGCGACATCTTGCGTGGCGCCGATCTGCGCCTGCCGGCGATCATGCCGCTCGCCGTCGTCGTCTTGATCTTCGTCTATCTTTGGCTCAAGCCGGAGGGCGAGTATCCTTACGACTACGATCTTTTGATTTTTCCGCTGACGGCCATGCTCATCTTCGCGCTGCAGCTTTCCGCCGATAATCCGCTGTCGCGCCTGCTACGGGTCAAAGCGCTCGCCTGGTTGGGCACGATCTCTTATTCGATCTATATGAGCCATGCGGCCTTGATCTGGATCGCCAATCAATTCATCCGTGTCGTTCTGAAGCGGCCGGAAATCTCGCTCAACGGCCTGATGCATCCGCAGCTGACGGCCGGCGAGGCCGTTCTCGCTTATGGAGCATTGTTCGCCATGGTCATCGGCTTGAGCTCGCTGACGTTTCTCTGGCTCGAGAACCCGCTGCGCGAAGCGGCCCGGCGCAAGATCAATTTCCAGCGGCTGTCATGACCGTTCTACACCTCATGCAATGCACGAATCTCGGCGGCATGGAGCAGGTCGCCTATCGCCTGATGGCGGATCTGCAGGCGGCGGGCATCGAATTTCGCTTGGCGACGCCGATGCCCTTCGGGCCCGGCGCCGATCAGGCGCGGCGGTTCGACGCGACGATGCGCGATTTCCCCTATCGCGGCCGCTTCGGCTGGCGCGACTTTCCCGCATTTCGCCGTCATGTGCGCGATCTCGCCGCCGGCTGCGCCCAGATCTGGGTGACCGGCACCTCGGCGGCGGCGCTCGCGGCCATCCTCGGCCTGCGCCAGCCGAAGGTCCTCAGCCATCACTATCACCATTTCGAGGGCGATCATGCGGCCCTGCGCTGGCGCGGCTTTTATGAACTGCTGGGCCGCCAGCTCGACGCCATCACCTATCCGACCGCCTTCACTCGCGACGAAGCGCTGCGCATCGCGCCCTGGCTCAAGGGCCGCGCCCATGTGGTGCCCAACGGGTTCGAACTGCATTCCCGCCACGAACCGACGCGGCTCGAACGCCGCGCGGCGGCGCGTCGGGCGCTCGATTTGCCGATGGACGCGCCGGTCATCGGCAATGCCGGCTGGCTCATTCCGCGCAAGCGATTCGATGTTTTCCTGCGCACGGCGGCGCGGATCCATGCGGCGCGGCCCGACGCGCGATTCGTCATTTGCGGCGGAGGGCCGCTCGAGGGGGATCTGAAACGCATGACGGCTGCGCTCGGCCTGGAACAGGCGGTCCGCTTCACCGGCTGGGTACATGACCTGACGCCTCATTATGAGGCGTGGGATGCCCTGCTGTTCAATTCGGACTTCGACACCTTGCCGGCGGCGCCCATGGAGGCGGCCAGCCGGGGCTGCCTGACCGTGGCATCGCTGCTCTACGGCGGTCTCGGCGAGTTTATCGAGCATGGGCGCAGCGGCTATCTGTTCGACCGTCATGACGAGCCGGCCATGGCCGAAGCCCTCTTGCGGCTGACAAGCGATTCGGCGCAGGCTCTCGTCTTGCGAGAGGGCGCCATCGACAAGCTGCGGAGAGATTTTTCCATCGAGCGCGGCACCGCGTTCTACCGCGATTTTTTCGCCTGAGGATCACCATATGACCGCCGCGCCGACCGACTTCACCCAATGGGAAAAGAAAATCCCGCGCCAGCCGTTGACCGATCGCGACGCTTATATCCTGGCCGCCTGCGCCGGGCGCGACGTGATTCATCTCGGCGCCTGCGACTATCCGATGACGCGCGGCAAGGCCGAAAAGGGCGAGTTGCTGCATCAGAAGATGCAGGGCAAATGCCGTTCGCTGGTCGGCTACGACAACGATAGCGCCTCGATCGGGTTGCTGCGCGACGAGTTCGGCCTCAACGATATCGTCGATCGCGATCTGTCCAAGCCGTTCGACGAGAGCGTGGCGCGCGGCGATCTCGTGGTCTGCGCCGATATCATCGAGCATGTGAACAATGTCGGAAATCTGCTCGAGGCCTGCAACCGTCTGCTACGTCCGGGCGGCACGCTGCTGGTCAGCACGATCAACGCCGCATCGCTCAAGCAGGCGATTCGCGCTCTGTCGAGCCGCGAGCCGGTCCATCCCGACCATGTCGCCTATTTCAGCTATGCGACGCTCGGCGTGTTGATGAGCCGATTCGGCTTCCGTCTCGAGGATTGCCGCTATTTCGCCTATCCCACCCTGTCGGGCCTAGCGCAGAAATTTTTCGACGCAGTGCATCGCTGCGCGCCGCCGAGCGCCGACGGCATCATCGTCGCGGCCCACAAGGAGCGCGATGTCTGAGGCGTCTCCCTCGCTCGCGAAGGCGCTTCCCGCCGTGGCCTTCGTCTGGGGCCAATTCGCGCCCTATCACCGCGACCGTTGCGAAGCGGCCGCAGCGCGGTTGGCCGGCCGCTATCGCGTCTGCGGCATCGAGATCGCCAGCCGCAACGAGCTCTACGATTGGGCGCCGTCGGCGGCGGCAGACGGTTTCGCTTTTTCCACCGCTCTGCCCGGGCGCTCCTGGCAGGAGACGTCGCGGCGCGACCGGCTGGCCGCGCTGACGGTGGAACTGCGCCATAGCGGCGCGGATATCGTGTTTCTCTGCCATTTCGATCAGCCGGAAATCTTCCTAACGGCGCTGTGGCTGCGCCTGCGCGGCAAGCGCGTCTTCATCATGCAGGATTCCAAATTTGACGACCGGCCGCGCCAGCTGTGGCGCGAACTGATCAAGGCGTTCCTGTATTTGCCCTATCACGGCGCCTTGGCGAGCGGCGCGCGCACCAAGGATTACTTGCGCCTGCTCGGCCTGCGTGCGCAGCGCATCGTGCTCGGCTATGACACGGTCTCCGTGGCGCGCATTCGTCGCCTGGCGGGCGCGCCGCCGGCGCCGGCGGGTGCCCCCTTCGCGGCGCGGCATTTCACCGCCGTGGCGCGCTTCGTCGAGAAGAAGAATCTGCCGCTGCTGCTCGCCGCCTACGATCTCTATCGCCAGACGGCGGGCGCGAGCGCGCGCGATCTGGTCCTCGTCGGTGGCGGTCCGCTGGAGGCGGCGTTGCGCGCCGAGGTGGCGCGGCGCGACCTGGCCGGGGTCCGCTTCGCCGGCTTCCTGCAGGAAGAGGGCGTGGCACAAGGCCTGGCGCAAAGCCTCGCGCTCATTTTGCCGTCGCGCGAAGAGCAATGGGGTCTTGTCGTCAATGAGGCTCTGGCCATGGGCCTGCCGGTGCTGGTTTCGGAAAACGTCGGCGCCCGCGATACCTTGGTGCGTCAGGGCGTGAACGGCTATGTCTTCGAAGCGGACAATGTCGAAGGCTTGGCGGGCGGGATGGTCCGCTTGGCGACGGACGAGGCGGAATGGCGCCGGCTCAGCGAAGGCTCCAACGCCCTGGCCGAGCGCGGCGACGTCGCCCATTTCGCGCAAGCGGTGGCGGAGCTGATCGGTCTGCCTGGCGCGGAGGCGGCATGAACGAGGCGCTGTTCGTCGTCGGCCCCTTTCCGCCGCCGGTTCATGGCGCCGCCGTGATCACGGCGGCAGTGGCCGACCGCTTGGAACAACATGCGAAGATCCGCCGTTGCGACATTTCGCCCGGCCGCCTGTCGCGCGGGCTGGCCTATCATCTGCGCCGCGTCTGGCGCGTGCTTGCCGCCGCCGCCGCCATTGCCGAGAACGTCGGCCGGCCCGGTTGCGTCTATATCTCGGCCGCCGGCGGCAGTGGTCTTTTGTACAATCTGCTGTTGACGGCGGTCGCGCGCCTGTTGCGCCAACGACTGTTCCTGCATCACCATTCCTTCGCCTATCTCGACCGACCGAGCACCACGATGGCCTTGTTGGTCCGAATGGCAGGCGCCGCGGCGGTGCATGTCGTCTTATGCGCACGCATGGCGGCTCTGCTCCGCGAGCGCTATCCGCTGGCGGTCCGCAGCATGATCGTGAGCAACGCCGCCTTTTACCCGGCGGGCGAGACTGCCCCGGACAGATCGCCAGACAAACTCGTTCTTGGGCACATGGGCAACCTGACCGACGAGAAGGGGCTTGATCTCGTGCTCGATCTTTATCGCGAGGCGCTGTCGTCCGGCCTGGCCGCTCAGCTCGTGCTGGCCGGCCCGACGGCCGACTCGACGGCGACCCATGAGATCGTCGCGGCGCAGGAAGCGAGCGGCGCAGGGCTGGTCTATCGCGGTCCCGTCTATGGCGCGGACAAAGCCCGCTTCTTCGACGATATCGACGTCTTTGTCTTTCCGACGCGCTATGTCAACGAAGCCGAGCCGACCGTGCTGTTCGAGGCCCTTGCCCATGGCGTGCCGGTGATCGCGCTGGGGCGCGGCTGCATCCCCGAACAGCTTGGCGCGATCGACGGCGAAGGGCCGGGCGGCGTCGTGGTGCCGGTCGGCGGCGCCTTCGTCAAGCGCGCCGCCGAGGCATTGCGCGGCTGGGCCGCATCGCCCGAGGGATTCGCCGCCAAGCGCCGCGCCGCCCGGGCGCGGATGGCCGAGCTGCATGAGCAAGCCGCGGGCGATTTCCAGAAACTGTTGCAGGCGATGGCATCGGGTACGGCACGATGACGGACAGCACGGATCTTTGCCTGGCCTGCGGCGGCAGTGTCGAGAGCTTTCTTGAAGGCTTGACCGACAATCGCTTCGCCGCGCCGGGTGTCTATGCCATCGCGCGCTGCCGCGTCTGCGGCACGGAACAGACGGTGCCGCGCCCAAGCGGCGAACGGCTGCGCGAGCTCTATGAGCGCTATTACAATTTCGGCGGCGGCGAGATGGGCAGCCGCGGCGGCTCGCGGTATGCGCGCCTGCGCGAACGCCTGTTCAAAAGCTGGCTTTATCGTCTGTGGCTCCGGCTCGACGGCGATGTGTCGTTCCATCTCGTGCCCGGTCAAGGCCGCCTGATCGATGTCGGCTGCAATGAGGGGCGCGGCTTGGAATGCTATCAGGCCAACGGCTTTGACGCCGAAGGCCTCGAGCTCAACCGTATCGCGGCAGAGGAGGCGCGCGCCCGCGGCTTTCGCGTCCATACCGTGACGCTCGACGCCTTGGCGCCTGACGCGCCGTTCGATGTCGCCGTGCTGTCGAATGTGCTCGAACATACGCCCGACCCGCGCGCTATCTTGCGTGATCTCCGCCGCATCTTGCGCTCAGGCGGCGAGGTCTGGATCAGCCTGCCCAATGCCGCTAGTCAATATCGCTATTTCTTCGGGCGCGATTGGATCAATTGGCATGTGCCTTATCATCTCGCGCATTTCTCGCCCGACGGCCTGCGGCGCCTGTTGCAAGAAGAAGGCTTCGAGGTCACGCATCAGCGCTGTGTCACGCCGGCGCTATGGTTGGCGCAATCGGTCCTAGCGACGCTCTATGCCAAGCCGGGCGTGCCGACGCGGCAGTTGCGCAAGACCCTGCTGGTCGCCGTCTGGATGCTGGCGCTTCGCGGGTTGTTCTTTCCGGCAATTTACATGTTGAACCAAGCGATGCGCGGCGATTGTCTCGTGGTGCGCGCGCGCAAGATGGACGTTTAACACCACATGCGGATTCTCGTTTACAGCATTAACTATGCGCCCGAATTGACCGGCATCGGCAAGTTCACCGCCGAGATGTGCGACTGGTTCGCCGCGCAGGGCCACGAGATTCGCGTCGTCACGACGCCGCCCTATTATCCCGATTGGAAGGTGCGCGACGGCTACAGCGCCTGGATGTGGCGTGGCGAGACGATCAAGGGCGTGCGCGTCACGCGATGCCCGCTCTGGGTGCCGGCGCAACCCAGCGGTCTCAAGCGCGCGATTCATCTGATGAGCTTCGCGCTATCCAGCCTGCCGGCGATGCTGTGGCAAGCGCTGGCCTTTCGCCCGCACGTTGTCTGCACCA
>CAMAVH010000111.1 GCA_945861615.1 Rhizobium sp. Q54 | reverse complement strand
CGGCATGCGGACCACGCCGTTGATGGCGAAGCCCAGCTCGTCATCGACATAGAACAGCAGGTTCTTGCCGCCGTCGGTGCAGGGCCAGTCGGCCGAGCGCGCCTTCAGCTCGTCGTCCATGACGAGCTTCTCCAAGAGCGGCTTGGCCTTTTTCATGCGCGTTTGCGTATCGGGCTCGGCGATCCACAGCGCGCGCAGATCGTCGATGAAGCGCTGAAAGACCGGCAGGCGCGCGGGTGCGCTCGCGGCGCGCGGCGACATCTCATTCATGGATCGGCGCTCCTTCGATGGCGCAGCGGCGCAGCAGGCGGCGCTCCTCGGGCGGGAACCAAGTGCGCGCATGAATGGCGCAACGGTTGTCCCACATGACGAAATCGTCGAGCTGCCACTTATGCTCGTAGATGAACTCGGGGCGCTCGCCGACCTCATAAAGCTGTTCGAGCAGCACTTCGTTCTCGTCCTTGCTATAGCCCTCGATGCGCGCCGTCATCAGGCGATCGACGAAGAGGGACTTGCGGCCGGTCTCGGCATGGGTCGAGAACACCGGATGGAAATAGTGGGCGGTCTGGCTGAGATCTTCTTTGACCTCGACCTTGGCGCTGCGCTCGTATTCGTGGATATGCAGGGCCTTCTTGCCGGCGAGCTCGCTCTTGAGCTTCGCGGGCAAAGCGTCGTAGGCCTTGTACATGTTGGAGAACTGGGTGTTGCCGCCGGTCGAGGGCAATTCCAGCGCATAGAGGAAGGTGTAGTTGTAGGGCTTCTCGGCGTAGCCCGAATCGATGTGGAACCACATCTCGCCCTCGCCGAAGGCGCCGATCGGCTCGCCGTTCTCCTTGATGTTGCTGACCAGCAGCACATTGGGGTCGGTCTGCTTGGTGCCGTGGGTGCGCTGCTGCAGCTCCTGGCGGAACATGGCATTCTTGCGCCGGCCCAGGTTGCCGAAGTAACTGGCGAAGCGCAGCTGCTGCTCCTGGGTGATTTTCTGGCCGCGGAAGACCAGCACGATATGGTCGTTCCAGGCCTGGCGGATGGCGGCCACCGTCGCCGGCGTCAGTTCCTGTGTCAGATCGACGCCGCTGATCTCCGCGCCGCAGGCAGCGGACAGGGGCGTGATCTTCATGGTCTCCAGAACGGTGGCCATGGCGTTTCTCCCTCGAAAAACATGAAGTGATAAAAATGAAACGATGTATCGTTTTTTCTTGGAAGGAATGATATAAAGCCGGTGTGGAGCCGTCAAGCGGTCCTCCCGCCACTGTCCGTTTCATAATTTCACGCACAGACATCATCTTGGCCAGCCCAGCTTCGCAACCGATGCCGACCCCGCCCGGCGAGAACCGTTACGCCGTCGAAGCCGTCACCCGCGCGGCGCGCGTGCTGGCGCTGTTCGACCGCGCGCGGCCGCGCCAGAGCCTCACGGAGCTTGCCGAGCGGAGCGGCGTGCCCAAGCTGACGCTGCGCGGCATCCTCGACACCTTGGCCGCGCACGACCTGCTGATCGACGACGGCGGCGGCTTCTATCGCCTCGGCTACGCCTGGCTGCGCTTCGCCGACGTGCGGCGCAATCAGTTCGACATCCGCGGCGCCGCCGTGCCGATCATGCGCGCCATCCGCGACGCGGTGAACGAGACTGTGATCCTCTCCTTGCGCATCGGCGACCGCCGCGTGCATCTCGATTACGTCGAGAGCACCCAGCCGATCCGCCGTATCACCCAGCCGGGCCATGAAGGGCCGCTGCATGTCGGCGCCGCCGGCCTGGTACTGATGTCGAGCCTGACCGAGGCGGAACTTGCCGCCTATCGCGTCCGCAACCCCGGCGCGACCATGGATGGCAT
Organism: Rhizobium sp. Q54; assembly: GCA_945861615.1. Classification (GTDB taxonomy): domain Bacteria; phylum Pseudomonadota; class Alphaproteobacteria; order SMXQ01; family SMXQ01; genus CAMAVH01. Next base: position 7,203 of record CAMAVH010000111.1, on the reverse strand, counting down.
GGCGCCCGGCGAGGCGGGCTGGCAGGCGATGGTCGCCGAGATCGCCGCCGTGCGCCGCGCCGGCCATGCCATCGTCGTCGGCAAGGTGAATGTCCATACCGCCGCCGTCGCCGCGCCGGTGCGCAGCTACAGCGGCGAGATCATCGCCACGCTGACAATTTCCTGCCCGACCGACCGCTTCACGCAAGAACTGAGCGATCGCTGTGTCGTCCTCGTCAGCGAGGCGGCGGCCAAGCTGTCGCGCAGCCTGGGCTACGCGCCATGAACCGCATCACGCCGCCGCCGCAGAAAGCGGCCCCCGCGAAATTGGTGCGCGTCGTCGACCGCGCCGGCCGCATCATGTCCTGCTTCGGGCGCGACGCGGCGGAACTGTCCTTGCCGCAGCTCTGCGCCCGCCTGTCGCTACCGAAGGCCACGGTGTTCCGCATCCTGACGACCTTGGTCGATCAGGGCTGGCTCGCCTACAATTCGTCGACGGCCATTTACACGCTGGGCTTCGCGGCGCTTCGCCATGCCGACAGCCTGCTGCGCGGCCTCGATATCCGCCACCAGGCGCGGCCCTTCATGCGCGCCGTGCGCGATGCGGTGAACGAGACGGTGATCCTCTCCTTGCGCGACGGCGATCATCGCATCAACATCGACAGCATGGACAGCGGGCAGGCGATCGCCCAGACGCTGCAACTCGGCGTGCGCGCGCCGCTCTATACCGGCGCGGCGAGCCAGGTGTTTCTCGCCGCGATGGACGATGTCGCTCTCGCCGATTATCTCGCGCGCACCGAACTGGTCGCCTACAACCCGGCGACCTTGACGACGGAAGCGGCGGTGCGCGCCCGCGTGGCGCAGGTGCGCGCCCAGGGCTACGCGCGAACCTTCGGCGAATTCACCCTCAGCGCGTCGCAGACGGTGGCGATCGCCGTGCAGGTGCGCGATCCGTCCGGCGCGGTCATCGCCGCGTTGCATGTCTCGGCGCCGCTGAACCGGATGAACGAGCAGGCGGAAATCGCCTGCCGCGACGTGCTGTTGCGCGAAAGCGCGGCGCTGACGGGATCGCTCGCCGCGGTCTAGGCGCCGGCGGCGGCCTGCGTGCGGGTGCCGAAGCGCAAGGTGACGAAGCGCAGCAGCAGCGTCAGCAGCAGCAGGGCGGCGATCATCAGCGTGCCGATGGCGCCGACCAGCGGCGCCTGGCCTTCGCCCCACAAGTGCCAGATCGTCACGGCGATCACTTCGTTCTTTTCGCCCTCGGCCATGATCAGCGGCTGGCCCGCCATGCGCACGGCATGCAGCGTCGTCCAGATCCAGACGCCGACGAAGGCCGGCAGCAGCAGCGGCACGAACACCCGCCACATGACGCGCCATTGCGGCGCGCCGCTGATCTGCGCGGCTTCTTCCAAATCCTTGTGGATCTGCAGGATCGCCGCATTCATGGCGCGCGTGCCGTAGGACATGAAGCCGATGACGAAGACGATGCAGACCGTCCACAGGCTGCCGAAGGTCGAAAAGCCGAACTTGTCGACCTTGAGGAAGACCCACAGCATGGCCAGGCCGATGACGATGCCGGGAATGGCGTGCGGCAGGAAGACCAGCTGATCGAGCAGCTTGCGCCCCCAGAATTTGCTGCGCACGACGACCAGCGAAATGCAGAACGACACCGCCACGGTCGCCGTCGCCGTCACCACCGTCATCAGTACGGTGTTCCACAGCACGGTCTCCATGCGATCCATCATGAACAGCATGCGGTAGTTGGCCAGCGTCAGGCGCGACAGCGAGGCGAGCGACGGCGTCTGCAGGAAAGGCATGAAGGAGATGTAGGCCAGCACCAAAGCCGGCAGGATGACCGAGCAGAGCAAATAGAGGCCGATCAGGCAGAACGCCGGATAGCGCCAGGGGCCGAGGCTCTGGGTGCGCGGCCGATAGCCCTTGCCGGTGACGATGCTGAAGCGCTCGGCCTTGGCGATCACCTTGCTGTAAGCCACGGTGGCGACGACGGCGACCACCAGGTAGAGCACGCCGAGCGCATTGGCTTCGCCGTAATTGGGAATGAAGCTGGCGGAATGCAGCACGGAATAGATCTTGGTGCTGAAAACATAGATGCCGCTCGGCAGGCCGAGGATGCCGGGGACCTCGAACACTTCGAGCGCGGTGATGAACTGATAGATGGTGACGGCGACCAACCCGGGCAGCATCAGGCGCAGCGTGATCTTGCGCAGAGTGCTCAGCGTGGTGGCGCCGGACATGGCGGCGGCTTCTTCGAGCGCCGGGTCCATGCTCTTGAACAGCGGCACCAGCATGAGGAAGGCCGTCGGCACCAGCCGCAGGCCTTCGACGAAGATCATGCCGCCGAGACTGTAGATATTGATCGGCGCCTGCTCGAGCCCGAACAGGTCGATCAGGCTTTTGTTGACGAAGCCGATCTTCGGGCTCAGCAGCAGCACCCAGGCCATGGCCTGCAGCATGCCTGGCATGACCAGCGTCATCGGCACGGCGGCGTAGATCCACAGCTTGCCGGGCAGGTCGGTGCGTTCGACCAGCCAGGCGAGCAGCGCCGCCAGACCGAGGCCGAGGGCGGTGCTGCCGGTGACGTACCACAGGGTGTTGCTGAACACGGCGTAGGTGCTGGGATCGCTCCACACCTTGATGTGGTTGGCGAAGGTCAGCGTCTGCAGCGTGAAGCTGCCGGGTAGACGCGCGCTCGAGAAGCTGCCGAGGATCAGGAAGGCGAGCGGCGTGACCACCGCGACCAGCACGAGGCCGAGCAGCAGGTAATGCCACGGGTTGGCGCGCCGCAGCAGCCCGCCCAGGCGGCCCCGCGGCGCCGCCCAGCCGGACCGCGCGATGTCAGCCGTCATCTTGCCAAGCCCCCGTCAGACGCCGTCAGACGAGAGCTTTGGTCGGGTCGGCCTTCTGGCCGGAGAAGTCCTTGTCCGTGTCGGCGAAGTTCTTCTGGGCGTCGAAAACGACGATGTCGTTCATCGCCGGATCGCGCAGCAAGCCGAACGGATCCTTGCCCTGTTCGACGGCCGTGACCGAATCGAGCAGCATCTTGCGCAGGATGACGATGCCGCGATCGGAGGTGGCGAGGAATTCGCGGGTGCGGTCGGTGATCTCGCCCTGGCTTTCCTGGGCGGCGCGGTCCTGGTCGTGCGAGCCGAGACGCCACCAGCCGTCTTCGACGCGCTCATAGACGCCGCGTTGCGGCACTTCGATGTCCTTGCTGGTCACCGTGCCCTTGCGGCCGTTCTCGGTTTCCTGGGCGCGGACGTACCAGGTAAGCGTCGTGACGTCGTCCACCGGCACGCGCAAGTGCAGATAGTGCGACGGGCGCTCGCCGACGCGCGCGCCGTAGCGCCGCGTGTGCGACGGGAAGATGCAATGACTGACGTTCGCGGCCTTGTTCGGGTACTTGGCGCTCATGCGAAAGCCGTACCAGGTCGGCTGCCATTGCACGTCTTCGGGGCGCTTGAGGGCGATCGAGGGATAGACCGGCGCGTGCAGCGCCATGCTGTGATATTTGTCGACGCCGTTCTCGGCGCGCTGCAGCCAGCTGCAATATTCGTAGCCCGCCGACAGGGTGCGGTCCATGTCCTCGCGCACCAAGAGGTCGTACTTGGGCAGCAGCGGCGCCGGCTCGGGGCCCATATAGGCGAAGATCAGGCCGCCCATCTCCTGGGTCTTGTAGCCGGCCAGCTTCACTTCCTTATGCAGCGTGCTGTCGGCCGGCTCGCAGGGCATCTGGGTGCATTGGCCCGACGTGTCGTAGAGCCAGCCGTGATAGCAGCAGCGGATGCCGCCCTCTTCGACCCGGCCATGTTCGAGCGAGGCGAGGCGGTGGGCGCAGAAGCGGTCGATCAGGCCGACCTTGCCGCTGGGCGTGCGGAACAGGATGAGATCCTCGCCGAGCAGACGAACCGGCACCGGCACCTTGTCGACCTTCTGGCTGAAGCCGACCGGCCACCAATAGCGCCGCATCACGGCGCCCATGCGCGTGCCCGGGCCGATGCGCGTCAACAGTTCGTTCTCTGCGTGATCCATGTCGTCCTCCCTGTGCCGTCCGGCCGGGTTCGTCCCTCGGGCGCGGCGATCGCCCGTCTGCCGGGCTTGTTGGGCTGGAGACTAGGTGCGCCGTCCGGCAGCGTAAAGCGGCTAAGAACGAATAAGACTTATTCCCGCTACGGCTGCGCCGTAGTCCGGGGGCGCCGCTGCTCGAGCTTTTGCGCCAGGTGCATTTTGAGGAAATCGAGGAACAGGCGGCTGCGCGGCGGCATCACCGCGACATGCGGGTAATAGGCGAGAATGAACCGCTCGGGCAGCGCCAGTTCGGCGAAAATTTCCGTCAACCGGCCGTCGTTCAATTCGTCGAGGATGGCCGGCTCCAGCATGCGGGCGATGCCGGTGCCTTGGATCAGCGCGTGATAGAGCGCCGCACCGCTGTTGCTGGTGAAGTTGCCGGCGACGCGGACGGCGTAGAGCCCCTTGGGGCCGATGAATTCCCAGGCGTCGGCGGCCGCCTGGGCCGACAGGATCAGGCAATTGTGCTGCGCCAGATCCTGCGGCTTGTCCGGTTTGCCGGCTTCGGCGAAGTAGGCCGGCGCGCCGCAGACGAGATAGCGGATGGCGCCGATCACTTCGTGATCGACGCTGGTGTGGTGCAGCAGCGCCTCGCGCTCGTTCGACAGACGGATGGTGATGTCGACGTTCTGCTGGATCAGATTGATCGAATTGTTGGGCGACAGCACCAGCTCGACCGACGCGTCCTTGTAGGCGCGGATGAAGGCGGCGATGGCCGGGGCGACGATGGTCTGGCCGATGCCGAGCGTCGAATGGACGCGGATATGGCCGCCGATATCGGCATGGGCGGCGGCGGCCGAACGTTGCGCCTCGTCGATCTCGGCGACGATGCGCTCGGCATGGGCATAGAATTTCGTGCCGGCGTCGGTCAGCGACAAGTGGCGCGTCGAGCGGATCAGCAGCGGCACGCCGAGGCTCTCTTCGAGCCGCGAGATGCGCTTGCTCACCGCCGATTGCGACAGGCCGAGCAGGCCGGCCGCGCCGCTGAAATTGCGCGTTTCGACCACTTTCAAAAACGCCCGCAAATCGCTGAGATACTCCACGACGTCGCCATCCCCGTTAGACGCGCTTGTTATAAGGCCGGTGGCCTTGCTGGCCGCCTTGCGTTTTGCCCCAGCTCCGCGCCGTCGTCGGGGGAGCGGGTCCAGAATAGCAGTTATTCCTAAACTCCATGTAGTCGGTCGAAACCTTTTGCCGTAATGGTTCAATCATAAGAGCGGACGCGAAAAAAATCAGGCGTCCACGAGGCCAACAGGGAGAAAAACGTCATGCCGAGCGCCGTTATTCGGTCCGCGCGCGTCCTTGCGGGCGCGGTCGGGATTTTGATCGCCGCCGCCGCCAGCGCCGCCGCCGCGGATTTGCCGAAAAGCACGCAAGCCTTTCTCAAGCAGCTCAAGCTGACCGAGGCCAAGCTCGACGGTCTCGACAAGGAGCTGGCGGTCCCGCAGGCGTGGATCGACGGCGCCCGCAAGACCCCGACCTTGCGCATCTCCGGCTCCGACGAGCAGCCGCTGCACGCCCAGGCGGTCAAGCCGTTCCTCGAGCGCTACCCCTTCATCAAGATCGAATATCAGCGCGGCAGCGCCAACGAGCGCGTCATCCGTCCGCTGCTCGCCTTCGGCGAAGGTCGCTACCTGTTCGAACTGGTGCGCAGCATGGACGGCTCGCTGTCGGAGTTCACCAAGCTCGACGCCGCCGAAAAGCTCGATTACCTGCCGACCTACAAGTCCGCGGTGGCGGGCGCTCATGACGCCAATGCGCGCGCTTTGGCCTTCCGCTCGCGGCCCTATTGCATGTCCTACAACCCGACGCTGATCAAACGCGAGCAACTGCCGAAGACCTGGGCCGATCTGCCCAATACGGCGATCCTCGGCCAGGGCCGCATCGGCGCGGTCATGCTGCCGCATCTCTGGGTCATGCCGTTGTGGGAGAAGAACGGCGAGGCCTGGGCGGTGAAATATATCGACGACTTCTTCACCAAGCTGAAGCCGCAGATCCGCCGCGAAGGCATCAACGCCGCGATCGGCCTGGTCGGCGCCGGCGAGAACTACGTTTCCTTGCCGGCCTATCCCGAGCGCGTCAAGGAATTGCAGGACAAGGGCGGGCCGGTTGCTTGGTACTGTCCGGACATGGTGCCGCTGCAATTCTCCAAGATGGCGGTCTTCAAGGGCAGCCCCGGAATCAATGCGGCGCGGCTCTACGCCAATTGGCTGCTCAGCAAGGAAGGCCAGCTCGCCCAGCTTGCCGTGTTCGGCACGCCGCCGGTGCACAAGGATCTGCAGAGCGCGGACTTCCACGTCTATCCGGATGAAATCGCCGGTAAGCCGATCATCTCGTCCCAGGACACCGAGGCGACCGACAGGTTCCTCGAAATCTGGAACAAATACGCGGCATCCGCCAAGAAATAGGAGATCGCCATGGCTGCGGAAATTTTCAACATCTTGGATAAGGTCGACATGGCCAATCCGCCGGGCCCGCGCGAGCGCATCGCGCTGGCCCGCCAGGACGACCTGCAGATGGCGCTCAACCTCTACGTGCCCGGTGCGAAGAACGAGTTCCACTATCACAAGGGCACGTCGCAATCCTTTCTCTGCTTCAAGGGCAAGCTGACGCTGCGCACCAAGGAGAGCGAGACCGCCGAGCCGGTGACGCATTACCTCACCGAAGGCATGTGCGCGATGATCCCGGCCGATCAGTACTACCAGCTGCACAACGAGAGCGACGCGCCCGTGCTGCTCTATCAGGTCAAGCCGCCGGGCGATCAGATCGTCATCGCCGGCAAGGGCGTGATGAACAACAAGGACTATTTCACCAAGCAGCGCGCCGAAAAGGCTGATGCGGGCGCAATCCGCTAAGCGAGACTACGGCCCAAACGAAAACGGCGGCACCCTGAGGTGCCGCCGTTTCTGTTTCAGCGTGACGCCCGCTTCAGCCGATATGCTTGGCGAGGAAGTCGATCGTGCGCTGGCGGGCGAGCTTGGCCGAAGGCTCGTGCCAGCTGCCGCGCTCGTCGCAGTTGAAGCCATGGCCGGCGCCCTCGTAGGTATAGACCGTCACTTCCGGGCGGGCGGCCTTGATCTTCTCGACCTTCTCCATCGGGATGCCCTTGTCCTCGGTGCCGTTGTGGCAAATCGTCGG
>CAMAVH010000110.1 GCA_945861615.1 Rhizobium sp. Q54 | reverse complement strand
CGAGAACAACAAGGTCGCCGATCAGATCGTCAAGGTTTCGCCTTCGCTGCTGCTGCAGTCGGAATGGGCCAATCACATGGTCTATATGAATACCGGCGCGACCTCTGCTCACCACATCGACACGGCGAGCGAAAACTATCTCAACTATTACGTCGGCACCGGCGGCCGCCTCGACATCGAGGAAGACGAGTACATCAACAGCAATCTGCGATTCGCGCGCGAGCACGAGCAGCGCGGCAGCCCGGACGATGCCGGCCTGCCGGAGCCGACGCCTTATGCCAATTACACGGGCGACGTCTCTTACACGAAACGCGGCAGCGCTGTTTACAACCGCGTGGCTTATACGTTCAACCGCTTCGACTACGACGATGTCGGCACGACCAACAACGACGACCGCGACCGCAACGAGCACGAGCTCGCGTGGCGCGTGGGTTGGGAAGACGTGCCTGGTATGGTCTATTACGTCGAGCCTGCGGTAAATATGCGCGAATACGATCAAAACCGCGATGATAGCGGCCTGCAGCGCAGTTCGCACGGCTGGCGTCTGCTCGCCGGCATCAACTGGGATGTGTCCGGCGTCAGCTATGCCGAAGCCGGCGTGGGCTATATGTCGCAGGACTACGAGGATCCGACGCTGCCGACCATTTCCGGCTGGTCTATGAACGGCAAGTTCCTGTGGAACACCACGGAGCTGGTGACGATGACGGCCGAAGCGCAGCGTAGCATCAACGAGACGACGCAGGCGTCCGCGTCCGGCATCCTCGCGACACGCGCCGCCTTCACGATCGATTACGAAGCCATGTACAACTTGATCCTCGACACCAAGCTCATCTGGCGCATGGACGAGTATCAAGGCATCAACCGCAACGACGATATCTGGGGGATTTCTTTCGGCGCCCGCTACCTGATCAATGAAAACTATTATGGCTTGCTACGGCTCTCGCACGATGAGCGCGAATCGAGCCAAATCAGTAGTGGTTACGTCGACAATCGACTCATTCTCACGTTCGGTGCCCAAATATGATTTCGTCGCGTTTTCTACGCGTTGCCTGCATGGCGTTCGTGCTGTTTGCGATGGCCGCTTGCGCTGCCGAACCGGTGATGGTGCAGGCGCCCAATCCGGTCGGCAATCCCGATTATCATCTCGGGCCCGGCGACAAGGTGAAGATCAATGTGTTCAACAACCCGGACGTGTCCGGCGAAGCGGTGCTCGATTCGGGCGGCGACATCGCCATGCCGCTGCTAGGCCAAGTGCCGGCGCAGAACCTCACGGTCACCGAACTGCAGGCCAAAATCGCCGACATGTTGAACCGCCAATATCTCGTCGATCCCAAAGTCAGCGTGGAAGTGCTGAACTACCGTCCGTTCTTCATTCTCGGCGAAGTCGGCCGACCCGGCAGCTATCCCTACATCGCCGGCGTCACGGTGCGTCAGGCGGTGGCCATCGGCGGCGGCTACACGCGGCGCGCGCGCACGTCGAGCGTGTCGATCGTGCGGCAAACGCCGTTGGGCGAAGAGCGCCTCGAGGGCCTGGCGGAAACGCTGGTCATGCCGGGCGACACGGTGGAGGTTGGCCGGCGTCTGTTCTAGTCGGGCGCGCCGATTCGGATCACCCCACCACCCTGCTCACTACTACTAAAATGTCAGAAATCGTGATGCACCCCAATATCTGGTGTGACGTCCGCTTTCATGCCGCAAGGTTAAGATAAGATTGCCTATCCTACTCTATGGGGCTATATAATTAGGCATAAAGTGGGCTGTGGACTTATTTGCAACGCCCTGTGATTTTTTACGTAACAGAGTTAATTTTTTTTAATAACTTCAGCCACTAGGCTTTAGTTTCTCAGATTAAGGGCGATCTTGCTTCCTACTCTTATGGAAGATGTCACTCTTGATTGCTGGCCCCCGTGCGTTTCGCTTGCCGTTATCTTCGTTCCCGTTGGTGCCTCGTTTTTTAGATTCGGAATCGGCCCTGCATGAGCATCCTGTCTCCGTTGCGTCAAGCGAGTGGCGACTATAACCGCGCGGATCTCTCGATGTTCCCCACCCAGGGACAAGAGACGCTGAACCTTGCGACGATTCTCGGCATTCTGCGTCGCCGTCTTTGGTTGATCGCCGGTTTGATCGTGCTCGTGACCAGCGTGGTGGCGATTTACGCCAAGCAGTTGGTTCCGCTCTATTCCGCCGAGGCGACGCTGGTCGTCGAACCGAGCCGCACGCGCGCGCTCGACGATTCGGTCGTGCGCAGCCTCAGCCCCGATTACTACACCAACGAAACCGAAGCGGCCGTCGTCGGCTCGCGCGAATTGGCGCGTCAGGCGGTCGTGCGTCTCGGTCTGGTCGATACCCGCTCTACAATCCCGATCTCGTCGTCACGCAGCGCGGCTTCGCCAGTCAAATGGCGAGCGGTCTCAGCGCTTGGCTGGCCGACCGTTTTGGCGATTTGCGCGATTTGGTGTCCGGCGGCGCTTACAGCGAAGAGCGCGCGCGTCTGGCCCGTGAAGCGGCGGCGCGCCGCGCCCTCGCGGCGCTGAGCCCGGATGCCGCGCGCCAGCAGGCGATCGAAACCGCGACCGACATCTACATGATGGGCCTTTCCGTCTTGCCGTCGCAGCGCTCGCGCGTGCTGACCGTGCGCTATACGTCGGTCAATGCGGCGATGGCGGCCAAGGCGGCAAACGCCACGGCGGATATTTACATTCTCGATCAGCTCGAAACCAGGGGCCGCGCGACCACGCGCGCCAGCGACTGGTTGAATCAGCGCGCCAACGAGTTGCGCACGCGCGTGATCGAATCGGAAAAGCGTCTCGAAGACTTCCGCCGCAGTTCGGGTATCGTCGAGATCGGCGGCGCCAGCGTCTATGCCCGCCAGCGCGCCGAACTCGATTCGCAACTCATCGCCGCGCGCACCAAGCGCTCAGAGGCGGAGGCGCGTTACGATCAAGTACAGCGTCTGCTGCGGTCCGGCGGCGACATCGACACCGCCGCCGCCGTGCTCGACTCGCCGCTGATCCAGCGCCTGCGCGAACAGGAAGCGCAGGTGGTGCGCAAGATCGCCGAGCTCAAGACGCAGTTGCGCGACGAGCATCCCAAGATGGTTCTGGCGCAGAACGAATTGGCCGACCTGCAGGACAAGATCCGCGGCGAAGTCGAAAAGATCGTCTCCAGCCTGCGCAACGAACGCGAAATCGCCGGCGTGCGCGAAACCAATCTCAACCGCGAAATCGCCAGCCTGCAGGCCAAGCTCGACGAGCAGCATGGCGCGGAAGTGACGCTGCGCGCGCTCGACAGCGAAGTGCGCGCCAACAAGCAGCTGTACGAAACGATTCTCAGCCGCTTCAAGGAAGCGGACGTGCAGGAGCAGGGCATCCAGGAAGCCGACGCCCGCGTCATCTCGCATGCCGTCGAACCCTCGGCCCCGTTCTATCCCAAGACGAAGTTCATGCTGATCGCCGCCTTCATCCTGTCGACCTTGATGGGCGTCGGCTTGGCGGTTCTCTTGGAATTCCTCGACAACGGCTTCCGCAGCTTGAACCAGCTCGAAGGCCTGACGGGCCTGCCGACGCTTGGCCTGGTGCCGACGCTGCGCGGCGCGCAAAAGAACAAAAAGGCCTATCAGGTGGCCGCCGAACAGCCCAATTCGGCATTCGGCGAAGCCGTGCGCACGCTGCGCACCGCGCTCTTGCTGTCGAACGTCGAACATCCGCCGCGCACCATCCTGGTGACCTCCGCAGTGCCCGGCGAAGGCAAGACGTCGACGGCGCTCGCGATCGCGGCGCTGGCCGCCAAGTCGGGCCAGCGTTGCATCATCGTCGATTGCGATTTCCGCCATCCCAGCGTGCACGGCAATCTGGGCTATCCGAACCGCAAGGGCCTCGGCGACTATCTTGCCGGCAACGCCCAGCTTGCCGACGTCATCGAGCTCGAGCCGCGCTATGGCCTGCGTTTCATCACCACGGGCACCAACGTGCCGAACCCGCCCGACATGCTCGGCTCGCCGCGCATGAAGGAGCTGATCCATCGTCTCAGCGAAAGCTACGATCTGGTCATTCTCGACACGCCGCCGTTGCTGGTCATTTCCGACTCGCTGGTGCTGGTGCGCAATGTCGACAAGACCGTGTTCGTCGTGCGGTGGGAGAAGACCAAGCGCCAAAGCGCGCTGCTTGGCCTCAAGCAGGTCGTCGAGGCGGGGGCCGATCTTGCCGGTCTCATTCTCACGCAGGTCGATGTGCGTAAGCATGCCCAGTACGATTATTCGGACTCGGGCTACTACCACTACCACCACTACTACAACCAATAAGCGGCTCGGCGATGTCGTCGTCGCACGCCGCTTCGCAGACGCCTGCCGCCGCGGTCAGTCGCGGAGAATCGTGGCTACTGTCCTGCATGCTGCTCGGCTTTGCGGCGGCGACCCTCTGTCTCGCGGTGCCGCGGTTCATGGCCGGCGTCGTCGTGGCGCCGCATGGCGCGATCTTGAACGCGCTCGACAAAACGCCTCCGCCAAACGTCGCGGCGCAAGGACGGGCGATGGAGGCTCATCGTCGGGCGCTGGCCTGGCATGACAATTCGCAAAGCCACGCGGCGCTCGGCGCGCTGCATTTGGCGGCCTCGGCCCGCGCCTCTCTCGCCGGCGATCCGGCGGCGGCGCGCGAAGCCCTCGCACGCAGCGCTTCCGAACATCGTGCCGCCCTCGCGCTTGCGCCTTTGCAGCCTTATGTCTGGACGCGGCTCGTGCAGGACGAACTGGCCGATGGCGGGCCGTCACGCGAGGCGGCGCGTCATATGCGCATGGCTATCGACACGGCGCCCTGGGAGCCGGCCCTGATGACGGCGCGGCTCGGCCTAGCCTTCGTGCTGTGGGAAAACTTCGACGTCGAGACGCGCGAGCGCCTTAATTTGCAAATCCGTCATGCTGCGCGGTTATATCCCACGTCGCTCGCCCGTCAGGCCCGCTCATATCGGGCGCAGGATCATGTGCTCCAGGCGCTCGATAGCGATCCCGACCTGCTGCGGCGTTTCAGCTTGGCCTATTCCCGCATCTAATCATGCGCGCGCCATGCGCTCTTAGTCGCGCGCGTCGTGGGAAGGCCCGCCGGCGATCCGTTCCTCGTGCCGCCAAGATTGCGCATAGGCAACGCCGGCGATCAGCGCGAACGTCACCGCGATCGCCGGAATCTGCAGGCTGAAATCAACCAGCGCATGGGTGCCCAGCAGAGCTGTCGCGCCGAGGCCGCTGCAGGGATAGATCGTCGCGCGGCGGCGCTCGCGGGCGCCGTGCAGCAGCACCAGGACCAGAACCGCCAAGGCTCCGTACAAGACGAGGGCAGCCGGCAAGCCGGCTTCGACGGCCATTTCCAGATAGCTATTGTGAGCGACGTCGTAGGTCGGCTCGCTGGGCCCGAAGTCTTCACCGCGCAAAAGACGGAAGACGCTTTCGAACGTGCCGAGTCCGGTGCCGAGCAGTGGGCGCTCGGCGATGGCCTGCAGCGCCAAGAGATATACTTGCTGGCGCGGGCCGGCGTTCTCGAACAATTCGCTCATGCGCGCGGTGATGGCCTCGCCGCTGATGATCAGCACCGCCAAACCGACGACGAAGATGATGCCGCCAAAGGCGAGCAGCGATTTCGAGCGCAAGCCCTGGCTGATGGCAAAGGCAGCGAGCATGGCGACAATCCCGACGGCGGTGCAGAACACGCCGGCGCGCGAATGGCTCAGCAGCAGGGCCGTGGTCAGAACCACGAAGGCGACCATCAGCGCAAAGAGCGGCGGCCGCATATGGTCGAGAAAATAGATCCAGCCGCTCCTGCTATGCAGTCCCTGGCGCGCCGCTTCCTTCGTTTCGTCGGCGATCAGTGACAGCGTGATGATGAGGCCGAGGCCGGTATAGGCGGCGAAGTGGTTGCGATTGATAAAGGTCGACGTCGCCGAATCGTAATAGCTCGTCTTGGCGAACCACAGGACCATATGGCTGCCGCCCAATTGTTCGAACAGGCCGTAAATGGCATAGCCGGTGATCGCCAGGCTTAAGGTCCACCAAGCCGCGCGCGCCCGATCCAGGCGGCGTCCAAGCTGCATGGCGAGCCAGAAAACGATGGCGTAGCACAGCAGTCGCATAACGCCATTCAGGCTGTCGCTCGGCGCGACGCTGATGGCGCCGGCGAGCGGCTGGCCGAACGCCGACGCCATCGCCGACCATGATGGGTGATGCCAGGCGGCGGGGCTGAAGGGCAGGGTCTGAAAGACCGCCCATGCCAAGAAGCTGGCGAACAGCAAGACAATCGCCCGATAGTGGCGCCATGCCAGCGTGTAGTAGGCGGGATTGACGACCGCCGCCAGCGCCCAGAGCGCGAGCAGTCCGCCGCTCGCGACCGACAACAGGCTCCAGGCCCAGGGGCGGTTGCTGCCAAACGGGAGCGGGGCGAGCACGACGAGCGCAACCGTCAGCCAGAATATGACGCGGGCGATCATGGCCGCGGCCTCGATAGAATGGCGGCGCGCGCGGGATCAGTAGGCATTTTTGTTCACGAAGCCGACGAACGGCGTCAACAGCAAGATGCGCAAATCGAACAGCAGCGACCAGTTGTCGATGTAGTAAAGATCGTATTCGACGCGCTGGCGCATCTTTTCGAGCGTGTCGGTCTCGCCGCGTAAGCCGTTCACCTGGGCCCAGCCGGTGATACCCGGCTTGACGCGATGGCGGCCGAGATATTGATCGACGATCTCGGCATATTGCCGGTTGTGCGCCATGGCGTGGGGCCGCGGTCCGACCAGCGACATCTCGCCGCGGAGCACGTTCAGCAGTTGCGGCAGTTCGTCGATGCTGGTGCGGCGCAGAATCGCGCCGACGCGCGTGACGCGCGGATCGGTACGCGTTGCCTGGGTGATCGCGTTCGGATCGTCCTCCGTGACCGTCATGGTGCGAAATTTCAAAACATAGAACTCGTCGTTATTGAAGCCGAGCCGACGTTGACGGAAGAACACCGGGCCGGCGCTATCGAGTTTGATGGCGAGTGCGACAAGGAGCAGCAACGGCGACAGAACGATCAAGCCGGCCAGCGCGAGGATGCGGTCTTCCAACCCTTTGAAGATGCGATTCCAGCCGCTGAGCGCGTGGCGATGAATATTCATCAAGGCCAGGCCGCCGAGATAATCGATGCCCAGCATGGGCAAATGCACGCCGACCGTATCGGGACAGAGCTTAATGTCGACGGTCACGGTGCGAAGCGCTTCGAGCACATGATGGACCCGCTCGCCGGCAGAGCCCGGCAAAGCGATGATGATCTCGTCGATTTGTTCGCGGCGCGTCAGCGCAACCAAATCATGAAGATCGCCGCGCAACGGTACGCCGAGAATGTCCGAGGCGACCCGTGTGCTTCGCTCGTCGTAAATGCCGACCAGCATCACGTCCGACGGCGACATCCTCTGCAGGTGGGCGATGAGCCGTTCGCCCTTTTCGCCGGCGCCGACGATGGCGACACGCCGGGCCAGCCGGCCTTCCTCATGCCAGCTGTCGATCTGCCGTACGGCAAAGACGCGCGCCAGCACCATGCCGACATAGCCCATGAAGAACCATGTCACGGCCCAGATGCGCGAATAATCTTCGGAGGTTTTGGTAATGTAGCTCGCGGCGACGAGCAGCAGGGCGACGAGCGACCAGGTGCCGGAAAGCTTGATGACTTGCGTCGAGAAGCGGCGCAAGTCTTCGAAGCTGTAAAGACCGGCAATCTGGTTGGCGTTGATTGCGAGAATCGCGCCGGCGGCGATGGCGATGCCGTAATAGCCCGGCAGCGCCGAATTGCTGGCGCGCAGCGCGAAGGCGAAGATGCCGGCACAGCCGACCATCAGCAGGTCGGAGAGGCCGACGAGGCCGACAATCAGGCTTGAAGCTTCCTTGCGGGTCGGCGGGCGGAACAAAGGCATATGGCGGTTGATCTCGCCTTGGCAAACGGGGGAAGCGCGTAACGGCCTGGGGGCGGGACCGGCCCGGATCGACCCGTCGGCGCGCTTTCTCTGTTCTGGCCCCCAGCCGAGACCATAAGGCGCAAGGGCCGGAAATCCAGACTTTTTTGACAATTGTGACGGGCGCGGCGGGCTGGTGCCGTCACTTTTCTGGGGCTTGCCAAAACCCGCCGCTCAGGCCATTCGTAACGCCATGTTCAAAGGGTTGTTTCGCAAATCGGAGCGTTCCGCAGTTCCCGCGCGCCGCGCAGCCAAGCTGCCGGACGGGCTGCGCATCTATGCCATCGGCGATATCCATGGCCGGCTCGATCTGCTGACTCAGATGCACGAGACGATCCGGGCCGACGCCGCGCAGTCCGGCGCGCCGCATCGCCGCGTGGTCTATCTCGGCGATTACATCGATCGCGGCCTGGAGTCGCGTCAAGTCGTCGATTACCTGCTCGACGAACCGCTCGAGGGCTTCGAGCCGGTCTATCTGATGGGCAACCATGAGCAGGTGCTGCTGCAGTTTCTCGAAGATCCCGGCGTCGGCCCGAATTGGTTTTTCTTCGGCGGCGACGCCACGCTCTACAGCTATCGCGTGTCCGGCGCCTCGCCGGCGATCGATGCTGCCCGTCTCGCCAAGGTGCAGACCGGCTTCCAGAACGCCTTGCCGCCGCGGCATTTGGCCTTTTACCGCGCCTTGGCTTATCAGCATCGCGCCGGGGACTATCTTTTCGTCCATGCCGGGATCAAGCCGGGCGTGCCGGCGGAGCGTCAAAGCGAAACCGACCTGCTGTGGATACGCGACGAATTTCTCGACTCGACGGCGGATCACGGCGCCGTCGTCGTTCATGGCCATACCATCGCGCCGGAGCCGGTGGTGCGGCCCAACCGGATCGGCATCGATACCGGCGCCTATGCCAGCGGCAAGCTGACGGCTCTCGTCCTAGAGGGCGCCGAGCGGCGGTTTCTCCATACCTAATCGCAGACGACGCCAAACCGTTCCGCTATAGTCTGCGCCGGTTCCGATCGAGGAGGGGTAATGCCGATCGCACAAGACATTCTGCACGCGTCCGACGAGTGGGCGATCCGCACATTCGGCCTGGGATACCTGCGTCTCGCGCGCG
>CAMAVH010000109.1 GCA_945861615.1 Rhizobium sp. Q54 | reverse complement strand
GGTCGACCTCGGCGAGCCGGTGTGGAATCGCTGGTAGCCTATTCGCTCGTGTAAAAAAGAGGCTGCGCCGATAAAGGCGCAGCCTCTTGATCGTCATGGCGCCTGTCGCCTTGGCGACAAGCCTGTTGCCGTCAGCGCGGCGGCATGGTCGCCTTGGCTTTGTCCTTGCGCCCCGACCTGTTGCGGTCCGGACAACCCGGCGAAATACGAGCCGATCACCTACCGCAATCTGCGGCAGTGCTATTACGGCTCGTACGATTGAACGGAATGTCGGGGGATAAGCTCGCCCGGCGGGCGGCGGGGTCCAGGTCAAGTCTCGTGGCGGAACGAGAGGGATTCGAACCCTCGATACGACTTTTGATCGTATAACGGTTTAGCAAACCGCCGCCTTCAGCCACTCGGCCATCGCTCCTCACGAGGAAGGCCCCACAGGGCCTGGCTGGACACCCCCCGAAACTGCGGACGTGATCGCAGAAAATCCTGCCGTTCCCAGGGGTTCGCCGTTGTAAAGGCCCGGCCCAGCCCTGTCAATCTTGCGGGCCGTACTGGCCGATTTGGCCGCAAAAATCGCGGGTTTAGCCGGTCGTGCGCCTATCTCAGGCCGGTCCGGGGAGGCGGATTGGCTTCTGATGCGGCCAAGGCTTCGGGTCGCGCCGAACCTGAACCGTTCCCAGAACTCGATGAGACAGCCGATGACCGCCTTGCGGCCGTCATCGGTTGGAGAGACGGGCGATTATTCCGCCGCCATCGCCCGCGCGTAGCCGCGCGGCGGATAGGCCAGCACGTCCGGGCTGACTTCGGCGATCGTGCGGCAGCCGACATAGGCCATGGTCTTCTCGAACTCGCGGTGCATGATCGTGAGGGCCTTCTCGCCGCCGGCCTTGCCGCCGGTCGCGGTGCCGAACAACGTCGGGCGGCCGGCCATCACGGCGTCGGCGCCGAGCGCCAGCGCCTTGACGATGTCGCCGCCGCGGCGGATGCCGCTATCGAGCAGGATGGTGGCGCGCTTGTTCACGGCGGCAGCGATCTCGGGCAGCATGTCGATGGTCGGCGCCGCGGCGTCGAGGGCGCGGCCGCCATGATTGGAGACGACGATGCCGTCGGCGCCGTGGGCGATGGCGGCTTCGGCATCCTCAGGCCGCAGGATGCCCTTGACGATCAGCGGGCCCTGCCACAAATCGCGCAGCTTGCGGATGTCGGGCCAGGTCATGGCGCGATGGCGCGTCGGGCTTTTGCTCGTCTTGGTGGTGATGCGGTGGCGGTAGTGTTCGGGATAATTCTCGTGGCGCGGCATGCCGCCATTGGCGACGTAGCGGCAGAGCACACCACCGAACCAGCGCGGATGGCTCAGCATGTCGTAGGCGGTGCGCGGCGACAGCTTGAACGGCACGGCATAGCCGTTGCGCTTGTTGTATTCGCGGTTGTTGCCGAGGGCGCCGTCGATGGTGACGACGAGAACCTGGCAGCCAGCGTCGCGGGCGCGCCTGACCAGGGCGTAGGAATGATCCTCCTCGCTCCACATGTAGAGCTGAAACCAGATGTTGCCGTCGGGCGCGCCGCGGGTGACGTCCTCGATCGCGGTGATCGAGTTGGTCGCGAGCGTAAAGGGGATGCCTTGCGCGGCGCAGGCGCGGGCCAGTTCGACTTCGCCTTGGTACCAGACGAGGCCGGTCATGCCGGTCGGCGAGACGGCATAGGGAAAGCTCCAGCGCTTGCCGAGGATCGTCGTGCCCATGTCGATCTTGCTGAGATCGACCATGAAGCGGGTGCGCAGCTTGATGCGCTTGAAGGCGTCGCGGTTCTCGACGACGGCGACCTCGTCCTCGGCGCCGCGGTCGATATATTCGAAGACGCCCTTCGGCAGGAATTTTTTCGCCTGCAGACGCAAATCCGCGATGTTGTAGCAACGATCCAGCCGCCCCATGGTCTTCTCCCCTTAAAAACAGGCGTTTCGGCGCCGTCTGCGAAAGGCTAGCCGGGAGACGGGGTCGGAGCCAGAAAAATGCGTCTAGCGGCGGCCTTCGCCTACGCGAAAAATGCCCTAGCGGCGGCCTTCGCCGACGCGAAAGATGATGGTCGCGCCGGCCAGCAGCACTAGGCAGCCGAGCAGGCCGCCCTGATAGCCGAGGCCGAGATGGTCCGACAGCAGGCCGGTGAGGATGGGGCCGAGCATGAGGGCGAGGTCCTGACAGGTGCGCAGCAGGCCCATGGCCGGCCCGCGCTGGCCTTCGGCGGCGATGTCGGAAATGTAAGCGACCAATGTCGGCGTGGCGATGGCGCCGCCGACACCGAAGAGGATCGAACTGGCCCAGAGATAGCTCGGGTCGTCGCCGAAGGCGAGCAGCGCGCAGGCGAGCAGGGTGACGAGGCTGGAGATCACCACGGCCCAGAGCCGCCCGACCATGCGGTTCAGCGGCGCAGTGAAGCCGAGCATACAGAGATTGGCGACCGATCCCGCGGTCAGCATCAGACCGATATGGGCGAGATCGATGCCGAAGCGCTCATGGGCGATCAGCGGCATCAAGATCCAATTCGACGCCGAGCGCACGTAGAAGATGCTGAAATACATCAGCCCGATATAGGCGCCTTGCTTGGCCAGAGCGCCCATCTGGCCTTTCGCGGTGCGCGTCTTGTGCGCGTTTTCCGGCGAAAATTCTTTCCACGGCATCGCGGCGAAGGCGGCAATGCCGCAGAGCGCGATCAGGCCGTTGGCCCAGAAGGGCGCGTCGTAGCCCCAGAGACCGGCGAGGATGCCGCCGAGCGCCGGACCCATGCTCGCGCCGATCATGTTGGCGGCTTGATACAGGGACATATCCTCGATCCGCCGTCCCGCCGTGCCGAGATCGGCGACCGAGGCGAGCGCCGAGGTCATGAACACCGAGGAGGCGAGGCCTTGGATGATCACGGCAATGAAGAAAGAGGGCAGATCGTCGGTCACGACCACCCAAAGCGAGGAAATCACCAGCACGGCGCAGCCGGCGCTCATCATGCGGCGCCGGCCGTATTTCTCCGAGGCGTAGCCGGCCGGAATGTTCATCGCCAGGCGCGTGCCGCCGTAGAGCGAGATCATCAGGCCGACGACGGCGGTGCTGGCCCCGAGATCCTGGCCGTTGAGCGCGAGCACCGTCCAGACCATGCCGTTGCCGGCCTGCTTGAAGAAAACGAGCAACAGCAGGATCAGCAGCGGTTGGGACGGCAGGTTGGGGAATAACTGGCGGAGTGCGGGAATGCGCAAGATCGTGTTCGGCTTGGGTTAAGGGGAGCGCGGGATCATAGCAATTTCCCCGCGATCTTCAGAAAAAAGCCGCCTGTTTCGCAACGCGAGACGCGGCGGTAGGCGCGAAGATTGGCCTTTACCTCGCCAGCGTGTAAAACCGCGACGCCCAGGGAGATCAAGACCGCGCGACGAACGCCGCGGCGCCCGCGCGACCGGAGGCCTTTTTGTCAGATCACGTCCCGCCGTCCAAGCGCAGCCTTCATGCGGCCTATGCCGCTGGCCTCTTCAGCATGGGTCAGGCCGAACTTCTGACGATGGTGGTGCCTTTGTGGGCGGTGCTGCAAGGCGCTTCGCCCACCGAGATCGGCATTCTGGTCGGCGCCAAGTCGATGATCACCTTCTTTCTTGCGATCCACGGCGGCGCGCTGATGGACCGCCTCGGCACACGCCGCGTCATGCTGTTCTTTGCGGCCGTGTCGGGCTCGCTGGCGGCGCTCTATCCGGTGCTGCCATGGTTTCCGCTCATGGTAACGCTGCAAATGCTGATCGGCTTCGCCGGCAACATGTCGTGGATCGGCGCGCAGACCATCATCGCGCAATTGACCAAGGGCGAGCCGGGCAAGATTGGCCAGTTCAGTTTCTTTTCGCGCCTCGGCAACGTCATGGCGCCGCTGTTGATGGGATTGCTGTGGGACTTCGCCGGTCCGACGGTGTCGTTCCTCGGCGTCAGCCTATGGGCCGGGCTGATGTTTCTCGTCATCACGCAGATCGAGAATCCGCAGAAGGCGGACACGCTGGTCGGCCGCATTGGTTGGCGCGACATTTTGCCGCGCCTCTCGGACTACACCGGCTCGTTGAAGCTCGCCCTCCTGCCGCTGGTGGCCTTCACGCTCGCCATCTCATTCATGCGTCATGCCACCAACGGCGTGGAGAACTCGTTCTTCATCGTCTATCTGCGCGACGTCGGTTTCGCCGGCACGATGATCGGCGTGATGTTTTCCATCGCCGAGATTACCAACAGCTTCGCATCGCTCGCCGCAGGACGCGTCGCACGCTGGCTGCCGATTCCGTGGCTGATGTTGGGCTTCACCACGGTCTCGATCGCCTTGCTGGCGATCACGCCTTTGCTGGGCGGCGCGTTCCTGTTGCTGGCGATCGCGCACAGCATGCGGCGCGGCTTCGAGGGGCTGGTTCAGCCGCTGATGTTTTCTTTGCAGGCCAAGGCTGTGCCGAGCCATGTGCAAGGCTCCATCGTCGGCCTGCGGGTGACGAACAACCGCCTGTCCTCCATCATCACGCCGATCCTCATGGGCTTGATCGTCGAGACCTTAGGTATCGCCGACGGTTTTATGGCCATGGGGGGCGTGCTGCTGACGGCCTGCGCGATCCTGGCCGTGGTGGTCGCTCGCACCCAGTCGAAATGGAGCGCGGGGCTTTGACCGCGGGGGCCTAACGGCGAATTCTCTCAGTCGTCGATTGCGACATTGCCGTCTGACCGGCCGCGCTGCCAATAGCCGGCGGCCTTGAGCCAGGCCTTGGGATGGCCGCGCTCCTCTGTCATGTAGGCACGGAGCGCGCGGACGATCATGGCTTCGCCGGCGATCCACACGAAGCCGTCGCCGGGCGGCGGCTGGAAGCTTGCGAGACGGTCGCATAACAGACCGGCATCGGCGTCGCTCGGCTCGCCGCGGTGGAGCCAGATCGGCGTCCAGGCGGCGCGCGCCGCGAAGCGCTGTTCCTCGTAAGGGTGCACCACCGTCACCAGCGTCGTAACCGGCACGCCGGGACGCAGTTCCTCGACGCGCCGTCCGATGGCGGGCAGGGCGCTTTCGTCGCCGATCAGCAAATACCAGTCGAAATCGTCGGGCATGACCTGGGAGCCCCGCGGGCCGCCGATGTCGAGCTGGTCGCCGACTCGCACGCTGGCCGCCCATTCGGTCGCGGGCCCGGTCGCGTGCAAAGCGAAGTCGATGGTCAAGCTGCCGGCGGCGCGGTCGAAGGCGCGCGGCGTGAAATCGCGCATGACCGGCTTGCCGTCGATCCTGCCGGCTTGCGGGAAGAACAGCTTCACATGGTCGTCGGGCGCGGCGCTGACGAAGTCGGCCAGCTCGGGCGAGATGAAATGCACGCGCATCATGCGCGGCGTGAGATGTTCGAGGCGGCTGACGGTGACGGTGCGGCGGCGCAGCTCGTGGCGCAGGCGGCGCGTCTCGTGGCGGCCCGAGCGTTCACTGGTTGTGCCTTCCATCTCGTCGGCGAAGCGTCGGCGCGGGCGATCGATCTGATTCATCAGAGCCTCTCGATCTTCTGTGCCGCTTCGTCGAGCAGGGCGACCGCTTTCAGGACCATCTCCTTGTCGGATCGGTCGGCGAGCTTGTCCATCAGCACGCTCTTGAGGTTGTGCATGGCGCGCCGCACCGGCGTCGCGTCCGTGCGTTCGCGCAAATCGGCCGCCGCGCCCAGCCGCTCCAGCAGCGCTTTCACGGCCGTCGCGTGTTCTGTCAGCTGGGCCTTGCCCGTATCGGTGATGGCGAAGGCCTTGCGCGAGCCATCGCCAGCCTGTTCGGTCAGCTGGCCCATGTCGCTGAGCAAGGTGAGGGTGGGGTAGACCACGCCGGGGCTCGGGGCATAGGCGCCGCCGCTCAGCTCTTCGATGGCGCGGATCAGGTCGTAGCCGTGGCGCGGCTGTTCGGCGACGAGGTGCAGCAGGATCAAGCGCAGCTCGCCATTGTCGAACATCCGCCGCCGACCGCCGCCGCCATGATTGCTGCGGTGATCGTTGTGCGGGCCGTGCCTGCCGGCACGGGGGCCGGCGAGGTTGTCATGGTCGGACCAATGGCCCCCACGGCGCATCCCGTGGCATTGAAGTCGTTGATATAATTCGGAAAACTTCATGTAGTGCATCTTCTTTCTGTTTTAGATGCACTCAAGATATATCTTAGAAATATCTGTTTCAAGATATATCTTAGAAAAAAGTGGCCGGTGATGACCCGGCCGCTTCGACTCATGAAGGATAGATGTTACCGGCGTTCAGCGCCGCCGCAGCACGATCATCTTGTCCTGGGCCATGTCGTGCATGCTGTAGGGGATGCCGCCGGTGCCGTAGCCCGACTGCTTGCGCCCGGCGAAGGGCATCCAATCGACGCGGAAGGCGGTCGGATCGTTGATCATCACGGCGGAGGCCTCCAGCCGCTCGGCGGCGCGCAGGGCGACGTCGATGTCCTGGGCGAAGATGCTGGCCTGGAACGACCAGGCGACGGCATTGGCGCGCGCGATGGCGTCGTCCAAATCTTTGAACGAATAGACGCAGACCGTCGGGCCGAACACCTCGTCCTGCGAGATGTCGCTGTCGGTCGGCGCGTCGAGCACGATGGAGGGTAGCAGCGTCGTGTCCGACAGGCGGCCGCCGCCGATGACCTTGGCGCCGCCGGCCTGGGCGTCCTCGATCCAGGCGCTGATGCGCACCGTCTCGCGCGGATGGATCAGCGGGCCGACGTCGGTGTCAGGCTTGATCGGATCGCCGGTGCGCAGCTTGGCGACGCGGGCGGAGAGCCGCTCGACGAACTCGCTGCGGATTTTCTCATGCACGAAGATGCGCTGGGTCGACACGCAGACTTGGCCGGCATGATAGTAGGCGCCCTTGACGATGGGCTCGATGATGCGCTCGAGGTCGGCGCTGACATCGACGATGGCCGGCGCGGCGCCGCCATGCTCGAGCGCCGAGCGCGCGCCCGGCGTCAGCTTGTGATGCAGCATCCAGCCGATCTTGGGCGAGCCGATGAAGCTGAGGAAGGCGATGCGATTGTCGGTCGCCAGTTTCTCGGCGAGCGCCGTGCTGTTGGGAATGAAGGTCTGGGCCCAAGGCTCGGGCAGCCCCGCCTCATGGGCGATCGCCACGAACTCCAGGCAGGAGAGCGGCGTCGGTCCGGCCGGCTTGACGATGACCGGGCAGCCGACGGCGATGGCCGGCGCGACCTGATGGACGATCAGGTTCAAGGGATGGTTGAAGGCGGAAATCGCCGCGACGACGCCGATCGGCTCCTTCGTGGTGAAGGCCCAGCGGCCGTCGCTCGCGGCGGTCAGCCCCATGGGGATTTCCTTGCCGGCGAAATTGCGCAGCTCGTCGGCGGCGTTGCGCACGCCGTCGATGGCACGCGTGGTTTCGACGATGGCATCGGCCAGCGGCTTGCCGCCTTCGCGGGCGATCTGCAGCGCGAGATGGTCGCGCCGCGTCTCCATGATCGTCGCCATCTTGCGCAGGATCTCGATACGCTGATGGGGCTTGAGCCAGCCCGAGCGGTCGGCGAAGACCTTCTGCGCGGCTTGCAGCTTGGCCTCCAGCGCGGCGGCGTCTTCGGTCGGGATTTCCGTGATGAGCGCGCGGTCAAAGGCCTGAACGACCTGCAGCATGGCGATACTCCTTCTACGTCGGCTCTTTACCGAGCGACTGGCTGCGCAACTCGTCGACGAGCACGCGCATGTTCTCGGAATAGTCGATCGGCACATCGACAAGGTGAACGCCGCCGCCCTTGAAGGCGGCTTCCAGCGTCGGCAGCAAGTCGGCCACCGCGGTGACGCGCGAGCCCTTGGCGCCGTAGCTTTCGGCGTATTTCACGAAGTCCGGGTTCTTGAAGGTCATGCCGAAATCGGCGAAGCGATCGACGGCTTGTTTCCAGCGGATCATGCCGTAGGCGCTGTCGTTCAAGATGACGACGACGAGGTTGAGGCCGAGGCGCACAGCCGTCTCCATCTCCTGCGAGTTCATCATGAAGCCGCCGTCGCCGCACACCGCCATGACGCGTTTGTCCGGATTGAGGATGGCGGCCATCATGGCGGAGGGCAGGCCGGCCCCCATAGTGGCGAGCGCATTGTCGAGCAGCAGCGTATTGGCCTCATGCGTGCGGTAGTTGCGCGCGAACCAGATCTTGTACATGCCGTTGTCGAGACAGACGATGCCGTTGTCCGGCATGACGGCGCGCACGTCATGGATGATGCGCTGCGGCGTGATCGGGAAGCGGTCCTCCTCGGCACGGTCGTTGAGGCAGCCGAGAATCTTGCGGCGCAGGTCGAGCAGCAAGGGGCTGGCGGCGGTCTTGCCTTCGAGCCGGTCGGCGAGGCCGAGGACGCTGGCGCGGATATCGCCGATCACCTCGGCGTCCGGGTGATAGACTTCCTCGACGTTGGCCGAGAGATAGCCGACGTGAATCACTTTCGGGCCGCCGCTATGTTTCATCAGGAACGGCGGCTTCTCAACCGTGTCATGGCCGATGCAGACGATCAGGTCGGCCGCCTCGATGGCGTGGTGGACATAGTCGCGTTCCGAAAGTGCCGCCGTGCCGACATAGAGGTTCGAGCCGCCGGTGACGGCGCCCTTGCCCATTTGCGTGTTGAAGAAGGGCAGGCGGACGCGGCGCACGAAAGCCGACAGGGCTTCGACGAGGCGCGGCCGGTTGCCGGCGGCGCCGATCATGATCAGTGGGTTCTTGGCTGCGAGTATCATCTCGGCGGCGCGGTCGAGCGCTTCGGGCGAGGCGATCGGGCGTTCGAGCGGATGGCGGGCGATGACATGCACGCTATCGACTTCTTCGCCGGCGACGTCCTCGGGCAGTTCGAGATGCACCGGGCCGGGGCGCTCTTCCATCGCCACGCGGAAGGCATCGCGCACGACGGTCGCAATGCTGTCGGCGCTGACGATCTGGCGCGTCAGCTTGGTCAGCGGCTTCATCGAGGCGACGACGTCGACGATCTGGAACTTGGCCTGCTTGTGCGAGAGGATCGCCTTCTGCCCGGTGATCATGATCATCGGCATGGCGCCGAGATAGGCATAGGCCGCGCCAGTGGAGAAATTCAAC
>CAMAVH010000108.1 GCA_945861615.1 Rhizobium sp. Q54 | reverse complement strand
CAAGGCTTCCGATGGCAGACGCAGGAACCGAGATTCTTCCGCCCCTTCCCGCCGCGGCTCACGCCGCCGAGCGACTGTCGTCGCCCCTCGCCCCCGTGCCTGTCGTCTCCCTGTTCGCCGCCGCCCTGCGCGGTCTGCGCCGGCGCTGCCCGCGCTGCGGCGAGGGGAAAGCCTTCGCCGGATATCTTAAAGTCATCCCCCATTGCCCGGCCTGCGGCGTCGATCTCGGCAGCTATCGCGCCGACGACGCTCCGCCCTATATCACCATCTTCATCGTCGGCCATCTCATCGTGCCGGCCATGCTGTTGCTCGAACAAAACGCCCATCCTGCCGCCTGGGTCCATATGGCCCTGTGGCTGCCGCTGACCCTCGCGCTGACGCTCGGATTGCTACCCGCCGTCAAGGGCGCCTTGCTCGGCGTGCAATGGGCTCTAAAGGTCAGGGCTTGATCGGGGAATCCTAGGGACATGAATATGGGGCGCATCGGGGGAATGGTTGGTTGTGCGCTTTGGATCGCGAGCTGCACGCACGCGCCGAAGCCCGACGCCAATGCCGCCTTCGATGCCAGCAGCGCGACCGCCGTGTTCAACGCCGGTTACACCATGATCCAGGATAAATATATTGACCCCGTGACCGCCGAGCAGGTGGCCATGGCCGGCCTCGACAGCCTCGAGAAGCTCGACGATACGATTTCCTTCCAACGGCGCGACGACAAGGTGCGGGTCCATATCGGCTCCCATCGCGGCGTCGATCTGCTGGCGCCGCCGGCGACCAACATCAGCGGCTGGGCGCATCTGACCACCCTGGCGATCGACCTTGCGCGCGCCGACTCGCCGGCCCTCGCCGCCTCCGCCCCGGAAGATATCTACCAGACCGTCTTCAAGGGCGCGCTCGGCACGCTCGACCGTTACAGCCGCTACACCACCGCCGCCTCGGCGCGCAGCGCGCGCGCCGCCCGCGACGGCTACGGCGGCATCGGCATCCGCCTGAAATATGACGAACCCGGCAAGGTGAAGGTCGAGTCCGTGATGCCCGATACGCCCGCCGCCCGCGCCAATCTGCGCGCCGGTGATCGCATCCTGCGCATCGACGCACTGGCGATAGACACGCTCGCGGAGCGCGACGTCATCGAAAAGCTGCGCGGCCGCGTCGCCAGCCAGGTCAAACTCACCCTCGCCCGCGATGACAAGCCCGAACCGTTCGAGGTCGCCATCAGCCGTGCGCTGATCTTCAACCCGACGGTCGAATACGAGCCGCAGGGCAGCGCCGCGATCATCAAGCTTTCGTCGTTCAACCAGAGCACGTCGCGCAACCTGACCCGCGCTATCGACCGCGCGCGCCGCGAAATGGGCCCGGACCTGAAAGGCGTCGTGCTCGACATGCGGGGCAATCCGGGCGGGCTGCTCGACCAGGCGGTCAACGTCGCCGACCTATTCCTCGCCTCGGGCCGCATCGTCTCGACGCGCGGCCGCCACCCCGACAGCCTTCAGGTCTATGACGCCACCGGCCGCGACATCACCAACGGCCTGCCGCTCGTCGTGCTGGTCAATGGCCAGTCGGCCTCGGCTGCCGAGATCGTCGCCGCCGCGCTGCAGGACCGCGGCCGTGCCGTGGTCGTCGGCAGCAACAGCTTCGGCAAGGGCACCGTGCAGAACATCTCGCGCATGCCCAACGACGGCGAAATGGTGCTCACCTGGTCGCGCTTCCATGCGCCGTCGGGCTATGCCATCGCCAACCTCGGCGTGCTGCCCAACGTCTGCACCAGCATCGCCGGCGCCAGCCCCGACAGCGTGCTCGACCAGCTCAACCCGATGTGGGCCAAGACCTCCATCCTGCTGTCCACCTGGCGCATCACCCAGGCACGCGACGAGACGCAGGTCGGTGCGCTGCGCGACAATTGCCCGCGCACCAAGGACAGCGACGCGATGGACCTGACGGTGGCCGAGCGCCTGATCGACGAACCGGTGCTCTATCGCCGCGCCATGCAGCAGAACGGCGCCACTGTGGCCGAGCCCCTGCTCGATACGCCCGCCATCATCGGCGCCAGCGCCGCGCGCCTTCCTAGTTTTCAATAAGGCGGGCTTCGCGTAAGCCCTAGCCGCGAAACACCCCGACATTGACGGGCAGCACTTCGCCCATCCAGATCGCCTGCTCGGTATGCGCCTTGCGGCCGTCTCCCGTACCATCGGCGTGGATCAGCACAGCCAGCCCGTCGCGATGGAAGGCGAGAAACGGCACCAGTTGGGCGAACAGCTGCGGCTCGAACAGCACCTGGAACATGGCCCGCGTGTGCGGGCCGACCAATTCGTCGTGCCAGTTGCCGATGAGGGCATCGGGAAAGGCTTCGGCCAGCTTGGCGCGCAAGCGATCCGCAGCCGGGCGCGTCGCCTGCGGATCGTAATAGATATGGGCGTGCCAGCCGGTGACGGACTCGAGGGCGGCCTCGGCGGGATCGCGTGGGGTCATGTCGTTCATCGGGCGATTATAGGACGGCCCGCAGCCCGATTCCGCCGCTTTTGCCCAGATTCCCCGACACTTGACAGGGCCGGATGCGCCTGTATGTTGCCCGCTCCCGCGACAGGGCCCGGCGCCGTTGCGCCGCCCGCGCAAGTTATTGATTTATATATGGAAACCTCGCCATGGCGAAGTCCAACACCGTCCTGATCAAGCTCGTGAGCACGGCCGAAACCGGCTTTTTCTACGTCACGAAGAAGAACCCGCGCACCAAGACCGAGAAGTTCGAATTCCGCAAGTACGACCCGGTCGTGCGCAAGCATGTCGCGTTCAAGGAAACCAAGATCAAGTAGCTCCCTGCGGCCGACCGGCCGCACAGCGCCGCGCGCGGCTTCACAGCCGCTGCCAAGCGATAAAAAAGCCGCCCCTAGCCGGGCGGCTTTTTTGTTGCCTGCGATGCAGCGCGATGGCGAAGCTAAACCGTCGCCTTGGCCGTTGCGATCATCACCCGATCGCGCCCCGCGTTCTTGGCGGCGTAGAGCGCCTCGTCGGCGCGGCGCAGCAATTCGTCGCCGCCTTCGCCGTCCACCAGGGTGGCGACGCCGATGCTGACGGTGACGCGTTGCGGACTTGTCGTCGCCGCGCCGCGCAGCGGCATGTCGGTTTCGGCAACCATCTTGCGCATGCGGTCGGCGACCATTTGCGCCGCCGCGATCGGCGTGTCGGGCATGACGACGACGAACTCTTCGCCGCCGATGCGCGCAGTCAGGTCGAACTCGCGCAGGTTATGCGAAATCAATCCCGCCACCTGGCGCAACACTTCATCGCCGCTGGCATGGCCATAGGTGTCGTTCACGTGCTTGAAGTGATCGATATCGAGCATGAACAGCGACAGCGGCTTGCCGTCGCTCTGAGAGCGCTCGATCATCGAAGAGAGATGAGCGTTGAGATAACGGCGGTTGTAAAGCCCGGTGAGGCTGTCCGTCAGCGCCAGCGAGAGACTGCGCTGATAGTTCTCGCGCATCAGATCCTGATAGCGCTTGCGGCGCATCTGGGTGCGCACCCGGGCCCACAACTCGTTGCCCTCAATGGGACGGAACAGGTAATCGTTCACGCCGATCTCGAAGCCCTTCACCAGGCCGCCCATCTCCTCAGGCTCGATCACCAGCAGGATCGGCAGGCGGCGCGTGCGTTCGCTCGAGCGCAGATGCGAGCAGAGCCGCAGGCCGTCGCCGTCTTCCAGATAAAGACTGACGATGACGAGATCGAACTCTTCCGTGTCGCAGCGGCGAGAGCCTTCCTTGCCGGTCGGCGCGAGCACGGTGGTGCAGTGCTTCTGCTCGAGCAGATGGCAGATTTTTTCGCCGCTGAAAGGGTCGCTTTCAATGACCAGGACGCGGCCGCTCACTTCCGCTTCGGCAAAGGGCGCGCCGGCCGACAGATCGCCGCCGAGCTGGCCCGATGTCGCCTCGCGCAAGCGCCATTCGTCCATCGAGGTTTTCAGGCGCACCAAGGATTTGACGCGCGACAGCAGGATCAGGTCGTTGACCGGCTTGGTGAGAAAATCGTCGGCGCCGGCATCGAGACCGGTGACGCGGTCGCCCATGTCGGAAAGCGCCGTGACCATGACGACGGGAATATGGGCGGTGCGCGCGTCGGCCTTGAGACGGCGGCAGACCTCGAAGCCGTCCATCTCGGGCATCATGACGTCGAGCAGGATGATATCGGGCTGTTCGGCCTGGGCGATTTCGAGCGCCGCGCGGCCGTGCGAGGCCGTCAGCACCTCGAAATATTCGGCGGTCAGCTTGGCTTCGAGAATTTTGACGTTCGCCGGAACGTCGTCGACGACAAGAACCCTGGCCGGCATCTTCGCGCCTAGGCCAAGGTCTTCTGGATCGTTTCCATGAAATTCATCACGGAGATCGGCTTGGCGATATAGGCCTCGCAGCCGCCTTCGCGGATTTTCTCTTCATCGCCCTTCATGGCGAAGGCGGTGACGGCGATCACCGGGATATCCTTCAGCGTGTCGTCTTCCTTGATCCACTTGGTCACTTCCAGTCCCGACACTTCAGGCAGTTGGATGTCCATGAGGATGAGGTTGGGATGATGCTCGCGCGCCAGGCGCAGGGCCTCGACGCCGTCCTTGGTCTGCAGGGTGCGATAACCATGCGCCTCGAGCAGGTCATGGAAGAGCTTCATGTTCAGCTCGTTGTCTTCGACGATCAGAATGGTCTTCGACATATCGCCGCGCCTCGCGACTGTATTCAAACTGCTAGTGGGACTCATCAGGCAGGCCTTTGTGAACTCTTATAACCGACGGATGTTACAAGTTTTTTCCCGGTCTCCTGAGAGCTGACCGTCACAATGTGCCCGGGAAAGGTTAATAGCATCTCAAGATGCCTAAACATTTAGGGATTTTCCTCGCCGATTTTGGGAGAAAAAACCCATGTTTTCCATGCCTTGCGGCTGAGAGTCGTTAACAACGGGGGCGCGGCAGGGCCTCGATCTTCTCCAGGCTGGCGGCGACGCTGAAGTCCCCGTAATCGAGCAGAAAATTGTCGGCGACGCCGTTCTCGAACAGCCGCACGCCGACCTCGTAGTCCGGCTCCGGCGACTGGCTGCTCAAGGGGAAAAAGGCCAGCCGTACGCGCCAGGACGGCCCCGACGTCAGCTCGGCGCCGGCATCCGCCGCCACGGCGGCGGGCGCTTTGATCGGCGCGCCGATGATCGCATTCACCTCGAGCGGCCCGTCGAGACTGGCGCCGTCGAAGATCACGCGCGACAGATGATTCTCGCCGCCCTGCGCCGCTGCGATCAATTGCACCGTATGTTCGGTGGGGAACACCGCCGCCTTGGGCAGCGCGAAACGCGTGCCGACCGGCGTGGTGAATAGCGCCTCCCCCGCTCCCGCGTTTGCCGCCAGGTTCGCCTCGCCGCGCAACTCCTCGGCAAGCCGGCCGTCGCGCATATTGCGCACGGTAAAGCGATAGCTGCGGCCGTCCTTGGCCTCCCAGCTCGAATAGTTCGAATCGGTTTCCAAATCGTCGCCCTGCGCGGTGGTGAGCGCCAGTTTCACGCGCTGCGTCACCGTCCAGCCGTCGCAGGCCTCCGACCATTCGACATACATGGCGCCGCGCGCATCGACCGTGCTGCTGCCCGAGCGCAAGCTGCCGAGCTTCATGCTGTAGACGGCGCGATGGGGCACGAGCTGCACGCCCGCCGCTTCGGCCGGCAGGGACAAGGCGCCGCCGGCAATGCCGAAGGCCGCCAGAACGAGCAGCCCCGGCAATAGCGCCCCCCTCAGCCATGACGAGAGCGGAAAGCGATGGCCTGCGGACTGGAACATGCATACCTGGAGTGAGGGGGAACGGAGCCGGCATTATGCCAGCGCGGAGGCGTGAGACCAATGGTGCGCCGCAGTGCGGCGGCGCGACGGCCATCACGTCTTTGGGGGCATCTTTTGCCGCCATCTCGGCGGTTCTTGCCCGGCCAGCCGACCGTAGCGGCAATTCCTGCCGCAAGCCACCCATATAAGCCCTTGAAACTCCTAGATGAGGGAAAGGCACAGGGCTTGCTTCGTCAAATCCGAGCCACCGCCCGGAGTCCGCCCCGGGTGCCGTATCGTTCAAGGATTCGAGTCATGAAGCGCGAAGACGTCAAAGCCTCTCGCCCGATCCGCAATCGCCGCGCGCGCGACGATGCGCAGATGATCGCCGACATCGGTCTGCTCGCCGACCGGTTGATCCGCCATTGTCCGCCGCAAGCCAAGATGCTGAGCGCCAAGGCGCGCCGCGTCGCCCCCCTGTTCGAACAGGCCATCGCCGCCGCCGCCAAGGTCGAAGAGCGCATCGCCGAGCAGAAAGCGCGCATCGCCTATCTCGAAACACTGAGCCAGACCGACGAATTGACCGGCCTGCTGAACCGCCGCGGCTTTCATGAGAATTTGCGCCGCGCCCTTGCCAATGCCCGGCGCTACGGCGATTCGGGCGTTCTGGTGTTCTGCGACCTCGACAATTTCAAGAACGTCAACGACACCCACGGTCATGGCGTCGGCGACGACCTGCTGCGGCGTGTCGCCGAAACGATCAAGGAGAGCGTGCGCGAAACCGATATCGTCGCCCGCCTCGGCGGCGACGAGTTCGCCGTGCTGATGACCCAGACGAGTTGGCGCAACGGCTACAAGCGCGCGCAGATCATCAGCCGCGCGATCAATGGCCATAGCATGATCGTCCGGCGCAAGCGGATCGACATCCAACTCAGCTTCGGCGTCGAGCCCTTCGGGCCGGACGACGAAGAGGCCAACCTGATGGCGCGCGCCGACATGGCGATGTATTGCAACAAGCGCAAGAAGGCCTCGATCAGCTTCGTCCACGCGGCCGAATAGCCCCGCCGGACAAACGAAAAGGGCGGCTCAAACGAGCCGCCCTTTTGCATTCATCAACGGCGTTTAGCTGAGGCTTTTCTTCGGCAGATCGACCTTGAGATGCAGCTCGCGCAGGCGCTTGTCCTCGACCTCGGCCGGCGCCTGCATCAGCAGATCCTGCGCCTGCTGGTTCATCGGGAAGAGAATGACCTCGCGGATGTTCGGCTCGTCGGCCAGCAGCATGACCATGCGGTCGATGCCGGGAGCCGAGCCGCCATGCGGCGGCGCGCCGAACTTGAAGGCGTTCAGCATGCCGCCGAAGCGCGCTTCGAGCACGTCGGCGCCGTAGCCGGCGATCTCGAAGGCCTTGTACATGATCTCGGGCAGATGGTTACGAATGGCGCCCGACGACAGCTCGATGCCGTTGCAGACGATATCGTACTGATAGGCCTTGATGGTCAGCGGATCTTGCGTGTTCAACGCCTCCAGACCGCCCTGCGGCATGGAGAACGGGTTGTGGCTGAATTCGATCTGGCCGCTGTCTTCGTTCATCTCATACATCGGGAAATCGACGATCCAGCAGAACTTGAAGACGTTCTTTTCGTAGAGGTCGAGATCCGTGCCGATCTTGTTGCGCGCCTCGCCGGCGAGCTTGGCGGCCTTCAGCGGCTTGTCGCAGGCGAAGAACAGCGCATCGCCGTCCTTGATCCCCGAGGCGGCGCGCAGGATATCGAGGCGCGGGCCGTCGAGGAATTTGGCGATCGGGCCCTTGGCCTCGCCATTCTCGAGAATGATATAGGCAAGGCCGCCGGCGCCCTGTTCGCGCGCCCATTCGTTGAGCTTGTCGAAGAAGCTGCGCGGCTTGGAGCCGGCGCCGGGCGCCGGAATGGCGCGCACGACGGCGCCCGCGTTGATCGCCTTGGCGAAGATGCCGAAGCCCGAATCGCGGAAAGCCTCGGTGACGTCCGAGATGATCAGCGGATTGCGCAAGTCGGGCTTGTCGGAACCGTATTTCAGCAGCGATTCGTCGAACGGAATGCGCAGGAACGGCGGCTTGCTCACCGTCTTGCCGTTGGAGAATTCCTCGAACAGGCCGCCGAGCACCGGCTCGATGGCGGCGAAGACGTCGTCTTGGGTGACGAACGACATCTCGAAGTCGAGTTGGTAGAACTCGCCCGGCGAGCGGTCGGCGCGCGCGTCCTCATCGCGGAAGCAGGGCGCGACCTGGAAGTAACGGTCGAAGCCGGCGACCATCAGCAGTTGCTTGAACTGCTGCGGCGCCTGCGGCAGGGCGTAGAACTTGCCCGGATGGTTGCGGCTCGGCACGAGATAGTCGCGCGCGCCTTCCGGCGACGACGAAGTCAGGATCGGCGTCTGATATTCGACGAAACCCTGCTCGATCATGCGCCGGCGCGCCGAAGCGATCACCTGGCTGCGCAGCAGCATGTTGCGGTGGACCTTTTCGCGGCGCAGATCGAGGAAGCGATAGCGCAGGCGGGTGTCCTCGCCGTAGTCGGAGTCGGAATTGACCTGGAGCGGCAGGCTGTCGTGCGGCTTGGACAGCAGCTCGACGCTCTCGGCGGACAATTCGATCTCGCCCGACGGCAGGTCGGCGTTGATCGTCTCGGCCGAGCGCTTGAGCACCTTGCCGGTGACCGACACGACGCTTTCGAGGCGCAGGCCTTCGAGCTCGGCGAAGGCCGGGGTCCCGGAGGTGGCGACCACCTGGGTCAGCCCGTAATGGTCGCGCAGATCGACGAACAGCAGGTTGCCATGGTCGCGCTTGCGGTGAATCCAGCCCGCGAGCCGCGCCGTCTGGCCGACTTGGGCCGCGCGCAGTTCGCCGCAGGTCTGGGTGCGATAGGGATGCATCGAGGACGCCTCTCGGAACGGGCAGGAAGCGGGCCGGAACGGCCCGAATCGGGGTGAGAATCACGCGCCAAAACGCACGGATAACGCCGATTTGTCAAGCCACCGGGGGGCCTGGCCGGGCCAATCCGCCCCCGGCGGGAGCCAGGCCCGTCTTTTCCGCCCCGAACCGGCCCCGAAGCCCTTCCGCCGCTTCCTACCATCTCGGTTTTTCGCTATAGCAGAACGATGTTACTCATCACCGAGACCG
This sequence comes from Rhizobium sp. Q54, assembly GCA_945861615.1. Classification (GTDB taxonomy): domain Bacteria; phylum Pseudomonadota; class Alphaproteobacteria; order SMXQ01; family SMXQ01; genus CAMAVH01. The sequence goes on along the minus strand of CAMAVH010000108.1, from coordinate 163 downwards.
ACGCCCTCGCCGGCTTCTGCGCCCGCCTGGCCAGCGCCCCCTACATCACCGTCGACACCGAGTTCATGCGGGAGAAGACGTATTGGCCGATTTTGTGCCTGGTTCAGCTCGCCGGGCCGGACGAGGCCGCCGTGGTCGATGCCCAGGCCCCCGGCATCGACCT
>CAMAVH010000107.1 GCA_945861615.1 Rhizobium sp. Q54 | reverse complement strand
CTGATGCTGGTCGGCGAGATTCGGGCAAGCCGGATAGCCGAAGGAATAGCGCGAGCCGCGATAGCCCTGCGACAGGAGCTTGTCCATGTCGCGGTCGTCCTCGCCGGCGAAACCCATCTCGGCGCGGATGCGCGTATGGACATATTCGGCAAGCGCTTCGGTCATCTCGATGCCGAGGCCGTGCAGATAGAGATAATCCTGGTAGCGGTCCTGAGCGAACCACTGGCGTGCGACCTCCGAGGCGTTGTCGCCTTGCGTGACGACCTGCAAGCCGATGACGTCGCGTTCGTTGGCCGACACATCGCGGAAGAAATCGGCGATGCAGAGTCCGCCCGGCTTGTTCTGACGCGGAAAGACGAAACGCGTCGCCTCGGTCTGGCCGTCCTCGTTGAACAGGATGACGCTGTTGCCTTCCGAAGCGCATTTCCAAAAACCGTAAGCGGCCTTGGGCTGTAGGATGCCTTCGTCCTCGCACTGCTTCAAGAGGCGCGTGGCGATCGGACGCAGCTCCTTGCGCGCCCAAGCCATGTACTGGTCGAGCGTGCGGCCGTCCTTGCGATAGCCCCAGTGGAATTGATAGAGCATGCGCTCGTTCAAATAGGTCACGAGGTTCTGCAGCGGCACCTTCTCGATCAGGCGCGATCCCCAGAACGGCGGCTTGGGCACATCGACACCGCGCAGCAGCTCGGCCTTGTGAAGCTTGATCTCCTCATAGTCGACCGGGCGCAGGATGCTCGCTTCGTCGAAGCCTTCCGCATCGCTTTTGGGCCGCTCGCCGTCCGTGGTCGGCACCACGCGCATGGCGGCGCGGCGCGTGTTCTTCGGCTTGGCGGCGGTCTTGGCCGCGGCCGTCTCGACGAAACTGTCGAAGGTCTTGGTGACGATTTTGTCCATCAGGCCGAGCCCGTCGAAGGCGTCGCGCGCATAGGCGACGCGCTTGCCGCCGTAGGCCGCCAGGCAATCCTGCTCGACATATTGGCGCGTCAAAGCCGCGCCGCCGAGCATGACGGGAATATCGAGGCCCTGACGCTGCATCTCTTCGAGATTCTCGCGCATCACCACCGTCGACTTGACCAACAGGCCGGACATGCCGATGGCGTCGGCTTTGTTCTGATTGGCCGCCTCGATGATATTGCCGATCGGCTGCTTGATGCCGAGATTGATGACCTTGTAGCCGTTGTTGGTCAGGATGATATCGACGAGGTTCTTGCCGATGTCGTGCACGTCGCCCTTCACCGTGGCAAGGACGATGACGCCCTTTTCCTGGCCTTCGACACGCTCCATATGCGGTTCGAGATAAGCGACCGCCGCCTTCATCGTCTCGGCCGACTGCAGCACGAACGGCAACTGCATCTTGCCGGACCCGAACAGCTCGCCGACCACTTTCATGCCGTCGAGCAGGAAGACGTTGATGATGTCGAGCGGCTTGTGCGTCTTCATCGCCTCGGCGAGATCGAGATCGATGCCTTTGCGCTCGCCATCGATGATGCGCTGCTTGAGGCGCTCCTCGGGCTTCTCCGAACGCACCACGACCGCCTTCTTCTCCTGGTCGCGGTCCTGGAACAGCGCGAGGAAGGCCTGCAGCGGGTCGTAGTCCTCGCGGCGGCGGTCGTAGATCAGGTCTTCGGCGATCCGCACTTCCTCTTCGGGAATCTTGTGCAGCGGCATGATGCGCGAGAAATGCGCGATGGCGCCGGTCAGCCCGCGCTTGATGGCGTGGTCGAGATAGACCGAGTTCAGCACATGGCGCGCCGCCGGCTTGAGACCGAAGGAGATGTTCGACAGGCCGAGGATGATCTGCGCCTCGGGCAGTTCCTTGGCGATGCGCTCGATCGCCTCCAGCGTCCACAGGCCGAGCTTGCGGTCGTCCTCGTTGCCGGTGCAGATCGTGAAGGTCAGGGGATCGATCATCAGGTCGCTTGGGGCCAGGCCGTGCTTGACGCAGGCGAAGTCATGCAGGCGCTTGGCGATGCGCACTTTCGCATCGACATCCTTGGCCATGCCGGCCTCTTCGATGGTGAGCGCCACCACCGCCGCGCCGAAGCGCTTGGCCAGGATCATGCGCTTCTCGGCCGGCTCTTCGCCGTCCTCGAAGTTGATCGAATTGAGAATCGCCTTGCCGCCGTAGAGCTTCAACGCCGCTTCGAGCACCGGCAATTCGGTCGAATCGATCACCAGGGGAGCGGTCACCGAGCCGCGCATGCGGCTGACCACGTTGGTCATATCGGAAATTTCGTCGCGGCCGACGAAGGCGGTGCAGAGATCGAGCGCGTGCGAGCCTTCCTGCACTTGCTCGCGGCCCATGGCGACGCAGCCGTCCCAGTCGCCGGCCTCCTGCAACATGCGGAATTGCTTGGAGCCGTTGGCGTTGCAGCGCTCGCCGATGGAGAAATAAGCGTTCTCCTGGCGCAGCGGCACCTGGCTGTAGAGCGAGGCGACCGAGGGCGTCCAGGTGACGTTGCGCTTTTTCGGGGCCGGGCGATGGGTATTGCGGCCAGCGTCGGCGGCGAGCTTGCGCAACAGCCCGTCGAGCTGGGCGATATGCTCGGGCGTCGTGCCGCAGCAGCCGCCGATCATGTTGACGCCGTCTTCCTTGAGGAAACGCTCCATCCATTTGGTCAGCTCATCGGGCGACAGCGGATAGCGCGTCTTGCCGTCGACCAGTTCGGGCAGGCCGGCGTTGGGCTGCACGACGACCGCGCCCGTCCAGTTGGCGCCGAGCCAGTTCACATGCTCGGCCATCTCGCGCGGGCCTGTGGCGCAGTTGAGCCCCAGCACCGGCACGTCGAGCGCGTTGATGACCGTGGCGGCGGCGGCGATATCGGCGCCGACCAGCAGCGTGCCGGTGGTCTCGACCGTCACCTGCACGATGATCGGAATATCTTTCTTGGCTTCAATGCGCGCACGCTTGGCGCCGTTGACGGCGGCCTTGATCTGCAGCGGATCCTGGCAGGTCTCGACCAGGATCACGTCGCAACCGCCGGCGATCAGACCCGCCGACTGAATGGTGAAGGCGTCTTCCAGGCTTTGATAGTCGATATGGCCGAGGCTCGGCAATTTGGTGCCGGGGCCGATATCGCCGAGCACGAAGCGCGGACGGCCGTCGCCGGCGAATTCTTCGATCACCTCGCGCGCCAGTTCGACGGCGAGCTTGTTGATGGCGAAAGCCTCGTCTTGCAGGCCGAATTCGCCGAGCGTGATCGGCGAGCCGCCGAAGCTGTTGCTGGTCAGCGCGTCGGAGCCGGCCTTGAGGTAGCCGCGGTGGATCTGCTTGACCAGATCGGGCCGGCTTTTATTGAGAATTTCCGTGCAGTTTTCCTGGCCGAGATAATCCTTCTCGACGTCGAGATTCATCGCCTGGACGAGGGTGCCGGTACCGCCGTCGGCAAGCAGCACGTTGCTCTTGAGAAAATCGAGAAAGGCGCTCATGCGCTGGCTCCGACCTTGGCCGCGGCTTCGTTCGCGTCGGGCCTGAGGCCCAGGATGTGGCAAATGGCATAGACGAGATCGGCGCGGTTCAGCGTGTAGAAATGGAATTCCTTCACGCCGGCCTTTTCGAGCGCCAGGCATTGGCGCGCGGCGACGGTGGCCGCGACCAGCTTGCGGGTTTCCGGATCGCCGTCGAGATCCTCGAACAGATGCGCCAGCCACGGCGGCACGGCGGTGCCGCAGGCTTTGCTGAACTTCACCACCTGGGCGAAATTGGTCACCGGCAGGATGCCCGGTACGATCGGCACGGAAATGCCGGCCTTTGCGGCCTTTTCGATAAAGCGCAGATAGACCGCGGGATCGAAGAAATATTGCGTGATGGCGCGCGTCGCGCCGGCATCGATCTTGCGTTTAAGATTGTCGAGGTCGGCGGCGGGGTTCGTCGCCGTCGGATGCATCTCGGGATAGGCGGCGACCGAAATCTCGAAGTCGGCGACCTTCTTCAGGCCGGCGACGAGGTCGGCAGCATAGGCATAGCCGCCCGGATGCGGCACGTAAGGCGCGAAGGCCCCGTCCGCGCCGGGCGCAGGATCGCCGCGCAAGGCGACGATATGACGCACGCCCGCCGCCCAATATTGCCGCGCTACCTCATCGACCTCGGCGCGCGTCGCGCCGACGCAGGTCAGATGCGCGGCCGGCTCCAGGCTGGTTTCGGCGCGCAACCGCGCCACCGTGGCATGGGTGCGCTCGCGCGTCGTGCCGCCGGCGCCGTAGGTGACGGAGACGAAACGCGGCGCCATCGGTTCGAGGCGGCGCACGGCCTGCCACAGGCTCTCTTCCATCTTCTCCGTCTTGGGCGGGAAGAACTCGAAGGAAACTTGTAAGCCGGAGGGATCGGCGACAATGCCGAGGGGGTCGGTCACGGAAACGTCCTCATCTACGCTACGGCGGGGGAGATCGACGGTCAGGCCGAGACGGCGCGCTGGTTGGCACCGCCACCAGCCGCCAGATCGCGGGCCTCGGCGGCACGGTCCGCCGCCCAGAGCACGACCGTCAGGGTCTCGCCGGGCAGGCGCACGGGCGTCGCCGGCTTGAGCCCGACCGCCTTGAACCAACCGGATATTTCGCTATCCGAAAAACCCAGGCGGCGGTGGGCATGCTCATCGCGCAGGAACTCCTGCTGATGGGGCGCGAAATCGACGACGATCAGCCGTCCGCCGGGGCGCAAGGCGCGCGCCGCCTCGGCGATCGCGGCGGCCGGATCGTCGGCGTAATGCAGCACCTGATGGATAGTCACGAGATCGAAGGAGCCCGTCGGCACCGGCAGCATGTACATGTCGCCGTGGCGCACCTGGCATTGGCGAAGGCCCGCGGCATCCAGATTGGCCCGCGCCAGGGCGAGCATTTCGCGCGACGCATCGATGCCGACCGCCTGCTCCGCCTTGGGGCCGAGGATGGCGAGCAGCTTGCCGGTGCCGGTCCCGACATCGAGCACGTCGCCCAGCTTGCCCGTCGGCAGCAAGGCGAGCAGCGCCTTTTCGACCTCGTCGTCATGCACGTAAAGCGCGCGAATCTTGTCCCATTGGGCCGCGTTCTTGCTGAAATAGCTGGCTGCCGTCTCGGCCCGGCTGTCCTTGATCGCCTTGAGGCGTTCGTTGTCCAGGGTCAGGCTGCCGTCGTCCTCGGGCATCATTTCGATCAGCCGGCGGGCCAGCACGCTGGCCTCGCCCTGGGCCAGGCGATAAAAGGCCCAAGTGCCCTCGCGGAAACGGTCGAGCAGGCCGGCTTCGACCATCAATTTCAAGTGGCGCGACACGCGCGGCTGGCTCTGGCCGAGGATGTGGGTGAGTTCCGTGACCGTCAATTCGCCCTGGGCGCAGAGGGCCAGCAAACGCAGACGAGTGGGCTCCGCGGCGGCTCTCAATTGGTTCAGATAATCGTCCATGGTCGTCATTGACGCGTGTCACCTTTGTCTAATTGATTAAGATATAATTATATTGTTATGCTCGTTCCAGTGGATTCATGACAGCCCCTCGAATGATCTGCGGCAAAGCCGCAACAGGGGACGCCAACCGAGTCCGGGGGCCTTGATCTTGATAGAGATTTTGGCGTCTCTGTGTTACGTCCAAGTTGAAGGGGGGCTCGTAAAGACGCGCAACGGACAAGCCGGCAAAGGGCATGTCGCGTAACCATGTTTTTACATTCGGTCCCCACACTCGCCGTGCCATTCACCCGAATTCGGGCATTTACGCCAAATCCCGCGTATCTCGCCCATAACGCAGCGCCCCGTCAGGTCCACATGTCCATCGCTCCCGTCTCCCGGTCCCTTTACCTCTCCGCCGCGCTGCTCGGCGCCGCCCTGGTTCCCAACTTGGCCCTGGCGACGCCGCTTGACGATCGGCGCGAGCCGCTCGCCGTCGGCGCGCAATGGGCCAACGAGCCGCGCGCCGGCGACCTGCAGCTCGAAGCGCAGGCGCAAATCGACATCGAGGACGAGAACGACCCGCTCGAGGGCCTCAATCGCGGCATCTTCGAATTCAACCGCGTCGTCGACGGCATCATCCTGAAGCCGGCGGCGCAGATCTATCGCGGCGTTCTGCCGCAAGAGGCCCAGGACGGCGTGCGGAACTTCCTGCGCAACCTGCGCTCGCCCATCATTCTGCTGAACAACCTGCTGCAGGGCGACATGCAGGCCGCTGGCAACACCATCGGCCGCTTCCTGCTCAACAGCACCGCCGGCCTCGGCGGCGTCCTCGATCTCGCCGGCGAGCGTGGCCTGCCTTATCGCGGCGAAGATTTCGGCCAGACTTTCGCGGTCTGGGGCATCGGCGACGGCCCCTATCTCATGCTGCCCATCCTCGGCCCGTCGAACGTGCGCGACACCACCGGCATCGTCGCCGAATGGCTGACCGATCCGGTGAACATCGCCCTCGACAACAACGACCTCGAATATCTCATCTACGTCCGCGCCGGCTTCACCGGCATCGACGCGCGCGCGCGCAGCCTCGACGTGCTCGACGAACTGGAACGCACCTCGCTGGACTACTACGCGGCGATCCGCAGCCTCTATCGCCAGCAGCGCGCCAATGACATTCGCAACAGCCGTCCGAGCGACGACGAGGGCCGTCCGAATTTGACGCGCGCCCAAGCCGCCCTGCCGGACGACGTGGTCTCTTTCCGTCCGTCGCGCTGAGCCACGCTCACCCGAGAACTGGAAATCAGATGACAGCTTTCAGCCGGCGCCATTTTTCCGTCGCCGTTTCCGCCGCGTTGCTGGGCCTCGTCCTGTTCGCCGCCGGCCCGCAAGCCGCGCGCGCGCAGGGTGCCGCGCCTGTGGCGCAGACCGAGGCCGCCAAATTCGTGCAGGAGCTCGGCAACCGCGCCATCCTGGAGCTGACCGACAAGACGATCGGCGATTCCGAACGCGTCGACCGCATGCGCGCCATGCTGCGCCAAAGCTTCGACGAAACCGCCGTCTCGCGTTTCGTCCTCGGCACTTATTGGAACCGCGCGACTCCGGCCGAGCAGAACGAGTTCATCGGGCTCTATGAAACGCTGGTCTCCTACACCTATGCCGGCCTGTTCAAGAAATACAGCGGCGAGACCTTCCAGGTTCTGCGCGAGCGCGACATCAGCGGCGATATCGTCGTTTACGCCCAGATCAACCAACCGAGCGGTGGCCAGCCGATTCCCATCGAAATCCTGGTCCGCCCGACCGACGGCGTCTATCGCGCCATCGACATCAAGGTCGAGGGCATCAGCATGCCGCTGACCCACCGCAAGGAATATGCCTCGGTCATCCAGCGCAACCAGGGCCAGGTCGCCGGCCTGCTGAAGATCTTGCGCGAGAAATCCGCCAGCCTGGAAAACAGCAGCGCCCGCGCCAATTAAGCCCACGCCCTCAAGCATGAAAAAGGCCGGCGAAATCGCCGGCCTTTTTGTTTGCGCGCCCCTGCGAAGGCCGTGCGCCCCGCCTACTGGCGGACCAGCGGCTTGTACTTGATGCGGTGCGGCTGATCGGCTTCGGCGCCGAGGCGCTTTTTGCGGTCCGCCTCATAGTCCTGATAGTTGCCCTCGAACCAGGTGACGACGCTGTCGCCCTCGAAGGCGAGGATATGGGTCGCCACGCGATCGAGGAACCAGCGATCGTGGCTGATGACCACGGCGCAGCCGGCGAACTCCAACAAGGCCTCTTCGAGCGCGCGCAGGGTATCGACGTCGAGATCGTTGGTCGGCTCGTCGAGCAGCAGAAGATTGGCGCCGGTCTTGAGCATCTTGGCGAGATGCACGCGGTTGCGCTCGCCGCCCGACAGTTGCCCAACCTTCTTCTGCTGGTCGGTGCCCTTGAAGTTGAAGGCAGCGACATAAGCGCGGCTCGGCATCGAGCGCTTGCCGAGCTGCACCTCGTCGCGGCCATCGGAGATTTCCTGCCACACGGTATTGCTATCGGCCAACGTGTCGCGCGACTGGTCGACATAGCCGAGCTTGACCGTCTCGCCGGTGCGGAAGGTGCCGGCGTCGGGCTTCTCGTTGCCGGTGATCATGCGGAACAGCGTCGTTTTGCCGGCGCCGTTGGGGCCGATCACGCCGACGATGCCGCCGGGCGGCAGCCGGAAGCTCAAATTCTCGACGAGCAGCTGATTGCCGAAGCCCTTGCGCACCTCGTTCGCCTCGATCACCACGTCGCCGAGGCGCGGACCGGGCGGAATGACGATCTGCGCGTCACCGCCAAGCTGCTCATTGTCCTGCGCCAGCAGCTCTTCGTAAGCCGCGATACGCGCCTTTGACTTCGAGCGCCGCGCCGACGGCGACTGGCCGATCCATTCCAATTCGCGGGCGAGAGTGCGCTCGCGCGATTTCTCCTGCGACGATTCCACCGCGAGGCGCTTCTGCTTCTGTTCCAGCCAGCCGGTGTAATTGCCCTCGTAGGGAATGCCCTTGCCGCGGTCGAGCTCGAGAATCCAGCCGGCGACATTGTCGAGGAAGTAGCGGTCGTGGGTGACGGCGACGACGGTGCCGGGATAGTTCTCGAGGAATTTTTCCAACCAGGCGACCGACTCGGCGTCCAAATGGTTGGTCGGCTCATCGAGCAATAACAGATCGGGACGCTGCAGCAACAGACGGCAGAGCGCGACGCGGCGGCGCTCGCCGCCCGACAGCTTGGTCACGTCCGCATCGCCCGCCGGGCAGCGCAGCGCGTCCATGGCGATCTCGACGGTGCGCTGCAGATCCCAACCGTTGATGGCGTCGATCTTCTCCTGCAATTCGCCCTGTTCGGCGATCAGCGCGTTCATCTCGTCGTCGGTCAGATCTTCGGCGAAGCGCGCGCTGACGGCATCGAAACGGTCGAGTAGCGCCTTGGTCTCGCCGAGCCCCTCGACGATATTCTCCATCACGGTTTTTTTCGGATCGAGATCCGGCTCTTGCGACAGATAGCCGACCTTGGCGCCTTCGGCGACGAAGGCCTCGCCCGTATAGTCCTTGTCTAGGCCGGCCATGATTTTCATCAGGGTCGATTTGCCCGAACCGTTGACGCCGAGCACGCCGATCTTGGCGCCCGGCAGGAAGGCGAGCGTGACGTTCTTCAACACCTCGCGGCCGCCCGGATAGGTGCGGCTGAGATTCTTCATCACGTAAACGTACTGATAGGAGGCCATGGCGGGTCCGATCGGCTGAAA
>CAMAVH010000106.1 GCA_945861615.1 Rhizobium sp. Q54 | reverse complement strand
GCGAGCGTGTCGAACAGCCGGCCCATGGTGGCGCCGAAATCGACGACCAGCGAGCGCGGCGTGATGTCGAACCAATGCATCACCATGCCGACGAGCAGCGAGGCGATGAAGAGCTTGACGATGGTGGAGAGGATATTGCGGGGCATGGGCGGAGTTTACCTGGCGCCGGTTCCCGGCGCCAGCCTCAGCGCGGCGGCAGCGGGCGGGTCACTCCATGCGGATCGGCAGGATCGCGCCATCCGCCGCGAAGGCGAGCGGCTGGATCGCGATCCGGCGCTGTCCCGCATAGGGGCCGTCGCCGCGTTGCCCTTCCCAACGGTGATAGGCGATATACCAGCGGCCGTCTTTGGGATCGCGCAGGACGGCGTGATGCCCGGGCCCCTTGTATGTGGCGTCGCTCGCCAGAATCGCGCCGGCATAAGACCACGGCCCGGTCGGCGCCGCGGCGGTCGCGTAATGCACCGAATAGCTCGCGTCGCGCCATTTGCCGGACGAATAGGATAGATAATAGGTGCCACCCCGCTCGAACATGAAGGCGCCTTCGGTGAAGTGCTGCGGCGTGGCGACCTGCAGCTCACGATCGAGGCTGATCATGTCGGGCTTCAGCACCCAGGCGCGTAAGCGCGCCCCGGCGCTGCCGCCGGCATAGAGATAGGCCGTGCCGTCCTTGGGATCGACGAACACGGCGGGATCGATCGCCTCGAACCGGTTGCCGCCGTCATGGATCAGGGGTTTGCCGCTGTCGGCGCAGGGACCGGCCAGCGACTGGCAGAGCGCGACGCCGATGCGGCTCGGCGTCGGGTTCTGCGGGCCGACCGAATAGTAGAGATACCAGCCGCCGTTGGCGGCGACCATGTCGGGCGCCCAGAGAAAGTGGCGCGGCGCGCCGTCATCGCCGATCCAGCCGATCGCGTCGAGCGACAACAGACGCGCGCCGCGCTGCCACTGCCGCATGTCGGGCGACGACCAGGCGAATAGCGCGTTGCCGCCGGTCGGGTAGATCCAATAGCGCCCGTCGCCCGCCTCCATGTCCGGATCGGCCCCCTGCAGGACCGAACCAACACCCTGCGCCTGACCAGCGGATGCGCCGGCGCAGCTCAGAAGCGCCGCCAAGGCCATGTGACGGAATTTCATCAAGCCCCCCGGCCCGCCGCTCAGTAAATACGGCGCCCCTGGGCGCGGGCGAGCGGGATATTGCGGTTCATCGCCAGACTTTACCCGGCGAAGGTTCCCGGCGCCAGCCGGGGCGCGCGCCACAGGAGGGCATGGGAACGCGGCGCAGTCGTTGAACTGGCGCCCACCCCGGGCGTTGGGCTGGTATGCCGCGCGGCGGCGCAACCCTTTCGTTGAGGAGAGTCCCATGGCAGGCAGATTGACCGGCATGACGATCGCCATTCTCGCCACCGACGGCTTCGAGCAGTCCGAATTGCTCAAGCCGCGCGAGGCCCTGGCCCATGCGGGCGCCGACACCGTCGTCATCTCGCCCAAGGACGGCGAGATTCGCGGCTGGAACATGAAGGACTGGGGAGACAGCGTCGCCGTCGATCAGACGCTCGCCGAGGCCAACGCGGACCGCTTCGACGCGCTGCTGCTGCCCGGCGGCGTCATCAGCCCGGACCATTTGCGCATGGACCCGGCGGCGGTCGCCTTCGTCAAAGCCTTCTTCGACGCCGACAAGCCGGTGGCGGCGATCTGCCACGGCCCCTGGACGGTGATCAACGCCGGCGGCGCCAAGGGCCGGCGCATGACCTCCTGGCCGTCGCTGCAAATGGACCTGCGCAACGCCGGCGCCGACTGGGTCGACGAGGAGACGGTGACCGACGGCAACCTGCTGACCAGCCGCAAGCCGGACGACATCCCCGCCTTCAACATGGCGATGATCACGCTGTTCACCGAGAAAGGCGCCATCGCCCATCAGGCGATGTGAGCCGCGGCGCGGCCCTGCGGACGGGCCGGCGCGCTCAGCCCTTGAGCAGGTTCTCGCCTGCCTCGGGCACGGCGCCCTTCGACTGTTCGCGCACCGCCGCCGTCTCGTTGCCGAGATCGCCCTCGCCTTCGGTGGCGTCCTCGCTATCCTCCACCAGATCGGCCTGCGCCGCGTCCGCCGCAGAACGATCCGCCCTGCCCGTCTCGCCCGCCATCCGCAGCCCCTCCATCCCAATGACCGGCACGCCTTTGGGGAAGATGATCTCGCGCGCCGGGTCGGGCAGTTTGAAGCCGCCCTTGCGCAGCGCGTTCTTGGCGAGCCGCAGCAGCGCCGAATTGATCTTGGCCGGGGAGTAGGTCGCGCTGTCGAACCAATATTGAACCCGCAAGTTGACAGTCGCGTCGCCGAGCGCGTCCACCAGCACCACCGGTTCGGGCGCGTCGAGCACCGCCGGATGGCCCTTGACGACCTGGGCGATCAACCCCTGCGCCGTCGCCGTCGAACAGTCGTAGCCGATGCCGACCATGAATTCCGCGCGGCGGGTCGGCGTGCTGCTGTAATTCTTGATCGTGCTTTTATAGACGGCGGCGTTGGGAATCTGCACATGGTTGCCGTCGAGCGTCAGCAGCACGGTGCTGCGCGTGTTGAGGGTCTGCACGATGCCGGTCTGCCCCGCCACCTCGATCAGGTCGCCGCTGCGGAACGGGTTGCGCGCGCTGAGCAGCAGGCTGGCGAGGAAATTTTCGGCGATGTCGCGAAAGGCGAAGCCGAGGACGATGCCGAGCAGGCCGGTGCCGCCGAGCACGGTGAGCGCCAATTGCGTGAGGCCGGCGACGCGCAGCACCAGGTAGATCCCGAGCAGATAGCTCGGCACCGCCACCGCCTGCACCAGAATCGACAGCAGCAGCGGCGAGGAGACGCGCCGCGCGAAGAAGCGCCGGCCGAGCATCGCTAGGCCCCGGGCGACCAGCCAACTCGCCAGCAGGATGACGAGAATCAGCGCCAGCAGCGGCCAGGCGCGCACCGTCTCTCGATAGAAATTCACCACATCGCGCGCGGCGCGGTCGAAGGTCGATTGCACGTCGCTCTCGACTTCGATGCGGTTGACCACGGCGACGACGCCTTCGGTGTTCTGCGCCAGCGCGCCGGCCCAGCGCCGCTGGTCCTGCGACGCTGCCCCGCCCTCGAGGAACACCACGCCCTCGCGCGCCGACACGCGCGGCGCCGCGAACCATTCGGTCGAGCGCAGGATGCGCTCTAGGCGGCCGGCGATGTCGTCGTCGCTCGACGCGGGCACGACCGACACCGGCTGTTTCGGCAGCGCCGTGTCTTCGGTCGTGGTCGGCGCGGATGCCGGCGCGCGATCCTGCGCCGCCGCGCCCGAACTGAAGGCCAGCAGCAGGACGAGCCCGGCGGCGCGCAGCCCGTGGCGCAACAGGCTGGCCAAGCGGGCCGAGACCCAGCGATCCATCGGCATTGGCGAACGTCCCCTTCTGGCAGTTGGGCCGCGACGAACGCGCGCCGCCCTTAGGGAACGGTTCAGGAGCCGGATCGTTCGACCGGCCGCGCGATCAGCGGATCGGTCCCGCGACGGGCCGGGTGCTGCGCAGCCTCGTGAGCGCACGCTTCGTCACCGGCGTCACCTGGATCGAGGGCGCGAATGGCGCGGGCGAGCTGTGGCACGCCACCTGGAAGAACGACGCGAGCGAGCTGCGCCGCATCGGCGCGGCCACGGGCGAGGTGCTGGAGAGCCTAGAGATGCCCGAGGGCGTCAACGTCTCGGGCCTGGAAGCCGACGGCAAGGAGACGTTCTATTGCGGCGGCGGGAATAGCAGGAAGCTGCGGATAATTAGGCGCCTACGATAAATATGCGCTAACGAAATCGAAAATACTAAGAGTGCCTATTTCCTGCAGCTGGAGGACGAACTCCACCCCTCCGTTTAATCTTGGCTGCAACACGAAATAGATCAGGCATGTTAATGCGATCAGAAGATCGCTCTTCAATCACACCAATACTTTTGAGCGATTCCAACAACACAAATTCAGGATCTTTAGCCTCTTCAAGACCAATTGGGCCAGGACGATTGGTAATGCGTTTTACACGGCGCACCGTCCCCCTAGCTTTCCATCTTTTGGTAAAGTTATCTGGGCTACAAGGAACTTCCAAACCTTCCAGGTCCTCCAAAACTTCGTGAATCCAAGGATAATCTTCACCAAGCTGATCGACGCGGATCGAGGACGCCGCCTGCACACCTTCACGAATTCCGTGATGATCGATTACAGTCATTTTAGGCTTTACTCGAGCTAAAGCCGCTCTTTGCAATGTGATCAGAAAGCTTCTGGGCGTCGTTTCATGAAACGCGTCAGCCAAATGATCAATTACCCAAGTGTAGGTGCGACCACGACGATGATCGACACCCATAAATTCACCCGCCAACAAAGAGAACAGCGATTTTTGCTGCGCTTCGTCGTTTAAATCTACATCGCCCACCGGCAAGGATATGGCTTCATTAATATAATGCTTAAATGCGGTTTTAGAGATCGCATCATTTTTAAGTATGTTGAACAAAAGTCCATAAAGCTCAGATGCATGCCAAGTGAGCGGGACAGTCAACGCTCTAATTTTTGAAGCGTCTGGAAAATTGAAGAGAGCGTCATCTTTTTCCTGGTCCGTTCGCAGAAATACCTTTGCGTGCATATTCTTAAAACCAAACATGTTCAAAGAAAGACGCAAAATTCCTTCCGTTAATGGACGGATGGCCGTCCAATTATTGGCAAGCCTATCCAACGCATCAAAAACAAGAAGAAACTTCTTTTTCTCTCGTCCGTAATATTGATCTGCCTTTCTTAAGAGGCTTTCGCCCGCTTCGGGATCATTAATAGTCCAACGAACAACATCCATGAAACTCTTTGGCAGTTTTGCGCCAACGTCTGGCGCAACAGCTCGAATTAAAACAGATGTCCAAATACTCTCTGCATCAATATTTTGATTTAAAAGTGCATTCAGTACCTTAGCGGAAGGAGCCACACCTTCGACTTGTCCCGCCGACTCATGAAAACCTAGTGCAACAACCATACGGTCAAGCCCTAGTTTCGGATAAAGGCCTGCAACTTCGTTACGCGTTTTTGTATCTGCCAGAGCTCCCGACCAAACACTTTTGCCCGCACCACGATTGCCAACAATTAATGGCCGCCCAAAATCGAGCGCCTGAGAGTGCGAAGGCGGAGCATATAGCTCATGCAAAGAAATTGGCTCGGCCGCATTTGCTGCTGATTTTGGATCCAAGTCGGCCAAAACACTGCGAATGCTTGTGATGTCAGAATTTTTTATCGTCATTTAAATCGCAGCCGTTCTGCCAAACTCTCGAGGAAAAGCCCAAAACATTCGTAATAAAGCTCAGGCGTTAGCTGTTGTGGATTTGTGCCTGGATTAAACTCATAAAAATCCCCGCTCATATTAATAGGCCACGCGAAATGCGGGGCGGCATGATCGTCTACATCAAAATTGAAAGCGGTACTCTTTCGCTTACTAACCTCATCTGCTTCGTCGTAGAGGTGCTCCGCAAACAATTCAAAGGCGTTATCACGAAACTTGGCCAGGCTTTTAAAATCATCCAGAGCTTTGGCATGAACCATTTTCAGTCGATAACGCCAATCGGTTCCTTCGTCTTCCTTGAAACGAGCCAAATGCGCTAGGAAGTACCGATATCCATCCCATGTTTGAGGCGTATCGACACCAAATAGCAGAATCTCTGCACCAAGCCCCTGCACTGCAACAGCTGTGGTTTCATTTAAGCCGGCACGAGCATCAATGAAAACGGCGTCATATTTACGCTGCGAACACAAATCCTTAATCATCGTCCTCATTTGGTCAAGCAAGGTAAAGGGCTTGGAGTTTTCCGCAGTAACATCCTCAAGATAAGCACGGGAAATCTTCCCAATAACATTCTGCGGATACTCTCTGCACCGCTCGCCAACAGCTGGCACAACAAATACTGAGCCGGCTGATTTTTTAAAATACTGAGAGACCATCCGGGATAGGAAAAGGCGATCAACGCCACCTCTTCCGTTCTCCACGAAATAATCCAGAGCGCCAAAAATTGGCTGCTTAATACGGCGCCCAAACATCTCCCCCAACCCGGGGGCCTCTAAATCAGCGTCAATGGCTAAAATTGTTTTGCCTCTGCGCGCGAATTCAACAGCAGAAATTGCTAAAGCTGTTGATCTTCCAACTCCGCCCTTATGACTTGCAAAAACAACAATGGGGGGAATTCCAACGATTGTAGGCTGTATCCCACGCATCCAGTCTTGGCCAACGATTCGCCTCTCGACCAATCGGATAAAATCGGTGAAGCCTTTCGCATTCACAAACTCGAAACGATCAAACGTATCATCCGCCAATTGAGCATCCAGCAATTCCTCTGGAGTCGCGACAGGCGGGCCACTAATGTAAGTACTTATTTTCTTGGAAACTTCCGCCATCAATTTGGCGCGCTTAACCTTAGGGATTTTCTTTCTTTCAATGAAAGTCAAATTCCCGTCTGCGTCACGCAAAAAACAATTATTCTTAAGCGCAAGCTTTCCTAGATGTTTGATAATGATTTCAACAAATACAGGGAGAGCTTCATCATAGTAGACGGCCTTAACAACTTTTGCGCTCGCCATTTAGACCACCTACGATGTGAAACCCGAGGCTGCATATAGCCGTTTTGCATCGGCGTGCCAGCTTTTGAATTCTTCAGCGCCAACGACGACGTCTGCTTCATATCTAAGATTTACATTCCAACCATTCATCAAATCCACCTTCTTCAACACTGCATGAAGTGTCGTATCTCTGCGCGAGCTAAGATGCTTTCTTGCTGTCGCCAAAAGATCTGGGAAATGTCCATGAGTGGTTGAGTTCGTCGGCGACAAAGTAGAAATACGATGTTTAATCGCACACTCTGCAGCAAAACCAATTAAATGCGCCGCATTCCCCCATCGATTATTTTTCGCCAATTGATTCGAATCGACATAATGCCTGCGAGCTGCCTCGAAATAATTTTCGGCCATCTTTCCCCCCGTAGGTAATTACCTTACGACGCTAACTCACTCCCACTCGATCGTCCCAGGCGGCTTGCTGGTGATGTCGTAGGTGACGCGGTTGATGCCGCGCACTTCATTAATGATGCGATTCGCCACGCGGCCGAGGAAGCTATGTTCAAAAGGATAATAATCGGCGGTCATGCCGTCGGTTGAGGTCACGGCGCGCAGCGCCAGCGCGTAGTCGTAGCTGCGCTCGTCGCCCATGACGCCGACGGTGCGCACCGGCAGCAGCACGGCGAAGGCCTGCCAGATCACGTCGTAAAGGCCGGCCTTGCGGATCTCGTCCAAATAGATCGTGTCGGCCTTGCGCAGCAGGTCGAGCTTCTCGCTGGTGATCTCGCCGGGGATGCGGATGGCGAGGCCCGGCCCCGGGAAGGGGTGGCGGCCGACCAAGCTTTCGGGAATGCCGAGCTCGCGGCCCAGCGCCCGCACTTCGTCCTTGAACAGTTCGCGCAAGGGCTCGACCAGCTTCATGTTCATGCGCGCCGGCAGGCCGCCGACATTGTGGTGCGACTTGATGGTGACGCTCGGGCCGCCGGCGAAGGACACCGATTCGATGACGTCCGGGTAGAGCGTGCCTTGCGCCAGGAATTCGGCGCCGCCGATCTTCTTGGCCTCGGCCTCGAACACGTCGATGAAGGTGGCGCCGATGATCTTGCGCTTATGCTCGGGGTCGGCGACACCGGTCAGCTTGCCGAGGAACAATTCCCGCGCGTCGTTGTGGATCAGCGGCATGTTGTAATGGCCGCGGAACAGGGTCACCACCTCCTCCGCCTCGCCGGCGCGCATCATGCCGGTGTCGACAAACACGCAGGTGAGCTGGTCGCCGATCGCCTCGTGGATCAGCACGGCGGCAACGGATGAGTCGACGCCGCCCGACAGGCCGCAGATCACCTTGCCCCCATTTTTTCCTGTGCCGACCTGCTTGCGGATGCGGGCGATCTCCTGGGCGCGGAAGGCGGCCATGGTCCAGTCGCCCGAAAGCCCGGCGACCTTGTGGGTGAAGTTGCGCAGCAGCTTCGCGCCGTTCGGCGTGTGGACGACCTCGGGGTGGAACTGCACGCCGTAGAACTTGCGTTTGTCGTCGGCGATGGCGGCGAAGGGCGCGCCCTCGCTGGTGGCGACGACGCGAAAGCCCGGCGGCAGGGAGATGACGCGGTCGCCGTGGCTCATCCACACTTCGTCCGAGCCGCCCTTGGCCCACAGGCCGTCGAACAGCGGCGTGGAATCGGCGATGCTGATCTGGGCGCGGCCGAATTCGCGGTGCTCGGAGCTGGCGACCTCGCCGCCGAGCTGGGCGACCATGGTCTGCTCGCCGTAGCAGATGCCGAGCACCGGCACGCCGAGCTTGAACACGGCCTCCGGCGCGCGCGGGGTGCCGATCTTGGTGACCGAGGCCGGACCGCCCGAGAGGATGATCGCCTTGGGGGCCAGCCGCGCGATGGCCTCGTCGCCCTTGTTGAAGGGCACGACCTCGCAATAGACGCCCGACTCGCGCACGCGGCGCGCGATTAGTTGGGTCACTTGCGACCCGAAATCGAGGATGAGGAGAATTTCGGAGGTCATTGCGGCGGGTCTCTTTTTCATTGGCCCGACCACACCGGAAAACGCATCAGCTTTCCTGGCGGTAGTTGGGCGATTCGCGGGTGATGGCGATGTCGTGCACATGGCTTTCGCGCAGGCCCGCGCCGGTGATGCGCACGAAGGTGCAGTTGCTCTGCATGGCGGCGATGGTGCCGTTGCCGGTGTAGCCCATGGCGGCGCGCAGGCCGCCGATCAGCTGATGGATCACGGCGCTGGCCGGGCCCTTGAAGGGCACGCGGCCCTCGACGCCTTCGGGCACCAGTTTCAAGCTGTCGGTCACTTCCTGCTGGAAGTAGCGGTCGGCCGAGCCGCGCGCCATGGCGCCGACCGAGCCCATGCCGCGATAGGCTTTATAAGAGCGGCCCTGGTAGAGATAGACCTCGCCCGGCGCTTCCTCGGTGCCGGCGAGCAAGGATCCGACCATGGCGCAATCGGCGCCGGCGGCGATGGCCTTGGCGAAGTCGCCGGAATATTTGATGCCGCCATCGGCGATCACCGGCACGCCGGCCTTGCGGCAGACCTCGGCGACGTCGAGCACGGCGGTGAGCTGCGGCACGCCGACGCCGGCGACGATGCGGGTGGTGCAGATCGAGCCCGGGCCGATGCCGACCTTCACCGCGTCGGCGCCCGCGTC
>CAMAVH010000105.1 GCA_945861615.1 Rhizobium sp. Q54 | reverse complement strand
GGCGCCGGCGAAGCGGGCTGCGTCGGCGCCATGCCGGCGGTGTCCAACGCCCTAGTCGATGCCCTGTCGCAGTTCGGCGTGCGCAACGTCGAGATGCCGGCGACGCCGGAGCGCCTCTGGCGGATCATTCAGAAGGGCAAGGCGGCTTAAGCCTTTTTCTGCAGCACGTCGGGATTGAGCACGCGGATCGGCTTGCCGTCGAGATAGGCGGCGATGTCCTCCGCCGTACCGCCGTAGAAAGCGCCGAAGCTGCTATCGGAGACATAGCCGAGATGGGGCGTGATCACCGTGCGCGGCGCTTTCCGCATCGGATGGTCGGCGGGTAGGGGCTCGATGTCGTGCACGTCGAGGCCTGCGCCGCCGATGCGGCCCGCTTCGAGCGCGGCCAACAGGGCATCCTGCTGTATGATCGGGCCGCGCGAGGTGTTCACCAGAATTGCATGCGGCTTCATCAGCGCGAGTTCCGGCGCGCCGATCAGCCCGCGCGTGCGCTCGCTCAGCACCAGATGGATCGTCACAACGTCGGCCCGGCGCAGCAGATCGTCTTTGCTCGCAGCCTTCTCGACGCCGACTTCCTTGCAGCGTTCATCCGTCAGGTTCTGGCTCCAGGCGAGCACCTTCATGTTGAAGGCAAGGCCGACCTTGGCGACGCGCGTGCCGATCTTGCCGAGGCCCAAAATTCCGAGCGTCTTGTTCTGCAATCCCATGCCGACGCCGAGTTGCCAGCCGCCCTGGCGCACGTCGGCGTCGCTGGCGGGAATATTGCGCGCCGTGGCGAGGATCAGGCCCCAGGCGAGCTCGCCGGTCGAATTGCCCTGGCTTTCGGTGCCGCAGAGCAGAATGCCATTGTCGGTGGCGGCTGCGACGTCGATGCTGCGGTTGACCATGCCGGCGGTGACCAGCAGCTTGAGGTTGGGCAGCTGTTCCAGCACGGCGCGCGGGAAGGCCGAGCGCTCGCGCATCACCGCGACGATCTCGAAGGGCTTGAGGCGCTCGACCAGGGCCTTGGGATCGGCCAGATGGTCAGTGAAGACCGTCACCTCGGCCTTGGCCTGGACGGGGGCCCAATCGCCGGTCTTGAGGGCGACTTTGAGGAAATCGTCGATCACGGCGACGCGCATGGCGGACTCCCTTTGCTGCTTCCCAGATAGTGAAGGCGGCTTTGCGGACGCGGTCAACTGGGTTAGCCTCGCGGGCCGCTTGCGTCATTGTCCGGGGTCCTCGTGAATCCGTTATTCGCCAGTCTGCCGACCACCATTTTCGAGGTCATGTCCGGCCTCGCGCGCGAGACCGGCGCGATCAATCTTGGCCAGGGCTTTCCGGAAGATGCCGGACCCGAGGACGTGCGGCGCAAGGCCGCCGAGGCGCTGATCGACGGCTACAATCAATATCCGCCGATGCTCGGCCTGCCGGAATTACGCCAGGCCATCGCCGCGCATTACCAGCGTTTTCAGGGCCTCGACCTCGATTGGCAGCGCGAGGTGATGGTGACGTCCGGCGGCACCGAGGCGCTCGCCGGGGCGATTCTCGGCCTGATCGAGCCGGGCGACGAGGTCGTGCTGTTCCAGCCGATGTACGATGCTTACCTGCCGCTGGTGAAGCTGGCGGGCGGCGTGCCGAAGTTCGTCACCTTGCAGCCGCCCCATTGGCGCTTTACCGAGGAGCAGCTCGCGGCGGCCTTCTCGCCCAAGACCAAGCTGGTGCTGCTCAACAACCCGATCAATCCGACGGCGACGGTGTTCGCGCGCAATGATTTAGAGATGCTCGCGCGCTTCGTCACGAAAAGCGACGCCATCGTCGTGGCGGACGAGGTATGGGAGCATATCGTCTTCGACGGGCGCGAGCATGTCTCGGTGCTGTCGATCCCGGCCTTGCGCGAGCGCGCGGTGAAGATCGGTTCGGCGGGCAAGATCTTTTCGCTCACCGGCTGGAAGGTCGGCTTCGTCTGCGCCGCCGAACCGATCTTGAAGGTGCTGGCGAAATCGCACCAATTCCTCACCTTCACCACGCCGCCCAACCTGCAGGTCGCGGTGGCTTACGGCCTCGGCAAGGATGACGCCTATTTCGCCGAGATGCGTGCCGGCTTCGCGGGCAAGCGTGACCGCTTCGCCAAGGGCCTGACCGAACGGGGCTTTTCCGTGCTGCCGGCGCAAGGCACCTATTTTCTCACCGTCGATATCGCGCCGCTCGGCGAGACTGATGACGTCGCCTTCAGCCAGCGCCTCGTGCTCGAGGCGGGTGTCGCCACCATTCCCGTCAGCGCTTTCTATGACCGCGATGCGGTGAGGACGGTGCTGCGCTTCTGCTTCGCCAAGCGCGACGAGACGCTGGACGAAGCGCTGCGCCGGCTGGAAACTGTGGCGATCCGGCGCAATTCATAAAAACGGGGAGAGGGCAATGTTGGACGTGGGAATCATCGGGCTCGGCGGTTGGGGCCGCCGCCTGGTCGAATCGGTGCAGGGCAAGAGCGGCAAGGTCCGCTTCACGGTGGCCGCGAGCGGCAGCTCAGGCAAGGCCGCGCCGTTCTGCGAAGCCCACGGCATCAAACTCTATCCCGACGTGACGGCGCTGCTCGCCGATCCGTCGATCGCGGCGGTCGTCAGCGCCGGCCCCGGCGCGCTGCATGCGCCGCACAGCTTGAAGGCCTTGCAGGCGGGCAAGCATGTGCTCGCGGTCAAGGCGATGGCGACGACCAAAGCCGAAGCCGACGCGTTGGCGGCGGCCTCGGCGAAGTCTGGCAAGGTTCTCGCCATGGGCTTCAACCGCTGCTTCTATCCCAACGTCGCGGAATTGCGAAAGCGCGTGAAGGCCGGCGCGCTCGGCACTCTGGTCCATGCCGAGGGCAATTTCTGCGTCGACCGCTATCGCAAGGTGCAGGCCGGGACGTGGAAGGCCGACCCCGAGCAGGCGCCGCCGGGCAGCCTCGCCGATCATCCGCTCTATCTGATGATCGAGCTGCTGGGACCGATCGCCGAGGTCCACGCGGCGGCGACGACGCAGATCGCCCTGCATATTCCGCTCGCCGACGTGACGGCGGTGCTGCTGAAATTCAAGGGCGGCCAGACCGGCACGCTGCAGGCCAATGGCGTTACGCCGGAACTGACGCGCCTGCATGTCTTCGGCAGCGCCGGCTGGGCTGAGATCCGCGAGCAGGACTACTTCCTCTACAAGGGCCTGAAGGGCGAGCCGGAATCTCTGAAACTGGCCGAGCTCGACGCGGAGCGTGCCGAAATGGAGGCTTTCGCCGACGCGGCGACGGGGGCGGCACCCTTCCCCTATTCGGTGGAGAGCGCGGTCCACGCCATTGCCGTCATCGAGGCGATGGCCAAATCGGCGAAAAGCGGTAAGCCGGAGCCGGTGGCCTAGCCCAAACTCGCCATCAGGGCGAGCGCTCCGGCGCGCGACATGCTGTCGGCCAGCAGGTGATAGGACGGCCGGCCATGGCCGGTGAAGCCGTGCGCCGCGTCGGGATAGACGAAAATGCCGACGTCTTTCTTGCCGGCGAGCGCGGCGCGCGTGCGCTCGACTTCATCGAGCGGAATCTGCGGATCGATATCGCCGACATGAATCTGCAAGGGGCAGGTCACGCCTTGGGCCTTGTCGAGATCGAGGCCGATCTTGGTGCCATGAAAGGACACCGCGCCGTCCGCCGCGCCGGCAGCGGCAGCGAGATAGGCCAGGCGGCCGCCGAAGCAATAGCCGAAGACGGCGGCCTTGCCGGAACATTCCTCCTGCGTCTTCAGAAAAGCCACGGCATCGGCGACGTCCTTGGCGCCCTGCGCGGCATCGAATTCGCTATAGCGCTTCATCGCCTGGTCCTTCTCGGCGCCCTCGCGCGCCAGCGCGCCCGGAATGGTGCGGAAGAACACATCGGGCACCAGCACGGGGAAGCCGACCTCGGCGTAGCTCCAGGCGATGGCGCGTTCGGCATCGTGCAGGCCGAAAATTGCCGGGATCATGACGATGCCGGGGCCGTAGCTGCCCGCCGCGGCGAAATATTCGGCCGACATGCTCTTGCCGTCGCGGGCTTGAACCGCGATCTTGCGTCCCTGCATGGGAAACTCCCTGATGTTGTCGGCGCGCTGCTTAATGGGCCAGGATTTGGCTCAAGAACAGCTTGGTGCGCTCGTTTTGCGGATGGCTGAAGAATTCTTCGGGCGTGTTCTGTTCGACGATCTGGCCGCGATCCATGAAGATCACTCGGTCGGCGACGGAGCGCGCGAAGCCCATCTCATGCGTCACGCAGATCATGGTGACGTTCGATTCATCCGCCAGCTTGATCATCACGTCGAGCACTTCGGCTACCATCTCGGGGTCGAGGGCGCTGGTCGGTTCGTCGAACAGCATCACTTTGGGATTGATGCAAAGGGCGCGGGCGATGGCGACGCGCTGCTGCTGTCCGCCCGACAATTGGCCGGGATATTTGTGGGCCTGCTCGGGAATGCGCACGCGTTCGAGATATTTCATCGCCGTCGCCTCGGCCTCGGCCTTCGGCGTCTTGCGCACCCAGATCGGCGCCAGGGTGAGATTTTGCAGCACGGTGAGATGAGGGAACAGGTTGAAATGCTGGAACACCATGCCGACGTCGCGGCGCACGGCCTCGACCTTGCGGACGTCGTTGGTCAGCTCGACGCCATCCACCACGATGCGCCCGGCTTGATGCTCTTCGAGGCGGTTGATGCAGCGGATCATCGTCGATTTGCCCGAGCCCGACGGCCCGCAAATGACGATGCGTTCCCCGCGCTTCACGCTGAGGTCGATGTCGGTCAGCACGTGGAAATCGCCGTACCACTTGTTGACCTTCTCGAGGAGGATCATCGGTTCATCTGATGGCTGCTGTACGGCGGTGGCCATGGTCGATCCCTTTGCCCTTTAGTGGCTTTAGCGGTTTTGCGATTGGGCCAGGCGCTTCTCGATGCTCTGGCTGTATTTCGACATGAAGAAGCAGAAGGCGAAGTAGATCAGCGAGACGAAGACATAGGCCTCGATCGAACTGCCGCGCCAGGCCGGGTCGACGAATGACGCCTTGGCAGCGTTCATCAGGTCGTAAAGGCCGATGATGACGACGAGCGAGGTGTCCTTGAAGACGGTGATCAGCGTATTGACCAGGGGCGGGATGGTGATGCGCAGCGCCTGGGGTAGGATGATCAGCCGCTGCTTCTGCCAATAGGTGAGGCCGAGGGCGTCGGCCGCTTCATATTGGCCCTTCGACAGGGATTGCAGGCCGCCGCGCACGACTTCTGCCAAGTAGGCGGACGCGTAGACGATCAGCGCGATCTGCGCGCGCAGTAGCTTGTCGATGTTCATACCTTCGGGCAGCAGCAGCGGCAGCATGACCGAGGCCATGAACAGCAGCGAGACGGCGGGCACGCCACGCACCAACTCGATGTAGATGGTGCAGATGGCGCGGATCGCCGGCAGGTTCGAACGGCGGCCGAGCGCCAAGAGAACGCCGAGCGGGAAGGCGACGGCGATAGCGACGAAGGCGAGGATCATGGTGAGCGGAAGGCCGCCCCAGCGCGCGTTTTCGACGTAGCTAAGGCCCAGCACGCCGCCCCACATGAGGATGCCGACGACGACGAGAGTGGCGATCCACATCGGGGCCAGCCATTTCGTCCAGAAGCGGCGCAAGCAGCTGACACCGGCCATGGCGATCAGCAGCAGCACCACCAGCAAGGGACGCCACTGTTCCTCATAGGGGTAAAGCCCGAACAGGATCAGGCGGTGCTTCTCGCCGATGAAAGCCCAGCAGGCACCAGAGCCGGCGGCGCGGCATTCGCGCACGCTGTCGGCCTGGAATACCGCGTCGAGCAGCAGCCAGTCGAGCAATGCCGGAAGGCTCATGACGAGGAACCAGACGACCAGCACGGTCATGATTGCGTTGAGCGGATTGGCGAACAGGTTGGCGCGCAACCAGATCACCGGTCCGGCGATCGGTTTCGGCATCGCGGTGGGAATCGCGGTATCGCTCATATCGGCGCTCCCGTGCTCATCGTTCCACCAGGGCGATATGCTTGTTGTACCAGTTCATGAAGGTCGCGATCGACAGCGAGATCGTCAGGAACACGGCCATGATGATGGCGATGCCCTCGATGGCCTGTCCGGTCTGGTTCAGCGTGGTATTGGCGACCGAGACGATGTCGGGAAAACCGATGGCGACGGCTAGCGAGCTATTCTTGGTGATGTTGAGATATTGACTGGTCATCGGCGGCACGATGACGCGCAGCGCCTGCGGCATCACGATGAGACGCAACGTCTGGCCCTTCGACAGGCCGAGCGCCAGGGACGCTTCCGTCTGCCCTTTGCCGACAGCCTGGATGCCGCTGCGCACGATCTCGGCGATGAAGCCGGCCGTATAGATGACAAGGCCGAGCAGCAAGGCGCTGAACTCGGGGCTGAGCGAGGCGCCGCCGACGAAGTTGAAGCCCTGCAGCACCGGCGCATTGAACGTCAGCGGGGCGCCGGCGAGCAGCCAGCCGGCGATCGGCAGACCCACGATCAGGCCGAGATTGACCCAAGCGGTCGGAAAATGCCGGCCGGTGGCGTCCTGGCGCTTTTTCGCCCAATGACCGAGCGCGACGGCGGCGATCAGCCCCAGGGCGAACAGCACCATGGCCAGGTCGTAGGCGAATTCATGCGCCGGCAAAGGAAATTTCAGGCCGCGATTCGACAGGAAGACGCCGGCCATCGGGTGGAGCGCATCGCGCGGCCCAGGCAGGAATTCGGTGATCAGCGAATACCAGAAGAACAACTGCAGGATCAGCGGGATGTTGCGCACGACCTCGACGTAGATCGACGCGAGTTTGGCGACCAGCCAATTCTTCGACAGGCGGGCGATGCCGATGATGGTGCCGATGATCGTCGCGAGAATGATGCCGATCACGGCGACGCGCAGGGTGTTGAGCACGCCGACGAGCAATGCCTTGAAGTAACTGTCGGCCGGCGAATAGTCGATCAGGTTTTCGCCGATGTCGAAGCCGGCTTCGCGGCCGAGGAAATGAAAGCCCGTCGCGATGTTGCGCGAATTAAGGTTTTCAATGGTGTTGGAAGCGAGCCACCAGACGGCGCCGCCGATCAGGGCGACGGCGAGTATCTGGTAGAAGATGCCGCGCACGCGCGGATCGTTCCAGAACACGGCGCGTGACGCCTTCGGAATCGGCCGACCGGCTGTCGCGCCGGTTTGGGCCGGGTGAGCCGCCATGCCTAACTCCCGCGTTACGAAGAAATGGGACCGAAACGAACGACGCCGGCGGGGGGGTCCGCCGGCGTCTGTTCTCTGTTGTCTTAGCGGATCGGCCAGCCGTACATCAGGCCGCCTTTGGTCCACAGCGCGTTCAAGCCGCGTTCCAGCTTGAGCGGGCTGTTGGCGCCGACATTGCGGTCGAAGCTCTCGCCGTAATTGCCGACCTGCTTGACGATGTTGTAGGCCCATTTTTCGGAGACGCCGAGCGCCTTGCCCATGCCCTCGGTGACGCCCAGGATGCGCTTCACGTTCGGATCGTTGCTCTTGAGCATGTCATCGACGTTGGCGGTGGTGATGCCGTATTCCTCGGCTTCGAGCATCGCCATCAACGACCACTTCACGAGATCGAACCACTGGTCGTCGCCGTGACGGACCATCGGGCCGAGCGGCTCCTTGGAGATGACTTCCGGAAGGATCACGTAATCGTCGGCATTCGTCGCGGCGGTCGCGCGGGTGGCGGCGAGCTGCGAGGTGTCCGAAGTGAAGGCGTCGCAACGGCCGGAGAAGAAGGTCGCAACGGTTTCTTCGACCTTCTCGATCACGACAGGCTTGAAGCTGATCTTATTGGCGCGGCCGTAGTCGGCGAGGTTCAGTTCGGTCGTCGTGCCCTGCTGCACGCAGACGGTGGCGCCGTTCAGCTCCTTGGCGCTTTTGACGCCGAGCTTCTTGGCGACGATGAAGCCCTGGCCGTCGTAGAAGTTCGGCGCGATGAAGTTGAGCCCGAGCGAGGTGTCGCGGCTCAGCGTGCCGGTGGTGTTGCGCGACAGCACGTCGATTTCGCCCGATTGCAGGGCGGTGAAACGCTGCGCGGCGGTGAGGCCGACGTACTTCACTTTCTTAGCGTCGCCGAACAGCGCGGCGGCGGCGGCGCGGCAGACGTCGACGTCGATGCCTTTCCATTCGCCACGGCTGTCGGGGGCGGAGAAGCCGGCGACGCCGGTATTGACGCCGCAGACGATTTCGCCGCGCGCCTTGACGGCGTCGAGCGTCGGACCGGCAAGCGCGGGCAGGGCGGCCAGGGTGCCGCAAGCGGCGCCGAGAACGGCAGCGAGATGCCTGTATTTCATGGTGTATCCCTCAAGTGAAAACCCAATGAGCCTGCCGCATTTTCACGGCATCAGGAACGGTAACACGCTTTTCGCGACCACCACAATCGGACTAGTGCGTCCGTATTACTTCTAAAGCACAGGAACCTATAACGGCGGATAAGCCTGGCAAAAAATAGGTTATGACCGAAGGGTCAGGTTCTCGCGGCTTAGGGCTGCGCGGGCCATCTGGCGATCGGGGGGCCGTTAGTTTATGTCCACGCAATCTTATCCGTCTCAGGGAATTATGTCGTCCGACGGCGCGGAAGAGCGTCACGGCGAAAAGTTTCAACTCTTCGCCGATCTTATGTGGCAGGCGCGCGGTTGGGGGAATCTCAATCTGCAAACGCGGGGCTCCACCATCCGTTGGGACGTGCTGATCGCCGTCGCCCGGGCGCCGGACGCACGCATGAATTATTCGACACTGGAAACGACGATTGGCCGTCCGCACCGGACGCTGCAATATGTGGTGCGCGATCTTGAGGCCATCGGCCTGGTCGAGTTGCGCCGTGCGCAGAACGATCGCCGCCGCATGGTGATCGCGCTCACTCCGCAGGGCCGCAGCAGCTTTCGGGCCTATATCGATTACGTGGAAGAACTGATGCGAAAGCTGACCAGCGCCGGCTACGGGTTGCCGGCGGATCGCAGTCATTTGGCGCAGAGTTTCGGCACGGTCGAATCGCCGCGCCCATAGACGCATCCGATATTCCAACTGCAAAAAATATATGCAAAAAAGATATACGCCTATTTATTAGGCCATTTAGGATAAAAAATAAGTCTTTTGCCCCGTCCATGCACGGCTATTTTTCGCTGCGCGGCCCCGCAACATCTTAAATTCAAATTTATTATAGGTAAAACCTATCATTCGACATGCGAAACCCTGGGGTTTCCTTGTCCAGTTATTTTTATGACAGCGAAATCTTATTTCCCCCGCCGCTGGCCTGCTTCTTGCGAAACAGGTTTCGAACTGCGCATCACAACCTCATTGGGGAGAGGTCTTAATGTCTAAATTCGTTCGGGCGGCCGCGGTTGCGGCAGCC
>CAMAVH010000104.1 GCA_945861615.1 Rhizobium sp. Q54 | reverse complement strand
CGTTGAGCACGCCGAGGATGGCGGCCTGCTCGACCAAAATGCGCGAGCCGGCGCGGCGCGCCAGCGGCGTGATCAGGTTGCGCGCGGTGCGGGCATGGTCGACGGCGGCGCGCAGGTCCTTGCCGGCGCGCTGGGCGCCGTCGCGCATGATCAGCAACGTGTCTTCCAGACCCGCGTCGATCAGATAGTCCTCGAGCATCTCGTCGTTCTTGAGATAGACCTCGGACTTGCCGCGCTTGGACCGATAGAGCGGCGGCTGGGCGATATAGAGATAGCCGCGCTCGATCAGCTCGGGCATCTGGCGATAGAAGAACGTCAACAGCAGCGTGCGGATATGGCTACCGTCGACGTCGGCGTCCGTCATGATGATGATCTTGTGGTAGCGCGCCTTCTCGACGTTGAAGTCTTCCTTGCCGATGCCGGTGCCGAGCGCGGTGATCAGCGTGCCGATTTCGGCCGATCCCAGCATCTTGTCGAAGCGCGCGCGCTCGACGTTGAGGATCTTGCCGCGCAAGGGCAGGATCGCCTGGTTGGCGCGGTTGCGGCCCTGCTTGGCCGAGCCGCCGGCCGAATCGCCCTCGACGATGAAGATCTCGGATTTCGCCGGATCGCGCTCCTGACAGTCGGCGAGCTTGCCGGGCAGCGACGAGATATCGAGGATGCCTTTGCGGCGCGTGAGATCGCGCGCCTTGCGCGCCGCTTCACGGGCGGCGGCCGCCTCAATCGCCTTGCTGACGATCTTCTTGGCCTCGCCGGGATGTTCCTCGAACCATTGGCTGAGCTTGTCGTTGACGACCGATTCGACGACCGGACGCACTTCCGACGAGACCAGCTTCTCCTTGGTCTGCGACGAGAACTTGGGATCGGGCACTTTCACCGACAGCACGCAAGTGAGGCCTTCGCGCATGTCATCGCCGGTGATCTGCAGTTTCTCTTTCTTGCCGACGCCCGACGACGTCACGTAATTGTTCAGGCTGCGCGTCAGCGCGCCACGGAAGCCGGCGAGATGGGTGCCGCCGTCCTTCTGCGGGATGTTGTTGGTGAAGCACAGCGTGTTCTCGTGATAGCTATCGTTCCACTCCATCGCCACTTCGGTGACGATGCCGTCCTTCTCGCCGGTGACATAGATCACCGGCTGATGCAGCGCTACCTTCGAGCGGTCGAGATATTGCACGAAGGCTTCCAGGCCGCCCTCGTAATGCAGCTCGACGACCTTCGGCTCGTCGACCGAGCGCGCGTCGGTCAGCGTCAGCTTCACGCCGGAATTGAGGAAGGCCAGCTCGCGTAGGCGATGCTCGAGCGTGTCGAAGTCGAACACGGTCTTGGTGAATATCTTGTCGGACGGGAAGAAGGTCACTTCCGTGCCGGTGCGCAGGCCCGGCTTACCGTCCTTGTCGGCGTCCATCGGCGCATCGCCGACCACCGCGAGCGGCGCTTCGGCATCGCCCATGCGGAAGCGCATGAAATGTTCCTTGCCGCCGCGCCAGATGCGCAGGTCGAGATGCTCGGAGAGCGCGTTGACCACCGAGATGCCGACGCCATGCAGACCGCCCGACACCTTGTAGGTGTTCTGGTCGAATTTACCGCCGGCATGGAGCTGGGTCATGATGACCTCGGCCGCCGACACGCCCTCTTCCTTGTGCATGTCGGTCGGGATGCCGCGGCCGTTGTCGCGAATCGTCGCCGAACCGTCGGGGTTGAGCGTCACCTCGACGCGGTCGCAATAGCCGGCGAGCGCCTCGTCGATCGAGTTGTCGACCACTTCGTAGATCATGTGGTGCAGGCCCGAGCCATCGTCGGTATCGCCGATATACATGCCGGGGCGTTTGCGCACGGCATCGAGGCCCTTCAGGACCTTGATCGATTCCGCGCCGTAATCGTCGGCGGCATCGGCTTTGGCTTTCTGCGACTCGGTGCTCATGGCTATCTCTCTCGGCGGTGATCCGCCCTAAAACTCACGCGATTCAGAAAATCAGAAACGGACTCTTCAAAAGCTGGCGCGCGATACCGTCGCGGCGGCGACGCGGAACATCTGCGCCGTGTCGCTGAGCGGCGCGAACAGGGCCGCCTCGGTCCCCGTCATCCAGGCCTGCACGCCGAGCGCGTCGATCTCGGCGAACAGGGCCCGGCGATGGGCCTCGTCGAAATGCGCGGCGACTTCGTCCATCAGCAGGATCGGCACCGCCGCGCAGCCGTTCGCGCGCGGACGGCGCGCCTGCAAGCGCAAATTCGCCAGCACGATGCCGGTCAGCAGCGCCTTCTGCTCGCCGGTCGAGCAGAGATGCGCCGGCATGCGCCGGGCCGCGTGGGTCACCGCCAGATCGCTGCGATGCGGGCCTATCCCCGCGCCGCCGGTCTCGGCGTCATGGCCGCGCGCGGCGGCGAGCGCCGCCATCAGGCGTTCTTCGCAGGCCAGCGCCGGTTGCGCCTCGAGCCAGCGTTCGGTCTCGCCCTCGACCGCGATCTCGGCGGTCGGGAACGGGCCCAATCCTTCGCCCATCGCGACATTCAACGCGGCAACCGTCTCAAGTCGGGCCGCCGCGATGGCGACGGCACGCTCGGCCATGCTTTGCTCGAGCGCCGCCAGCCAGTGCGGATCGGCCGGGCCTCTGCCTTCGCGGGGCCCGCGCAAAAGCTTGGCACGCTCGCGCATCGCCTTCTCGTAAGCCGTGATGCGCCCGGCATGGGCCGGATCGAGGCCGAAAGCCAAACGGTCCAAGAACCGCCGGCGGCCCGCCGCGCCTTCGACGAACAGGCGGTCCATCGCCGGGGTCAGCCACAGCACGCTCATCACCTCGCCGAGGATGCTGGCGCCCTTGGCCGGCTGGCCATCGAGCCGCACCAGGCGCTTTTCGGCGCGGCGCTCGGAGTCATCTTCGTCGTCGCCGCTGCCCGCCTTCGTCGCCGGATCGCGCCCGGTGCCGACGGCGATCTCGCCGTCCGGCGTGGCGATTATCGCGGCGACCGCCCAAGCGGAGTCGGGACGGTCCTTGCCCAAGCGGTCCACTTCGGCGAGGCGCGCGTTGCGCAGGCCGCGCCCGGGGGCGAGAAAGGAAATCGCCTCCAGCAGGTTGGTCTTGCCGGCGCCGTTGGGCCCGACGAGGACGACGCTGCGGCCGTCGGTCTCGAGGCGCAAGCTGGCGTAGCAACGGTAGTCGGTCAGCGCCAGCCGCGTCACCGCGAAGCGCGCGGGGCGCGTTTGCGGCTTGGATCCAACTTGCGGAATCGCAACGGATGGCAGAGGCGCGTGCAGCTCAGGGCCCTCCTGGGAACCAGTCGCCGGCTCAGACTCGCATCGGCATCAGGACGTAGAGCGCAGCGGCGTCGTCGACGTCGCGCACCAACGTCGGCGAAGCGCCGTCGGCCATGGTGAATTGGACGCTTTCCCCGGCAATGCGTTCGGTGATGTCGAGCAGGTAGCGCGAGTTGAAGCCGATCTCGAGCGGCTCGGCGTCGAAGCTCACTTCCAGCTCTTCGACGGCGCTGCCGTTGTCGAGGCTGGTGGCCGACAGGGTCAAGGAGCCCTTGCCGACGGCCAGCTTCACGGCGCGCGATTTCTCGGTCGAGATGGTCGACACGCGATCGACGGCGGACGCGAAGGCCTTGCAGGGCACTTCCAGGATCTTGTCGTTGCCCGAGGGGATGACGCGCTCGTAGTCCGGGAAGGTGCCGTCGATCAGCTTGGAGGTCATCGCCGCATCGCCGAAGGCGAAGCGGATCTTGGTGTCCGACAGGGACAGCTCGACATTGCCTTCGCTCTCGTCGAGCAATTTGCGCAGCTCGGCGACGGTCTTGCGCGGAATGATGATGCCGGGCATCTCGGCCGCGCCCTTGGGCAGCGGCACCTGGAAGCGGGCCAAGCGGTGGCCGTCGGTGGCGACCGCGCGCAGCACGCCGCCGGCTTCCTTGGTGGCATGCAGGTAGATGCCGTTCAGGTAGTAGCGCGTCTCCTCGGTGGAGATGGCGAAGCGGGTATGGTCGATCAGGCCCTTGAGCTCTTCGGCGGTAACCGTGAACTCATGCGGCAGCTTGTCCTTGGTCATCACCGGGAAATCGGCCGGCGGCAGGCACTGCAGGGTGAAGACCGAGCGCCCGGCGCGGATCGTCAGCGGGGCGTTTTCGCCCTTCTGGGCCAGCTCGACCTGGGCGCCGTCCGGCAGCTTGCGGACGATGTCGTAGAGCGTGTGGGCGGCGGCCGTGGTGGCGCCGGCCGTCGCCACCTGGGCATCGACCGCCTCGGTGATGGCGAGATCCATATCGGTCGCCGTCAGCTTGAGCTTGCCCGACTGGGCTTCGAGCAGGACGTTCGACAGGATGGGAATGGTGTTGCGGCGTTCGACGACGCTTTGGACGTGGCCGAGGGCGCGCAGAAGCGCGGCGCGTTCGATGGTCAGTTTCATGATTGGACGAACTGCTGAAGGATCAAGGATCGGTTCCCGCCGTTTGTTGCCGCCGCGCGATAGCTCGGCGGGGCCCGGCCTGGCCCCTGCGAATCGCCCCCTGAACTTGACAGGGAGGCCCGAAACGGGCCGGGCGACGGCAGGCTCGCGGCCGGTCGCCGATTGTAGCAGAAGGGCTTGGTTTCCCAAAGCGATTCGCATCCCGGCGGGGCCGGGCCGGGGCCCTGGCCAAGCGGCGGATTCAGGGGCGCGCAGCCAAGAAAAAACCGCCCGAAACTGGGCGGTTTTAATGGCGGAGCAGGCGGCGGATCAGCCTCAGCTTTCCAGCATCCGGCGCAGCAGGTCGATGTCCTCCGAGAAGCTCGAATCGCCGGCGCGCAGCTCTTCGACCTTGCGCACCGCGTGCATGACGGTGGTGTGGTCACGGCCGCCGAACTTGCGGCCGATCTCGGGCAGCGAGCGCGAGGTCAGCTGCTTGGCGAGATACATGGCGACTTGGCGCGGGCGGGCCACGGCGCGGGCGCGGCGGGCCGAGGACATGTCCGAGATGCGGATGTTGAAATGCTCGGCGACGCGCTTTTGGATTTCCTCGATGGTCACCCGGCGGTCGTTGGCGCGCAACAGGTCGTGCAGCACGTCCTGCGCGGTTTCCAGCGAGATCTCGCGGCCGACCAGGGTGGCATGGGCGACGACGCGGTTGAGCGCGCCTTCCAGTTCGCGGACGTTCGAAGTGATCTTGTGGGCGAGGAATTCCAGCACCTTTGGCGGCACTTGGCCGGCGCCGAGCTTTTCGCCCTTGGACTGCAGGATCGATAGGCGCAGTTCGTAGTCGGTCTGGTGAATGTCGGCCACCAGGCCCCAGCCGAGACGCGACTTCATGCGGTCTTCCATGCCTTCCAGGTCGGACGGCGACTTGTCGGCGGATATCACGATCTGCTTGTTCTGATCGACCAGGGCATTGAACGTGTGGAAGAATTCTTCCTGCGTCGAATCGCGCCCGGAGATGAACTGCACATCGTCGATCATCAGCACATCGACCGAGCGGAACTGCTCCTTGAACGCCATGGTGTCGCGAAAGCGCAGAGCGCGGATGAACTGGTACATGAACTTCTCGGCCGAGAGATAGATCACGCGCTTGGTCGGATAGCGCTCGCGGATCGCCCAGGCGATGGCATGCATCAGGTGGGTCTTGCCGAGGCCGACGCCGCCGTAGAGGAACAGCGGATTGAACGGCACGGTCTTGGCTTCCGCCAAGCGGCGGGCGGCGGCATAGGCGAACTCGTTCGACTTGCCGACGACGAAATTCTCGAAGGTGAAGCGCGGATCCAAGGGCGCGCTGATGTCGGCGCGGTCTTCGCCGCCGGTGATGGCGGGCGCGCCGTTCGGCGCGGCCGCGGCCGGAGTGAACTGCGGAGCGGAGGTCGCGTGACCATTGCCGTTCGCGGTGCCATTCGCATGGCCGTTGGAGCTTTGCGGCACGCCGAGGCCGTTGGGGCCGAGGGCGGCGGCTTTCGGCGTCGCCGGACGGTGGACGCGCACCACGACCGTGCGCACGCCGGCGTTCTCTTCGCACCAGATGGCGCGGATGCGCTCGAGGTAATGGCGTTCGACCCAATCGCGCATGAAACGCGTCGGCACGCTGACGATCACTTCGCCTTCGCCGGCATTGGCGAAGGTCAGGGGCTTGAGCCAGCTCTTGAACACGGCGTCGCCGAATTCGACGCGCAGGCGGCCGAGCACGCGCTCCCACTGGGCGGCGGTCGGGGCGCTGACGGACGGAGAGGACGACGACATAGGACTACCGGACTCCAAGCTCATTTCTTCTTTCAATCCTGAACCCAGGGGAGCCCGGCGGCCTTCCAGCCGTCTGTCGCGCCGCGGTGTTTATTGGCGTCATGGGGGCCCTCGAAGCCGCCGCTGACGTTATAGGCACGCTCGAAGCCGAGCTTGCTCAGCGCGATGGCGGCCGCCCTCGACCGCGCGCCGGAGCGGCAGAGAAACAGCACGGGCTCGCCCGGCGCGGCGCCGGTCGCCTGGACCTGCTTGGCGAATTCCGGGTTGACCTGCATGGACGGGAAGACCTGCCACGGCACGAAGGCGGCGCGCTTGCCGATCGGGCCCAAATCGGGCACGCCGACGAAGACCCATTCGGGCTGCGTGCGCACGTCGATCAGGACCGCGTTCGGCGCATCCTTGAGGATGCTCCACGCTTGCGTCGGCGTCACGTCGCCTGCGTACCCGTCTCCCGGAGCAACGCTGGCTTCCCCCGAAGTGCGTTGCGTTTGATCTGCCATGCTCTGGCTCCCCTGCCTCGCCAATCGCGCCGGACTCTCATTGAGACGGCGCGCCTCGACGATTACTCACGCGTAATGAACGAACCGACATACGCGCCAAAGAAAAGCGTCGCGAATGAAAACGTCGGTTACGAACTGATGGCCCTATGCCGAAAAAACTGCGGCGATATGTCCGATGAATATCCCCGGCCATTCAGATGGTCGGTGTCCGACTTGACGACCGGGGGTGGAGGCGGACTCTAGCCATGCCCCCTCTGGCGTGCAACGTGATCGAACGGGGAACGGCGAAAATTTTTAGCCGCGCATGCGTTCATCCCATGTTGACTCGCAAAGCGAAACGAGTCCCAGCGCCAACGTGATGAATTTTTCCTATATTTCCATTGGCAAAGGGAATGGGGAGAAAAAACCGCCGGGAAAGATCGTCCGGAAAAAGACGTGGGGGAAAAATTTACGGGAAAAAAGTCAGCGCTGTCCGATGGCTACGGCGCAAAAAATCGCGGCACAAAAGCGAATGCGCCGCAAAAAACAAATGCCCGCATCGATCGCTCGATGCGGGCATTGGAAAATCTAGAAGCGCAACAATCTGACGCGAAACAAAAACACTCTCACGTCGAAACTTTCTTCGTCAGGGTGCGCGCCGGAAATCGGCGCGCGGCGAAGCGAATCGTTAAAGCGCCTTCACGCGCGCCGACAGACGCGACAGCTTGCGCGACATCGTGTTCTTCAGAACGACGCCCTTGCTGACGCCGCGCATCATCTGCGGCTGGGCGGCCTTGAGGGCGGCGGCGGCTTCGTCCTTCTTGCCGGACGCGATCGCGACTTCGACGCTCTTCACAGCGCCGCGCACCTGCGTCAGGCGGGAGTGATTGATCGCGGCGCGCTTCACGCTCTGCTTGGCCCGC
Organism: Rhizobium sp. Q54; assembly: GCA_945861615.1. GTDB lineage: Bacteria > Pseudomonadota > Alphaproteobacteria > SMXQ01 > SMXQ01 > CAMAVH01. Next base: position 1,779 of record CAMAVH010000104.1, on the reverse strand, counting down.
TTCTTGGAGGACTTGATATTGGCCATGGCTCAGCCTTTGCTGGATCGTCTATTCGAGGGAATACCGGAAAGGCGGGGTTTATAGCCGCCGCCCCCATATCCGTCAATGCCGCAGATTCCCTGGGTTTGCGCGCGTCGGCCGCGTGAAAAGCCAAGCGCCGCAAGGCCTTGCGCGCACCATATGTAGTGGCAGAAGCGCTTCGGCGCGAATAGGCCGGGGCGGTCTTACTTTTTGTAGGCCGGCTTGCGCTTTTCCATGAAGGCCGCCATGCCTTCCTTCTGGTCGGGCGTCGCGAAACTGGCGTGGAACAGCCGGCGCTCGAAGCGGATGCCCTCGGCGAGCGAGGTCTCGAAGGCGCGGTTGACCGATTCCTTGGTCATCATGGCCGCCGTGCGCGACTGCAGGGCGATCTTGCCGGCGGTCTTGAGCGCCTCGGCGAGCAGATCGGCGGCCGGCACGACGCGGCTGACCAGGCCGACGCGCTCCGCCTCGGCGGCATCCATCATGCGGCCCGACAGGCACATGTCCATCGCCTTGGACTTGCCGACGGCGCGCGTCAGGCGCTGGCTGCCGCCGGCCCCGGGCAGCACGCCGATGGTGATTTCCGGCTGGCCGAATTTCGCCGTGTCGGCGGCGATGATGATGTCGCACATCATCGCCATTTCGCAGCCGCCGCCGAGCGCGAAGCCGGCCACCGCGGCGATCACCGGCTTGCGGCAACGCGCGACGCTTTCCCAGTCCTTGGTGATGAAGTCTTCGAGATAGGCGTCGGCGAAGGACTTGTCCTTCATCTCGCCGATGTCGGCGCCGGCCGAGAAGGCCTTCTCCGATCCGGTGATGACGATGCAACCGATGGCCGGATCGCGGTCGAAGGCGCCGACCGCCTCGCCCATCTCCTGCACCAGCTGCGTGTTCAGGGCATTGAGCGCCTGGGGACGGTTCAGGGTGATCAGGCCGACGGCGTCACGCGTCTCGACGATAATCAACTCGTGGGCCATCGGATTCTCCTGAAATGAAAACTGGACCCGCTTAACGGTCGGGCGAGAGAGTGAAACGCACGGTCAGGGCGCCGCCCGGCCCGCTGACGAAGCTCAGGGCCAGTTCCTCGCGATCGCGCAGGAAGCGGCCCTCGCCGCGCGCGCGCCAGCCGAGCTGCGGCAGGCTGGCGGCGTAGAATTTCAGCACCTCGGCGCGGGCAAGCCGTCCCGTCGCCTCGGTTTCGACGATGCGGCCCTCGGGCTTGTCGAACACCACGGCGGCGTCCGGCCGTTCGGCCAGGCCCGGCATCAGCGGCACGTCGTCGATCACGCTGAGAAAGGCGGTCCCCGCCTGACTTTGACCAGCGCGGCTTTGCGCCCAAACCGCGCTCGGCGCGGCGGCAAGCAAGGCAAAAGCGATGATCAGGGCGGTCAGGCGCGGCACGGCGGGCTCCCTAAAGTCGGCCTGACGTTATCTCACCGTTGGTGCACCGCACAATAAAATGTCGAACGGCCTGACTGGACCATGCGTTTGATCAGCGGCGATTTGGGATTTTTGGCCGCCTGACAGATTTTGCACGCGCCCCCCTCGCGGTCGTAGGCGGCGAAATGATGCTGGAAATAGCCCAGCTCGCCGGAGGGTTGCTGATGGTCGCGCAGGGTCGAGCCGCCGACCGCGATGGCTGCCTTGAGGACGTCTTTGACCGCGCCGACCAGCTTATCGGCCCGTTCGCCCTGCACCAGATGAGCCGAGCGCTTGGGCGAGATGCCGGCGTGATAAAGCGCCTCGCAGGCATAGATA
>CAMAVH010000103.1 GCA_945861615.1 Rhizobium sp. Q54 | reverse complement strand
GTGATCTACACCGCGAAAGTGCGGCCCGGCTCGACCGTCGCCGTCTTCGGCCTCGGCGGCATCGGCCTCAATGTCATCCAGGGGGCCCGCATGGTCGGCGCCGACAGAATCATCGGCGTCGATCTCAATCCGGCCAAGGCCGAGATGGCCAAGAAGTTCGGCATGACAGATTACGTCAACCCGGACATCGTCGGCCGCGACAAGGTCGTGCAGGCCATCCAGGATCTCAGCGACGGCGGCGTCGACTATAGCTTCGAATGTATCGGCAACGTCTCGACGATGCGTCAGGCCCTCGAATGCGCCCATCGCGGCTGGGGCGAGAGCATCATCATCGGCGTCGCGCCCGCCGGCCAGGAAATCTCCACCCGCCCCTTCCAGCTCGTCACCGGGCGCGTGTGGAAGGGCTCGGCCTTCGGCGGTGCGCGCGGCCGCACCGACGTTCCGAAGATCGTCGATTGGTATATGGAGGGCAAGATCGACATCGACAGCCTGATCACGCATACGATGCCGCTGGAGGAGATCAACACCGCCTTCGATCTGATGCATGAAGGCAAGTCGATCCGCTCGGTCATCGTCTATTAGGCGAAAATGATGACCTTCGAAACCGTGAGCAAGGCGCGCAGCTTCGGCGGCACGCAGATCGTCTACAAACACGACTCGACGGCGACCGGGACGCCGATGCGGCTTGCCGTCTATCTGCCGCCGCAGGCCGAGACGACCAAGGTGCCGGTGGTATGGTTCCTTTCCGGCCTCACCTGCAGCGAGGAGAACTTCACCGTGAAGGCGGGCGCGCAGCGCATGGCCAGCGCCCTCGGCCTCATGCTGATCGCGCCCGACACCAGCCCGCGTGGCGACGATGTGCCCGACGATCCGGGCGGGGCCTACGACTTCGGCCTCGGCGCCGGTTTTTATGTCGATGCCACCGAAGCGCCCTGGTCGCGCCACTACCGCATGGCGAGCTACATCGCCGACGAGCTGCCGCGGCTCGTCGGCACCGAACTGCCCGCCGACATGACGCGACAAAGCATCATGGGTCATTCCATGGGCGGCCATGGCGCGCTCACGCTGGCTCTCAGATATCCCGGCCGCTTCAAGGCGGTCTCCGCCTTTGCGCCGATCGCCTCGCCGATCAACTGCCCCTGGGGCGTGAAGGCCTTGACGGGCTATCTCGGCACAGACCGCGCCGCTTGGCGCCCCTACGACGCCTGCGCGCTGATCGACGACGGTGCCCGCCTGTCCGATCTGCTGATCGACCAGGGAACCGCCGATAATTTTCTCGACACGCAGCTGAAGCCGGAACTCTTGGAATCCGCCTGCGCGCGCGCGTCAATTCCGCTGACTCTGCGGCTACAAAGCGGCTACGATCATTCTTATTATTTCATTGCCAGCTTCATCGACGATCATTTGCGCTGGCATGCCGAACGTCTGAGCGCTTAAGGAGATCGGATGGTTCTACCGCTCGATATCGCCGTGCCGCCGACGACGATTCGACCCGGTGTCGGGCCCGACGGCTGGCAACGCTGGCGGTTCGACGATTTCAAGGAGGGCCTGAAGGTCGACGGACTCGATCCCGGCGGCCTCTGGCGCCGCACCTTCACCACCGGCGTCATGACCCTGAACCGCGAACGGCAGGGATATGTCTTTCCCGGCCAGGCCGGCAAGAACGGCACACGCGGCCGCTATAACCCCTTCTCCACCGTGATGCGCGGCGGCAAAAGCTGGCTCGCCATCACCGCGCGCAAGACGCCGCCCGACGAAAAGGACGCGACGTGGGGCATGCCCTACCAGTCCGGCGTCATCGCCAACTGGTCGAAGGGCAATCAGACCTACGGTTATTTCGAAGCGACGATGATCCTGCCCGACGTCAAGGGCATGTGGCCGGCCTTCTGGCTGATGAACGGCGACGGGCCGGGCGGCCTGCCCGACGTCTGGCCGCCGGAGATCGATATTCTCGAATGGCCCAACGGCAAGGACGCCGGCCCGACAAAGGTCTGGGTCAATGCCCATTGGCCCGATCTGACCAAACCGAACAAGCGCACATCGGCCGGCGGCTGGCTCGACATCGGCACCTCGGTGCACGAACCCGTCGTCTACGGCTGCCTATGGACGCCCAAGCACGTCAGCTTCTACCACAACGGCAAGCTGTCGCGTTCGGTACCGAACCCGGAGGCAAGCATCTCGGTTCACGGCATGCATCTGCCCATGCATGTGGTGATCAATCTCGCCATGGGCGATCCCTGGCCCGGCCCGGTGGATGAGAGCAAGCTGCCCTGCGCCTTGCTCGTCACCGATGTCGGGCAATGGCGCGCGCCCGTCTAGCCCAGACCAAATGAAAGCCTGGAGGAACTCGACGGAACGCTCCGCCGCGCCAGGGCGTTTCTCTCCTTTACAGGAGAGCGCCATGGCCCGTGTCCGCACGTTCGACATTCCCGCCGCCGTCGAGAAGCTGAACCGCATTCTCGAGATGGAACTGGCGACCGTCGTCTATTACACGCATTATTCCTTCATGGTCTTCGGCCATGCGCGAATTCCTATCCAATCCTGGTTTGCCGACGGCGCGACCGAAGCGCTCGGCCATGCCCAGGAAGCCGGCACCATGATCACGCGATTAGAAGCTCGCCCGTCGCTCAATATCGCAAGCCTGCCGCAGACTCACCATGACACCATTGACCAGATCATGACCGAAACGCTGGCGCGCGAAGAAGCCGGCGTCGAGCTTTACCGCGATCTGTTGAAATCAATCGAGGGTGAATCGGTCGTGCTGGAAGAATATGCGCGTCAGAAGATCGCCGAGGAATCCATGCATGTGGCGAACATCCGCATGATGCTGCGCAAGTCGCCGCCCAAGGAAGCCAAGCAAGCGGCCGAGTAGCGCAAAAGAAAACGGCCCGCAACTCTGCGGGCCGTTTGCCATGGAGCGCTTGCGCCGCCATCAGCCGCCGAAGAAAGCGCCCTCGCGGAAGATCACCGGCTCCTTCTTGTTCTCCTTGGAGTCGCCGAGCATCTCATTGCCCGCCATGTCGATGCGCAGCGGCGCCTTCTGGCCCTTGGGCCCGGGGCTGCCGACGCGGATCATCACCAGCGGCTCCTTGCTGGTTGCGAAGAATTTATAATAGCTGTTGCGAGGAAGCAGGATGCCCTCGTACTGGCCAAGCTCGATCTCCTCGCCGTTGGGCCCGAAGAAGCGGCCCGAGCCCTGCAGAATCATAAAGGTATGATCCTCCGTGGTATGGGCGTGCAACTCGTTCTCGCCGCCCGAAGCGTAGACTTTGATGCGGACGACCATGCCCTCGCAGGCCGCCAACACCGTGTCGGTGCGGCCCTGGTCGAGCAACTGAGCCTTGAGCTTGAACACCTTGGGCTTGGTGTTGTCCGCGAGAGCAAGCTCCTGCTCTTTGATGGCGTTCTTGCCGAGCGCCGGCTTGACGAAGGTGGGTGCTTCCAACATGACGGCATTCTCTCTTTGTTGAAGGACAAGGAGGCGGCGGGGCCGCGGCGAATGCCGCGCCCCGTCATATTAGCGCCGGAGCGCCCTCGCTTCAGCTGTTTAAAGTTTCAGTTGATAGAGATCGATCGCATTTTGGCTGGTGAAGCGCTTAATGCGCGACGGCTCCATCTCGCCGAGTTGTTTGGCAAGGAATGCCCGCGAATTGGGCCAAGTCATGTTCGCGTGCGGATAGTCGCTCGACCACAGGCAGTTTTTCTCGCCCCAGATTTTGAGCATATGAGCGCCGACAAAATCGTCCATGAAGGTGGCGTAGAAATGCTCGTTGAAAATCTCGCTCGGCTTGCGCGAGATTTCGAACTTCTGCATCGCCGACTGGCCCGGCTTGGTGAAGCGACCGTAGTAATAGTCCCACTGCTGCAAGACGAACGGCAACCAGCCGATCTCGCTCTCGACCAGCTCCAACTTCAGATTCGGATGGCGCTCGAACACGCCCGACCAGATCAGGTCGAACACGGTGGTCACGGCATCGGCGGTCTTGATGTTGACCGAACCGCGCACGACTTCCATGCCCTGTGCCTGCGGCATGAAGCGGTTGTAGGAGAAACCGCTGAGGATGTGGAAGTTGATCGGCGCGCCAAGCTCGGAGGCCGCCGCCCAGAGCTTTTCGTAATGGTCAGACTTGAAGGGCAGCGACGGTTCCGGCACCTGCCACACCAGACCGCCCTTGAGACCCATGTCATGGCAGCGCTGCAACTCCTTCACCGCCACGTCGATGTCATAGACCGACAGGCAAGGTACGCCGAACAAACGCTTCGGCGAGGTTTTGCAATAGTCCGCCAGCCAATCGTTGTAGAGGCGGAAGGCATTCTCCTGCGCCTTCTGCGGCGCCGCGAAGGCGCGCAGGCCCATCGTCGGGTAGAGGATTTCGCCGGCAACGCCGTCGAGGTCCATATGTTCGAGACGAATCTTAGGATCGAGGCCGCCGGCGGGACGCTTCGCCGGATCCCAATTCACCAGCTTGGGCAGCGCATCCTGCTGATCCTTCGGCAGGCTGGCCCAAAGATCGACAGGCTCGTCGACATGCGAGTCGCCGGAAAACAGGAACTGCGGAATATTGTCGATGTTCCCTTTGAACTTATCCTCGACGGTACGCGCGGACATGACGGCGGCATTGATAGTCGACATTGCATTACTCCCTAGTTGAAACGGCTTTAATGTCTCACGGTGCGGTGCTCGATGTGAGCGCGACGGCGCGTTCGACAATCGCCTTGTCGAAGGTGCCAAGACGCTGCACCAGCTTGTGCATCTCTTCGCCGGAGATCGGTTCGACGTCGAGCTTGAGCTTGGTTGCCTCGACGAGGAAATCCTTGTCCTTCATGGTGGCATCGAAGGCCGCGCGCAGAGCCTTGAGTCGATCGGCCGGCACGTCGGGCGGCGCGATAAGCGGCCAGGCGGTCACTTGCGGCGCGAACAGCAATTCCAGCGCTTGGCGATCCTGCTCGTTCTTCACATAGTCCATGATCCACGGCACGTTCGGCAGATCCGGCGCCTTGTTGAGCGCCATCTGGAAGAGCACGTTGATCTTCTTCTCGTCGAGCCAATTCCTGGCGCGGCTTTTCACGCTGCCCCACGACCAGCCGAAACGGCCCTGCACTTCCTCGCGCTCCATCGCCAGGGTCACGTCGTTGCCGCCGGGATAACCCTGCACGATCTTGATCTTGGCGCCCGTCAGGTTGCGCGTCAGCAGCGGGAAACGGCCGGTGTCGTCGGTCATCCCGGTGGAACCCACCGTGATCTCGCGCTGGAAGAGATCGTCGAAGCTCTTGAACGGCGCAGTATGCCATGACGCCGCGATCGAGACCTCGGAACTGCTCGAACCGATCGGATTGAATTTCGTCGGGTCGTATTTCGCCGCTTCGGGGTTGAAGACCGGCTCGATGGCGTAGCTGCGCGCCACCATGCCGAGATAGGTGCCGTCCTTCGGCGAGACGGCATAGAGATTCAAGATTGCCTTGATGCTGCCAGCGCCGACCAGATTGCTCGGGATCATCGTCGGATTGCCGGGAATATGCTTGGGCATGTGGCGCGATAGCAGGCGCGCGGTCGCGTCATAGGTACCGCCCGGCGCGTAACCGATGAGCACCGTGATGTTCTTGCCCTTATAAAAATCGGCGACGCTCTGCGCAGCCGCCCCTTCCGCAAGAATGGGCGCGGCAGCCGCCACCGTCAGCGCGGCCGCGGCGATGGACAGAATCCTGGCGGTCTTATGGCTTGGCATGTCTCTCTCCCTGTCATTGCGCGAGACCGGGTCGGCGCTCTCAATAGGCGGCGTTTAGTCCCTCTCGCGTTCCGGCAATGTAGTAGACCGGGCTCGGCTGCGCCTAAGAGTTTCTCCCTCGCCGATGGCGGCGGGAATTTCAGCGATTGCCTTGAATGCCTTGTGTTATCGCGCTTTTTCCGCTTTTCGCACAACCTGCTGCGGGTGAAATTGATTATTCACTTTTTGGAAATAGCCGGCGCCGGCAATGAGCGCGATCCTTTTGCCGCCAAAGGGCCTATGGTGGGGGCCCGCCCGCCGCCGGCTCGCCCCTCGCGCCCGGTCCCTCTGTGCCTCACCTTTGAAGCATGAGCGCGGTCCCGACATAGGAGACAGCATGAGCATCCGCATCGTGACGATTCGCGGCTTGAATTTCGCCATCGATACCAGCGACTGGAAGAACGCCAACGCCGCCAAAACCTGCTCGATCACCATGAGCGACGCGCTGCGCGCCCTGCCCGAATCCGAACTGACATCGCTGCACGAATTAATGTCGGCCGAAGGCGCCGACGCCGACGACCCGCGCCTCGAACTGATCTCGAAAATCGAGAATGCGGCCTGGCGCAAGGCGACCGACGCGCTGGCCATGCCGCCGGCCTTCGGCCATACGGCGACGATCACCGCCGCCTAATCGCCATAGATCATCGAACACACCAACGGCGCGAGAGACACCCTCGCGCCGTTGGTGTGTCGGCTGTTCGCCAAAGGCAATCTCGTGTCACGCCGTGGCATCAAGCGGCGCGATCTTTCTCAGGCCGTCGATCGAGATGCCCCTGCCCGTCCTGCCTTCGCGTTGCGCCTGCGTGACCGGACGGCCGACGGGATCGCGCAGCCAGAGACGCAGCAGATGGCGGCGGCGCGACGGTTCGGGCCAGTCTTCGAAATGGCGGCGGCTGTGCAGCGTCACGTAGTTGTTCAGCAATTGTATGTCGCCGGGCTTGAATTCCATGTCCGACGCGATCTCTGACACCGTTGTTCGGTAATACTCGACCGCCTCGAGCTGCTCCTGCGTCATCGGCGGCACGCCGGAAAGCCGTTGGGCCTTCTGCAGCGTGCTGCCCGCGCCGATGGCGCTGAAATAGCCTTCGGCGAAACAGAAGATAGGCTGCTTCCAGTAAGGCAGCTCTCCCGGTGACATCTCGCCGTTGTGCGAGCGATAGAAGTCGCGCGTCAGCACTTCAGCGAGGTCGGGCCGGGCTGCAAGAATTTTGTTGTAAAGCGTAACCGAGCTCGCCACGCGGCTTTCGCCGCCCCGCTTCGCGCCCTGCAAGCAGAGCAAACCGACGTAATCGCAGGCGTCGGAATGGAAGGCGATCTGCGCGCTCGTGTTATAGCTGCGGCCGGCGCCGTTATAGTCTTCGCCGAGATCCTGGACATGGCCGAGGATGTGGCCGCGCCCGTTTTGCACCATGGCGTCGCCGAGATGGCTGCCGAGGCCGAGATAGCCGGTGGCGACGCTTTCCATGTCCAATTCGTCGATCGGGAAATTCCGCAGCATCACGATGCCGCGCCCGTCGAGCAACTCGCGATGGACGTCGGCAAGGATCCGCGACAACGACGGCAGCGGAAAGGCTTCGCGCGTCATTTGTTCGCGCGCCATGCCTTTGCGTTTGAAGGCGTCGACCGCCTCGCGAATCTCGCGGCGATCCCCATCGGTCAGAACATAAGAAAAGTTATCGACCGAGCCGAGGGTTTCCGCGGTCCAGCCGGCCGGATCGGTCACCGGCAGCATCGGCTGCGCTGGAATCCGACGGGCGGTGGCAAAGGTGCGGAAATCAGGCATTTTCACTCTCCTTGAGCTTGGAAGACCGGCAGGGCAGGCGCGGCCAAGACGTCATGAAACGTCTAGGCTCGCCCGGCCCGAGTGCGCTTCTAGCCTTTCGAATCGGCCGCGATGACGGCCTTGGCCTTTTCGATGGTGCTGGCCGGCACGGTGTTCATGTCGACGATCAGCTTCTGCAGATTTTCGCCGGAAAGCGGATCCAGCTCCAATTTGTTCTTCTGCGCGTATGCGATGAGTGCGGGATCCTTCATCGTGTCCATGAAGGCCTTGCGGAGCTGCGCGACGCGCGCTGCGGGGACGCCCGGAGGGGCAAGATAGGCGCGGCCGATGTCGCCGACGCTGGCAAACAGCTTGAGCGTGTCGCGCTCTTCATCGTTGCGCGCCAGCTCGACCGTCGTCGGCACGTTCGGAATGTCCGGATGCCGATTGACCGCATTCTGCGCCAGAAGGACGATCTTGCCCTCTTTCAGCAACGGCGCGTACTGGCCGGTCAGCGACGTGAGCGTGACGGACGTGGCGCCGGCTTCGCCGCGCTCGATGGCGAGCATCATGGCGGGCACGCCGGTATAGCCGCGCACCATCTTGAGTTTCGTTCCGAGCACGGTGTTCAGCAATGTCGGGAAAAGCGAGGCGCCCGACGCCGGGCCGGAGGCGGCGGCCACGACCTCGGTCTTGCGCAAATCCTCGATCGAGCGCACCGGCAGCGCGCTCGAGAACACCATCGCCTGCACGCTGGACGAGATGCGGCCGATCCAATTGAACTTAGCCGCCTCGAAGCGGATGCCCGGGCTGCCGACCAGTTGGTTGAGCGGCATCGATTGCGCGACCGTCGCGATCACCGAACCGTCGCGCGGCGCCGTGACGTACATGTTGTTCGCGAGCGTCAGGCTGCCCGCACCCGGCACGTTCTCCACCACGGTGGTCGGCTTTCCGGCGAGATGGGCGGGCAGATATTGCGCCAGCAAGCGGGCGTAGATGTCATTGCCGCCGCCCGGCGCGTAGCCCACCTGGATCGTCAGCTTGTTGCCAGGCAGAGCGCCTTGCGCTTGAGCCTGGCTGGCGAACGTCGTCCCGGCAGCGCTGGCTGCGATAGCGCAAACAGCGATCGTCGTATGCTTCAAGGTCATGCTCCGGCTCTCCTGGTGTAAGGGCAGATCGTCCTCTGCCGTCAGTGAGGCGGAGCGGCCTTCCCGGCGCAATTGCCATTGCGCTGTCGTCCCGTATATCGGAACATATTTCCCAGAAGTTCCGATATTCGGGACAGCCCGGCTTAAGCCCGATCCGCAGGTGCCTCATGGCGACGCCCGCCAAAGTTAAATCGGCCGATTCTCTCAAGTCCTTCGAGAAGGCGATCGACGTCCTCTCGCTCTTCGCGCTGAACAAGCCGGAGCTCGGCTTGGCGGAGATCGTCGCCCTGACCGGCCTGCCGAAAAGCACGGCCTTTCGCATCCTCAATTCGCTGGCGCAGAGCCGTCTCTGCGACAAAGACCCGATCACCGGGCGCTATAGCCTCGGCATCGCGCTTTTGCATTTTGCCGACATTCGCAAACGCCAGGCCAAAGTGCGCGATATCGCCGTGCCCATTCTGCGGCTTTTGCGTACCCATCTCGACGAAACTGTCGTTCTCGCGGTGCGCGTTGGCGACGACCGGGTGCAGCTCGACCGCGTCGAAGCGCATCATCCGCTGTACCTCAACGCCGAGGTCGGCATGCGGGCGCCGCTCTATCTCGGCGCGACGGGGTTGATTCTGCTCGCCGGCCTCACGCCGGCGCAGGTCAACGGCTATGTCGCGCGCACGCGCTTCGAACGCCGCCAGCGCAACACCATCGCCAGCGCCGAGCAGCTCGAGTGCGAGATCGCCTTGATCAAGAAAGCCGGATTCGCCGAAAGCCGCAGCGAACTGAGCGAAACCCATTGCACCTCGCTCGCCGTGCCGATCCTCGACGACAAGGGCGAGACCGTGGCCGCTCTCGGCGCGCTGATCGCCGACAGCCGATTCACCGCGCAGTTTCGCCGACGCGGCGTCCAGCTCCTGCAGGAAGGCGCGCAAAAAATTTCGGCGCGGCTGACGAAATAGCGCGGCGGCGCTGCGGCAAGAAAAAGGCCGCGAAGATCGCACTCCGCGGCCTTTTCGCCTTCGCTCGGCGTCAGACACCCTTCTTGATGCGGCGATATTTGTGCAGCACGAATTCGGTGTAGCCGTTGGGCTGCGCCCTGCCCTCGAACACCAATTCGCAAGCCGCCTTGAAGGCGATGTTGGAGTCGAGCGCGCCGGCCATCGGCTCATAGACC
>CAMAVH010000102.1 GCA_945861615.1 Rhizobium sp. Q54 | reverse complement strand
GCGCCGCCCGGCGTGGATGATGCTAAAGTGAAGATCCTCTCCAACGGTTTTGCCAAGATGTTCAAGGACGCCGGCTACCTGGCTGAATGCGCCAAGATGAAGCTCGACTGCAGTTCGCCGAGCAGCGGCGCCGAGATGCTTGAGTTCGTCAAACGAATCTACGCCTCGCCGAAAAGCGCGGTCGAAAAGATCACGGCGATCTACATGGAAGGCCAGAAGAGCTGAACTCACCCTCTGCTTCTGCCGAGACAACCAAACTAGACTTCCCGAACCAACGCCCCGGCCGAAACGCCGGGGCGTTTTGCTTGAGCATGATAAGCTGTCTGTCTTGATGCATCCCGACGTCGCGCCCTAAATGTAGGGTGAAATTGGTTGCAGACGATCTTTATTATAATTATTCTAATTCTATAATTTTTAAGTTATCCATATGTCTCAATCAGATAGCCCCCACCACAGCTAAAGGAAACGATCATGGACGCTAATGACGCCACCGCCGGCAAATGCCCGGTGATGCATGGGGCAACTCCGCGACCCCGCGCGAATCGCGACTGGTGGCCCGACCAATTGAACATCCAAGTTCTTCATCAACATTCCCCCTGGTCCGACCCGATGGGGAAAGATTTCGACTACGCCAAGGAATTCAAAAGCCTCGACCTCGACGCGGTCATCAAAGACCTGCATGCCCTGATGACCGATTCGCAAGATTGGTGGCCGGCCGATTTCGGCCATTACGGCGGCCTTTTCGTCCGCCTCGCCTGGCATAGCGCAGGCACCTATCGCATCGCCGACGGCCGCGGCGGCGCTGGCGGCGGCCAGCAACGCTTCGCGCCGCTCAACAGCTGGCCCGACAACGCCAACCTCGACAAGGCACGCCGCTTGCTCTGGCCGATCAAGCAGAAGTACGGCAAGAAACTCTCCTGGGCCGATCTCTACGTTCTTGTCGGCAACGTCGCCCTCGAATCCATGGGCTTCAAAACCTTCGGTTTCGCCGGTGGCCGAGCCGATACTTGGGAGCCGGAAGAGCTTTACTGGGGCCCCGAAGGCACTTGGCTTGGCGACGAGCGCTACAGCGGCGAGAAAGAGCTGCAGAACCCGCTCGGCGCGGTCCAGATGGGCTTGATCTACGTGAACCCCGAAGGTCCAGGCGGCAATCCCGATCCGGTCGCCTCGGCGCGCGACATCCGCGACACTTTCGCGCGCATGGCGATGAACGACGAAGAGACCGTCGCGCTGATCGCCGGCGGCCATACCTTCGGCAAGACCCACGGCGCCGGCGACCCGTCGCTGCTCGGGCCGGAGCCGGAAGCCGGCGCGATCGAGGACCAGGGCCTCGGTTGGAAGAGCAAATATAAAACCGGCATCGGCTGCGACGCGATCACCGGCGGCCCGGAAGTCACCTGGTCGCAGACGCCGACCAAATGGAGCAACCATTTCTTCGACAACCTGTTCAAATACGAATGGGAGCTGACCACGAGCCCGGCGGGCGCCAAGCAATGGAAGGCGAAGAACGCCGCCGCCGACATCCCCGACGCTTTCGATCCGTCGAAGACGCATGTTCCGACCATGCTGACCTCGGACCTCGCGCTGCGATTCGACCCCGCCTACGAGAAAATCTCGCGGCGCTTCTACGAGCATCCCGACCAATTCGCCGACGCTTTCGCCCGCGCTTGGTTCAAGCTCACGCACCGCGACATGGGACCGGTCGCGCGTTACCTCGGCCCGCTCGTGCCGAAGGAAACCCTGCTCTGGCAGGATCCGATCCCGGCCGTCGATCATCCGCTGATCGACGACAAGGATGCCGCCGCGCTGAAGGCGAAGGTGCTCGAGTCGGGCCTCTCGATCTCCGAATTGGTCGCGACGGCCTGGGCCGCCGCCGCAACGTTCCGTGGCTCCGACAAGCGGGGCGGCGTCAACGGCGCGCGTATCCGCCTCGCGCCGCAGAAAGATTGGGAAGTCAACCAGCCGACCCAGCTCAAGAAAGTCCTCGAGAAGCTCGAAGCCATCCGCAAGGCGTTCGGCAAGAAAGTCTCGCTGGCCGATCTGATCGTGCTCGCCGGCAACGCCGCCATCGAAAAGGCGGCGAAGAACGGCGGCATCGATGTCAAACTGCCCTTCACGCCGGGCCGCATGGATGCGTCTCAAGAGCAGACCGACGTGGAATCCTTCGCCGTGCTCGAGCCGCGCGCCGACGGCTTCCGCAACTATCTGAGCGGCAAGCAGTTCATGAAGCCCGAAGAAGCCTTCATCGATCGGGCGCAACTTTTGACCCTTAAGGCGCCGGAGATGACGGCGCTGCTCGGCGGCCTGCGCGTGCTCGACGTCAATGCCGGAAAGTCGCCGCATGGCGTTTTCACCAAGACGCCCGGCAACCTGACCAACGACTTCTTCGTCAACCTGCTCGACATGAATATCGAGTGGCAGCCGAAGCCGGGCGAAGACGGCGTCTACGAAGGCCGCGACCGCAAGACCAAGCAGGTCAAGTGGACGGGCACGCGCGTCGATCTGATCTTCGGCTCGCATTCGCAGCTTCGCGCGCTAGCCGAGGTCTATGCCGAAGCCGATGGGAAAGAGAAGCTCGTGAAAGACTTCGTCACCGTCTGGACCAAAGTCATGAACAACGACCGCTTCGATCTCAGCCACAAATAGGCGTCGAGAGAGAGCGTAAAAAAGGCCCCTGGAAAACCAGGGGCCTTTTTATTTATTCGTTCAAAGCGCGATCATGCGTTCGGGCGCTGACCGCCGCCCGAGCGGCGCGGACCGCCGGAGCGACGCGGACCCTGCCCGCGCGGACGCTCGCCTTCGCTGGCGCCGGCCGGGGTCGGGCGCGCGTCGGCGCGGTAAAGACCGGCATTGCCGTTGCGGTTGCTGCGTTCGGCGTCGCGGTAATCGCCGTTGCGGAAATCTTCCTGGCGGGCCGGACGCTGCGGCTTGTTGTTGGAGGCCGGACGGGACGCCCGGTTTTCGTTGTGGCGATTGTCGTTGGTGCGCTCGCCCTGCGGGGCGCGGACCGGACGCTCGCCATCGGCCTGGGCCGCACGCGGCTCGGCGTGACGCGGCTGGCTGCTGCGGTTGCTCGTCTTGTTGGCGGGGCCGCCGTGACGGCCGCCACCGTTGCGCGACGAGCCATTGCGGCCGCCGCCGTTCTTGGCGCCGTTACCCTGCGGACGGCGCGGGGCGCGCTCCTCGACGGCTTCGCCGCGCGCGAGCGGCGGCAAGTCAGGCAAGGCCTCGACGAAGATACGTTGGCGCGTCAGCTTCTCGATATCCTTGAGATAGGCGCGTTCGCTGCCGTCGCAGAACGACCAGGCGATGCCTTCGGCGCCGGCGCGGGCGGTGCGCCCGATGCGGTGGACGTAGCTTTCCGGCTCGTTCGGCAGGTCGAAGTTAATGACATGGGTGATGCCGTCCACATCGATGCCGCGCGCCGCGATATCGGTGGCGATCAGCACGCGCGACTTGCCGGCGCGGAAGTTCTCCAGCGCGTTCTGGCGCGCCGACTGCGACTTGTTGCCGTGAATGACCTCGACGCCGCCCTTGTAGCTGCGGCCGAGCACTTCGGCGATCTTGTTGGCGCCGTGCTTGGTGCGCGAGAACACGATGGCGCGGCCGACGGCCTCGTCTTCCATCAGCTTGGCGAGCAGGCGGTTCTTGGCCGGCTTTTCGACGTAGAACAGCTTCTGGGCGATGCGCTCGGCGGTGGTAGCGACCGGCGTGACCTCGACGCGGATAGGTTCCTTCAGCAGGCTGGTCGCCAGCTTGGCGATGTCGCCCGGCATGGTGGCCGAGAACAGCAGGCTTTGGCGGCTGGCCGGCAGGCTGGCGATGATCTTGCGCACGTCGCGGATGAAGCCCATGTCGAGCATGCGGTCCGCTTCGTCGAGCACGAAGACTTCGACGTCGCCGAGGTTGACGTGACGGTCGGCGACCATCTCCATCAGGCGGCCCGGCGTGGCGATCAGGATATCGACGCCGCGCGCCAGGGTCTTGATCTGCGGCACATGGCCGACGCCGCCCATGACGACGGTGTGGCTGAGCTTGAGATAGCGGCCGTAGGTCGCGCAGCTTTCGGCGATCTGCAGAGCCAGTTCGCGCGTCGGCGTCAGGATCAGGGCGCGCACGCTCTTCGCCTTCGGCGGGATCGGGTTATTGACCAGGCGCTGCAGGATCGGCAGCGTGAAGGCCGCCGTCTTGCCGGTGCCGGTCTGGGCGCAACCGAGCAGGTCGCGGCCCTTCAGCAGGTGGGGAATGGCCTGCGCCTGAATCGGCGTCGGCGCGGTGTACTCGGCAGTACGCAAGGCGTGCTGCAGCGGCTCGATCAAATCGAGCTCGGCAAACGTTTGAATGGACATGGAGTCTTTCTTTTAGTTTTGCGGCCTTGCGCGCGAGCAAGGCAACCCTTGTTTAAAGGGTCCCCGGTATCGGGGAGCGTCTCGGGATGGAGAGCATCGCAAACTGGGAAGAAAGCGAACGCGCTTCGCGCGGATCACGAGATCTATAAAGACGGGCGAACAACGTTCTGACCGCGTCTTGAGGGGTTAAATGGACCCCGGCTGTGGAAAAGTCAAGGAATCCTTTGATCTTGAAGGAATTAACCCGACCCCGGCCCAGTTCGGCCTTATTTTTCGCTCGGCCAATAGACCCAGCCGAGGCCGGTTTTGGCGTGGTGCGACGGGAAATAGTCGATCAGCTTGGCCGGGCGGTCCATTGCCGCCGCCACCGTGATCCAGGCGCGAATTTCGCCCGATCCGCCGCGCAAGCTGGCCGAATCGAAGGTGAAGAGAGTCTGCAGGTCGGCCTGCTCACCGCGCTGCAGCCGATCGAGAATCCAATTGTCCAATTCCTCGTCGATCCAGCCGGCGCGCGGCCCCAAAGGATCGTGCGACAGCCCGCCCGACGCGTAGATGGCGACGCGCTCGGGCACGTCCTTCAGGATGTCGGCGATCGCCTTGCCGAGGGCCCAGCAGCGCTTGCCCGAAGGCAAGGGCGGGAAATATTCGTTGATGAAGATCGGGATGACGGGGATGTCGTTGTTCGGCACCAATTTGGGATGCGGGAAAATCAGCATGTGCGACACGCCGCGCTCGGGATGGCCGAGCGGCTGCATCTTGCCGCAATTGGCGACATCGAAATCGCGCTTGATCAGCCCCTTGTGAATCCGCTTGGCGAGATCGCTATGGACCGGCACATGCAGCCGCGAGTCCTTGGGATCCTGGCCGAGATAGCGCGGCACGGTGGCGCCCCAGACCTCCTCGCCGGTGAAGACGGCGAAGGTCGGATTGTTCGAGCTGTTGAACATGTCGTTCTGGTCGTCGCCGATATAGATCAGCGCGTCCGGCTTGTAGGCGGCGATCTCGTCGCGCAGGCGGGCGAAGTTCTTTTCCAGCCGGACGATCTGTTGCTGGATGACTTCGGGCGTTTCCAGCTTCGCCGTATGCGGTTGGGCGCCCTTCATATATTCGGGGATGCCGGCATAGACGGTCGGCCAATATTCCGCAGGACAAAACATGGCGGTGGCATGGGACGAGGCAAGGCCGAGGCCGATCATCGCGAAACTCCTGTGGCGGACGGTCGCGCGAGCATTGCCAAGCGGCCATTCCTTAGTATTCTAATGGCAGTATTCCGGATTTCGCCAGCGACGGCAATTCCCCAGTAAGCCCAAGACACGCATCTTCAAGAGCGCAGCATGGCTTTAAGATCGATCGTCTACGTCAGTTCAGCGACCGAACTTCTCTCCTCCGATGCCTTGCGGGATCTGCTCAGCGTGTCACGGCGCAACAATGCCGCCGTTGGCATCGGCGGGATCCTGCTCTACTGGGACGGCAATTTTTTGCAATATATCGAGGGGCCCGATGACCAACTCGATCTGTTGACGTCGAAGGTCGCGCAGGATCCGCGCCACAACGGCCTCATTGTCCTGGAGCGCGGAAATATTGAGTCGCGGGCCTTTCCCGATTGGACGATGGCCTTCGAGCGGATGAAGGGCACGGACGACGGCCAATCGGACTATCTGTCCGACGGCCTTTTGCGCGCCGCACCGGAGAGTCTGTCGCCCACGGCCCGGCGCCTGATCGAGATATTCCGCGATCAGCTGCGCTAAAAGCGCGCTTAGTCGATCGCCACCGTAGCTGTGGAATGAGCCGCCGTTGCCGGTTGGGAAAAACGAGCCAATGCGCCACGGGGCTGACCGTCAAAGCTCGCGCTGAAGCCGGCGTCCGGCGATGTGCCCCTGGACCAATCGACCGGTTCGGGGCCGAGCGCCAAGCCGAAATCGAACGTGGTGCCGATGGCCGTCCCGACGGCCGCGAGTACGCTGATGAACCGCATCCCCTGCCTCCTGTCGCCCATAAGGGACGCGCGCGGGCCTGAGCCCGACACGCCAGTTGATCGGAGGCCGGCTTTCAGGCCGACCCCCGGTCAACCGAGGAAGTAACGCTCCAAAGTGCGGAGGGTTCCGGCTAGCTGCGGCCGGCCAGCTCGCGAACCTTGTCCACCACAGGTTTGGGCGTGGCGTAAAGCCGCTTGATGATGTCGGTCATCTCATGGCCGCTCACCGGGTCGATGTCGATCTGCAGCTTGTCCGCCTCGGCCAGAGCTTCCTTATCCTTCGAAACGCCGATGAAAGCCGCGCGCAGCATGGCGACTCGGTCGGCCGGCACTTCGGGCGCCACGAAATAGGGCCAGGCCATGCCCTGTCCCGCCAGCAGCAGTTCGAGCACCTGCTTCTGCTCGGCGTTCTGCGCCATGTCCATGACCAGGGGCACGTTCGGCAATTCCGGCGACTTGCGCACGCCCATCTGAATCAACAGCAGGTATTCGCCGCTCTTGAGCTTGTCCATCGCCTCGCGCTTGAAGCTCGTCCAGGACCAGGAGCCGCGCCCTTCCACTTCCTTGCGCTCGAGCGCCAAGGCCATTTCCTTGCCGCTGTTGTAGCCGAGCACGATCTTGAACTTGGTGCCGAGCAAATTGTTCAGCACGTTCGGGAAGGTATGGCCGTCGGTGCCGATGCCCGAAGAGGCCATGAAGGTCTCGCGCTTTTTCACATCGTCGAGCGTCTTGATGCCGGTGTCGGCGCGCACGGCGATGACGGAAATCTCGCTCGCCATGCTGCCGAGCCAATTGATCTTGAGCGGGTCGTAGCGGACGCCCTGCCCGCCGATCAGTGGCTCGATCGCCATGCCGCGCGCCACCTGGGCGATCACCGTGCCGTCCTTCGGCGCGATGTTGTAAACGTGATTGGCGGCGGTCATGGTGCCGGCGCCCGGCATGTTCTGCACGATCATATTGGGCTCGCCCGGCACCAAGCGCTTCATATGCCGCGCGAGCCAGCGCGCATGGGCGTCATAGGTGCTGCCCGACGCATAGCCGGCATAGACCGTGATGGTCTTGCCTGCGTAGAAATTTTGCGCCCCAGCCGGCGCCGCGGCGAAGGCCGCAAGGCCCAAGCAAAGACCGCCCAGGGATAAGACTCGGCACAGAGTTGGGGACATTGATGTCGCTCCCGTTCTTCGTTGAAACCGCCTGTCATGCGGCCTGCCTGCATGGGCAAACCGTCGTGTCAGGGAGCTTCGCACGACGCGGGGCGGCGGTCATGCACAGGATCGCGCGATCACTGACGCCGGATCACGGACAATCGGAGGCTATCGGCCTCCGGTCGCTCTAGGTTTTAAGCTGATCGACTGACAACAGCGAATCGAGCAAGAGGGCTTTACGGGTTGTGGCTTCAGGAGTTTGAACTGCTGGTCGGGCCTTGGGGTCGCAAGACAATCAGTCAGTTCCTACGGTAGCACTACAAACTCATCCGCGTTTAACAATGCGCCCCTCATTTCCAAAGTAACGCGATATTTTCCGGGATATGCCGCAACCGATGTCCACAGTCGATAATTATTCGCGGGCTTAATTATTATCTGCTTTTCATGAACAGTCTTGCCGTCTCTGTCAAACTTGACGAGTACCGCGTCATCAATTGCATTGCAGTCGAGAGAGGCAAAAACAAATACCTGGCTAACCTCACTGCTTAAAAAGCTTTGTGCAATACCAACCGGCTTCATCTCAGTAACGTCGCGCGCCAAACTCCATTCTCTAACAACGCAATCGTTAGCCGCATATGCCGAAGACCAGACTGGTAGAATAGCTAAAGCGAAAATCCAATTGCTAAGACGCATGACTATTCGTAGCCTTTCCTCATAAGCAAATTCATGACGTCGGGGGATAGAGTGAAAGTTATTCCGGGTGGATTAGAAATTAAGGCTAATCATGACGCTGCGGCAGACATAGCCAAATCCATTATGAAACGCCCAGGCGTTACTGAAATTTTATCACGCGGTAATGACTTAAGTGCTGATAGCGAGCGCATCATTCTTGCACATGCATATCTAGATTTGCTCTCTAAAAGACGCCCTTGGGAAGGGCCTTAGGTCGAACAAATACAGACGTTAATGACGGTTTTTCAGATTTATCCATATAAGCAGTTACTCACCACATTAATGCTCTGTGCTTTGTTCGGGGCTTCGAATGCACAGGGAGCAGAACGTGGTTTTACTAACTATGATGGCGATACATTAAGGGCCACTTTTCGCATCGCCAATATTGATACCCCTGAAATCAAGGGCGCCTGTGACAGTGAGCGAAAATTGGCCCTTCGCGCCAAAAACTTTACGTCCGAATGGCTGAGTAAGGGCGCCGTCACTATCAAACAAACTGGCCTTGATAAATACGGACGTGTTCTGGCGTTAATCACGCGCAACGGCGATGACCTGGGCCTGGCATTAATAGAAGCCGGATTAGCGAGGCCCTGGGCGGGGCGGCGAGAAAAATGGTGCCTGAACACGTCATTGAAAAACGCCTCTGTACGCTCGCCTAATCAGCGCCTAGGGCACATACCAAAATACATATGTTTTAGGTGTTATTTACGAAGGACGTTCACGCCCATGCCGCTGTCGATTCCCTCGGCGACCGCCTCCGGCACATAGTCGTTGGTCGTCCAGGAGATGAACAGCAGCACCACCCATTCGGTCTCGCGCGACAGGCCATATTGCAGATCGCTCGAGGCGACATAGGCGCCGTCCTCGGCGCCATAGCCGGTGGCGCCGAACTTGGCGATGCCGGTGCGCTGGCGCTTCTTGAACAGGGCGATTTCCGGGAAGCTGACCGGCCCGGCGAGCGGCACCGGCACGTCGAAGCGGGGAATGCCGACCAGCGTCTGCTCGTCGTTCATCGACAAAGCGCCGGCGCGAATCTCGACCACCAAGTCGGCGCTGTCGCGGTCCTTGGCGAGACGGCCGCCGACGCGCAGCAGCCGGTCGCGGATCGCGGCAACGGCATATTTTCCGTCGGTGCCCTCGAAGTTGGTGGCATCGATGAAGAGCTTGCTGCCCTTCGGCATGTCGACGGCGACGCGCGCGGCAACGCGATCGGCGGCCCGCTCGGCGGCGGTCGACAGCATGAGTTGCTCCGTCGCGGTGCGCGGCGGGTTCGATTCCTTGGCCGACGAGCAGGCGGCGAGCGACAGCACCGCGCCGAGCAAAAACCATAGCGGTCGCGTCATCGCGCGTCCTCCTGAAACCTGAAAAAACTGATGGGGCTTCCTAGCCTGTGGGCGGCATATGTCCGCCATGTGCATTTTGCGAGCCGCCGCTCAGGCTTCGCTCACGGCGCGTCGTATTGCACGCGCAGCACCGCGAGCCACGGCCGCTCAATGGGAACGGCCAAGCGGCCGTCGGGTTCCAAGGCCAATCGCCTAAGCGCCACGGCGTCCTGCACATTGCCGCCGATCACCGCGAGGTGATCTCCGTCGCGCCGCACGACGATGTCGCAATGGCCCCAGAAACGCGTCACCGGGAGATCGGCATAGCGCAGCGGCCGCGCCGGATCGCGCGCGGCGCAAACGAGATCGCCGGGCTGCGGC
>CAMAVH010000101.1 GCA_945861615.1 Rhizobium sp. Q54 | reverse complement strand
TCCTGGCGGCCGCATCCTTGGGAATCACGCCCAACTTGCCCTGTGCTCGCGCTAGCGCCGCCTCGACGCCGAGCAGGCTGCGAATTTCCGCCGCGTCCGAGAAGAGATGGGCCAGTTCGTCGTCGGACAAAAGGCAGCGATAGATCGCAGAATCGAACGGCGAAATGCTCATGTAGTTATGGCCGCGGCTCCCGCCCGCTTAAACGTCGAAAAACACCGTTTCATCATCGCCCTGCAGGTAGATGTCGAAGCGATAGACGCCGTCCGCTCCCCGCGTCGCGATCAACGTCCTGCGTCGGTCCGCCGGCACACTCGCAAGCACCTGGTCCTGCGCATTGGCGACCTCCTCGTCGGCGAAATAGAGCCGTGTGAAGATATGGCCGAGCATGCCGCGCGCCGCCACGATAACTCCGATATGCGGCGCTTGCCAGGCATTGCCGCGGCCGGGCACGGTCCCCGGCTTGATGGTGTCAAATTGGAACTGGCCGCTCGCGTCGGTTCCGGTGCGGCCGAAGCCGGCGAACTTGCCCGGCTCGGCAGTTTCGGGATAGACGCCCTCGGCGTCCGCCTGCCAGATCTCAACGACCGCGTCAGTGACCGGCGCTGCGGCACCGTCAAAGATACGCCCTGCGATGCGGATTTTTTCGCCCTTGAGGCCCGGCGCCTGCAGAGACGCGCCCGCGATGCCAGCATGGCCGTAGCTTTCTGGGGTTAAGCAATAACGGAAAAAGGGCCCGATAGTCTGAGAGGCTGTTTGCTTCAGAGCCATGTCAAATCTCCATCGGCGTGGCGCGCTTGCCGCGCAGCACAATATCGAAACTGTAACCGAGCGCCCATTGGGGCTTCGTGAGCTCGATCGAGAAATCGCATACCAGCCGGCTGCGCGCCTCCTCGTCGGGTACGGCATTGTAGATCGGATCGAGCGGCAGCAACGGATCGCCCGGGAAGAACATCTGCGTGATCAACCGGGTGGAGAAGCTTGGGCCGAGCAGTGAAAAATGTATATGGGCCGGCCGCCAGGCATTCGGATGGTTGAGCCAAGGGTAGGCGCCCGGCTTGATGCTGATGAAGCTGTAGCGCCCATCAGCGTCGGTGACGCAGCGGCCGGCGCCGAGGAAATTCGGATCGAGCGGCGCATCATGCTGGTCCGCTTCATGGACGTAGCGGCCCGCCGCGTTGGCCTGCCAAATTTCAAGCAACGTGTGCGGCACCGGTCGGCCGTCTTCGCCGAGCACGCGGCCCCCGACGATAATCCGCTCACCTAGCGGCAGGCCGTTCTTAACCGCGCTTTTCGTCAGGTCGGGCCCAAGCGTGCCGATGGAGGGTTCGCCATAACCCGGGCCGGACGTTTCCGACAAAGTATGATCGATCGGGATCAGCTTCTGGCGTGGCGAACGCAAGACCGTCGATTTGTAGGTCTCGCAGAAATATGGCGGATGGACCGACCAGTCGCGTGCGCTCAGTTCATTCTTAGGCATTTCGTTCTCCGGCAACCCGGCGTTGGTCATATTCTTGGTGGTCATAGCCCCTCCTCCGTCGCAATTTTCTTGAGCACAGCGAAGGCGGCGTTGGCCGCCGGCACGCCGGCATAGACCGCCACATGCATCAAAGCCTCGCGGATTTCCGCCAATGTCGCGCCGGTGTTCTTTGTGGCGCGTATATGCATGGCCAATTCCTCGTGATGGCCGAGGCCGGCGAGCAAGGCGACGGTGATCAGGCTGCGCGTCCTCAGGTCAACGGCACCGCCGGTCCATACGCTGCCCCAGGCCGCCTCGGTGATGTAGCGCTGGAAGCCATCGTCCACCGCCGTCTTGTTCTGTTCCGCACGGTCGACATGGGCGTCGCCCAAAACCTTGCGGCGCACCTTCATGCCGCGCTGATGCAATTCGTCAGGCAACCTGCGCCTCCGTCAAAAAAGATTCGATCAAGCTGGCTACCGCAATAGGCGTCTCGACGCAGGGCAAATGGCCTGCGTTGGAAATAACGTGAGCCTGCGTGCCGAGCGTTTTCGCCAGGTCGCGCGATTGCGCAGGCGGCGTCGCTACGTCGTCCTCGCCGCAGATCACCACGGCCGGCCCCCTACTGCGCGCAACTTGCGCCGTCAGGTCGCCGTCACGCAAGGCGTGACAGGCGCCGATGTAGCCGGCGGCGGACATGCCTGCTAGGCGGGCGCGGCGCTCGGCGTAGATCGCCGGCTCGCGCACGCAGAAATCCGGCGCGTACCAGCGAGCGGTGATCTCGCCGGCCATGTCCGCCAAGCCGCGGGCCCGCACGCCGTCGATGCGCGCTTGCCAACCGTCCGCCGAGCCAATGCGCGGCGCGCTATCGCACAGGACCAAACCTTCGACCCGGCCCGGCGCGTCCAGCGCCGCGCGCTGCGCGATCAAGCCGCCAATCGAAATGCCGCATAGCGTCGCGCGCGCGAGGCCGAGAGCGTCCATGAACTTCAGAAGGTCGTCCGCCAGCAACGCCAGCGAGTAGGCGCCGTCGGTGGGCGTGGTCCGGCCGTGGCCGCGCAAGTCGTAACGTATGCAGCGCAAGTCCGCTGTCAGGCGGGCGATTACGCCCTCCCAGATGTCGAGGTCGGCGCCGAGCGCATGGACGAACATCAGGACCCGCGTACCGCCCGATTCCGACGGCGTATTCGCGGGGCCGCTCTCGCGATAATGCACGTCGATGCCGTTAGCCTGAAGAACGGACATGTTCGCCACTTGTGAACGAGTAAACGCCGGTTCGGCAGAATATGTTCGTTTATCGAACATTAGTTCTTATAACGAACAAGTTAGAGACGCCCGCCCGCCCCGTCAAGCTGTCGCCAGGGGCTGGCGGTGTCAATGCGGCTAGGCGGCGGTGATCTTGCGCGAGGCCGCTTGCAGCACCGGCAGCACGTCGCTGATAAGTTTTGCCTTGGGCACGCGCGCCACATGGGTGCCGACGTTAATCGCCGCCTGGCATTTGCCGGCGCGGTCGAACAGAGGCACGGCGATGGAGCGCACTCCATCCTCTAACTCCTGATCGATGACGCAATAGCCCTGATGCTTTACCTCGGCGAGAATTTTCCTCAGCGCGCTTTTCTCCACCACAGTCTTCTCCGTGATCGGCGCGAACGTCGTCGCAGCGAAGTAATGATCCAGCCACTCGTCCTCCTGATGGGCGAGCAGCACGCGGCCCATGGAGGTTACGTAGGCCGGCATATGGCTGCCGATGGCGATTGTCATCGTCATGATGCGGCGCGTGGCGACGCGCGCGACATAAACGATGTCGGTGCCGTCTAGCACCGCCGCGGAGCAGCTTTCCTCCACCGCCGCGCTGACCTCCTCCATGTAGCGCTGCGCTACGTCCCACCAGGGAATCGACGACAGATAGGCGTAGCCGAGATTCAGCACCTGCGGCTGCAGCGAGAAATATTTGCCATCGTCGCTTTTGACGTAGCCGAGGCGTTTGAGCGTGAGAAGGAAGCGGCGGGCGGCGGCCCGGGTGAGATTGGCGCGTCGCGCCACGTCGGTCAGCGTCTGCTGCTGATGGTTGGGGCCGAAGGCGCGAATGACCGACAGGCCGCGCGCAAGCGTCTGAACATATTCAGAATCGCCCTTGGTCATTGACTTATCGCTCCCGTCCACGGAATATTGTGCGTAAATCGAACTTATGTTCGTTATACGAACATACGTCCTTAGTTCAACAATAAAAGAATATCCCCGGCCCCGATGGTGCCGCGGCTTCATCGGTTTGGGAATGGCTGACATCACCTCCTTGTCCTCTGCGATCGCGAGCCTTGTCCACGATGGCGACAAAGTGGCCATGGAGGGCTTCACGCACCTTATCCCCCATGCGGCGGGTCACGAGATCATCCGTCAGGGCAAGAAAGACCTGACGCTGATCCGCATGACGCCGGATCTGATATATGACCAACTCATCGGGATGGGCTGCGCGAAAAAGCTGATTTTCTCTTGGGGCGGCAACCCCGGCGTCGGCTCGCTGCACCGTTTCCGCGACGCGGTCGAAAACGCTTGGCCGCTCCCGCTTGAGATCGAGGAGCACAGCCATGCCGACATGGCCTGCGCCTACGACGCGGGCGCCGCCGGCCTGCCGCTCGCCATCCTGCGCGCCCATCGCGGCACGGACCTCCCTAAATACAACCCGACGATCCGCGAAATCCTTTGCCCCTTCACCGGCGAGACGCTGGTCGCCGTGCCGTCGCTGCGGCCCGACGTCGCCGTCATCCATGCTCAGCAAGCCGACAAGCGCGGCAACGTGCTGATCTGGGGCATCAGCGGCGTGCAAAAGGAGGCCGTCCTTTCCGCCAAGCGCGCCATCGTAACGGTCGAGGAAATCGTCGAAACAGTCGCGCCGCGCGCCAACAGCATCATCCTGCCGCATTGGACGGTGAGCGCCGTCTGCCTCGTGCCGGGAGGCGCCTTCCCTTCCTACGCGCTAGGCTATTCGACGCGCGGCAACGATTTCTACAAGAAATGGGACGCCATCGCGCGCGAACGCGACGGCTTTACGGCCTGGATGAAGCGCCATGTGCTGGAGACCCGCGATTTCGCCGAGCATCGCGCTTCGCTGGCGGAGCCGATTCATGCCTGACATAGTCATGCCCGACGCGCCGTACGACTCCGAAGAGATGATGACGGTGGCCGCCGCGCGCGCCTTGAAGAACGGCGACGTCTGCTTCGTCGGCATAGGCCTGCCGAGCACCGCTGCCAATCTGGCGCGCTTGACCGAGGCGCCCGACGTCGTGCTGATCTACGAATCGGGCTGCATCGGTGCCAAGCCGGACATCCTGCCGCTCTCCATCGGCGACAGCGAGTTGGTCGAGACAGCGGACGTCGTCGTCTCCGTGCCGGAAATTTTCCGCTACTGGCTGCAAGGCGGCAAAATCGATGTCGGCTTTCTCGGCGCGGCGCAGCTCGACCGCTTCGGCAACATCAACACCACGGTGGTGGGCGATTATGGCGCGCCCAAGGTGCGCCTGCCGGGCGCGGGCGGTGCGCCGGAGATCGCCACCAATTCGGGCGAGGTGTTCATCACTCTTCGCCAGACGACGCGCACTTTCGTCGAAAAGCCGGACTTCATCACCTCGGCGGGCTATCTCACAGGCGGCGACGCTCGCGCCAAGCTCAACCTGCCGGGGCGCGGCCCAACGCGCGTTTTTTCCGATCTCGGCATCCTCGAGCCCGATCCCGTCACCAAGGAGCTGACCATGGTCAGCCTGCATCCGGGCGTCACTGCCGACCAAGCGCGCGCCGCCACCGGCTGGGCGCTAAAGATCCGTCCCGACTGCGGCACTACCCCAGCGCCAACGGCGTTCGAGCTCGATATCCTGCGCGACATGAAGGCGCGCGCCGCGCGGGCCCACAGCCGCAGCAACGCCCTTTCGGCTTAAAGAAGCTATCATGCGCGACGCTTTCATCTGCGACGCCCGCCGCACGCCCATCGGCCGCTACGGTGGCGCGCTTTCCTCCGTGCGGACTGACGACCTCGCCGCCCTGCCCTTGCGCGATCTGATGATGCGCAACCCGAACGTGGATTGGGCCGCGGTGGACGACGTGATCCTCGGCTGCGCCAACCAGGCCGGCGAGGACAACCGCAACGTCGCGCGCATGGCCCTGCTGCTCGCCGGCTTGCCAGAGAGCGTGCCGGGTAGCACCATCAATCGCCTTTGCGGATCGGGTATGGACGCCGTCGCATCGGCGGCGCGCATGATCAAGACCGGCGAGGCCGAGCTGGTGATAGCTGGCGGCGTCGAGAGCATGTCGCGCGCGCCCTTCGTTATGCCCAAGGCAGGCAGTGCCTTTTCTCGCGACGCCAAGCTCGAAGACACCACGCTCGGCTGGCGCTTTATCAATCCGCTGATGAAGAAATTCTACGGCGTTGACTCGATGCCCGATACGGCAGAGAACGTCGCCGCCGAATATGGCGTCAGTCGCGCCGACCAGGACGCCTTCGCGTTCCGTTCGCAACAGCGCGCCAACGCCGCTTACGAGGCCGGACGTTTCGCCGACGAGATATTCCCGGTTTCCATCGCGCAAAACCGCGGCGAGGCTAGGACCGTCGCCGCCGATGAGCACCCGCGTTTCGACACCACTCTCGAAGGCCTCGGCAAGCTGCCGACGCCGTTCCGCGAAGGCGGCAGCGTCACCGCCGGCAACGCGTCCGGCCTCAATGATGGCGCAGCAGCGCTGCTCATCGCCTCAGAAGCCGCCGTGAGGGCCCATGGCCTGACGCCGCTGGCGCGCATCGTCGCCGGCGCGGCCTCGGGCGTCGCGCCACGCGTCATGGGCGTCGGGCCCATTCCGGCAACGCGCAAAGTCCTTAAGATCGCCAGCCTCTCGCTCGGTGACATCGGCGTTATCGAACTGAACGAAGCTTTCGCATCCCAAGCCCTCGCCGTTACGCGCGCGTTCGAGCTGCCCGACGACGCCAATTGGGTTAATCCCAACGGTGGCGCCATCGCGCTAGGCCATCCGCTAGGCATGAGCGGCGCCCGCCTCGTCGCGAGCGCCGCTTACGAACTGCGCCGACGCAAAGCGGACAAGGCGCTCTGCACGATGTGCATCGGCGTCGGCCAGGGCATCGCCTTGATCATCGAGCGCGCTTAGACGTCCGACTGCTCACTCCAGCCGACTCTGTTCATTAAGATTAAAAGCTCATCCAGTGAGCTTTATGCCTAGTTATGAAATGGCTCGACCTAATTTTGTGCGCACTGATAATCATAATTAAATAACTCTACAAGACTGCCGTAGTTTGCTTTTCAAATTGCGAAGATCGGCAGGCTTAGGAAAACCGAGCTCTACTCGAGCTTTACCGCCGAGCTTTGTGCCAACAACAATATATCGTTGCCAGTTTTGCCCGAGGACTGGCTCATCGCCTCCGCCATAGTGCGTCGGCTATAAGGTCGAACATCTTGTAAGACGACTCTGGTTAACAGGATCCAGTCTGTCTGCACGCTTTAATGACGCACTGATGCAGCTCGCCCCCAAGCCAGACTGCGCACAACGACGGTCATAATGAGCAGGAATAAGATCAACAATGTGCCGGCCGCGCCCACCAGGGTGATATTGCCCTCGTCCCACATATTCCAAATGACAATGGCGAGGACTTGGTTCTCGTCGCCCTCGTAGAGGATCAGGGGCTTGCCCGCTTGCCGGATGGCATGCAGCATGACCCATATCCAGACCCCGACTAGCGCCGGCGCCAACAACGGACAGACGATGCGTAGCATGCTGCGCCAGCGGCTGGCACCCGATGTCATCGCCGCATCCTCAAGGTCCTTATGAATCTGCAGAAGCGCGGAGTTCATAGCCCGAGTACCGTAGGACATAAAGCCGACGGTGAAGGCAATCGAAATTGCCCAGATACCACCATGCAAGTCGAGCCCCATGCTGGCGCCGTGCAGGAATACCCAGAGAAAGGCTAAGCCCATGACGATGCCCGGGATCGCATGCGGTAAAAACGCAAGCTGATCGAGGAAGGATCGCGCCACGAACTTCGAGCGGACCACCACCATGGCCACGAGCAACGACACGATGACCGTCAATGTCGAGGTGATCAGCACCATCAAGCCGGTGTTCTTCAGCACGGTGCCCATGAGAGGCGTGCGCCAAAGTGTCAGATAGTTCTGAAACCCCATGCTGTTGATCGCCGCCATGGAAGGCTGTTGCAGATAAGGTAGGAACGAGACATAGAGCAAGACCAGGAATGGCAGGAAGATCGAGAACAACAGGAACAGCATCACCCCAGAGAAAGCTACCCAGCGCCAGGGCCCCAGATGGAGGACTCGCGGCTGATATCCCTTGCCGGTGATCACCGTGAAGCGTTCGGAGCGCGAAATCAGGCGATAATAGAAATAGGTCGCAAGCAGCGCCAAGCCGATATAGAGCATCGCCAAAGCGTTGGCCTTCCCATAGGCGGGAATGCCCGAGACCGAATTGAGGATCGCGTAGATCTTCGTCGCGAAGACATGAATATTGGCCGGCATGCCCAGAATGCCGGGGACTTCGAAGGCCTCGAGCGCTGTCATCGATTGATAGATCGTCACCGCGACAATTCCCGGCAACAGCAGACCGAGCGTGATCTTGCGCAAGCTGGAACGTGGACTGGCCCCGCAGGTGCCCGCCGCCTCCTCAAGACCGGGATCCATGGCCCGCAACAAGGGAATCAGCATCAGAAAGGCGGTCGGCACGAGCCGCAGGCCCTCCACCACGATCATGCCGCCCAGGGTATAGATATCGAACGGCGCCTCCTCCAGGCCGAAGGTCGACATGGCAAATTTATTGATATACCCGATGCGCGGCGACAGCAGTAGCACCCACGCCATCGCCTGCAGCATGCCCGGCATCGCCAACGTCATCGGCACGCCGGCATAAATCCAAATCTTGCCCGGAATGTCCGTCCGCTCCACTAGCCACGCGAGCATGACGGCGATGGAAATACTGATCGCCGCCGTGGCAATGACATAAATAAGCGTGTTGCCGACCACCGACAAAATGTCGGGGTCGGACCACACATGGGCATAGTTCGATAGCCCCAGCTTCGAAGAGATAAAATCCGTCGGCATGACAGCTGTCGAGAAACTACCGAGGACCAGGAACGTCAGCGGCAGAAGTACGAGGGTCGCGACAATCGCGAAAACAAGCCAATTCCAGAGACCATGGAGGTTCAACCGGTTACCCACGGACGAAAATGCGCCCATTTGCACTATCGTGGCCATAACCTAGATCACTCCCGTCGGCGAATGGCAGCCCATATCCCCGCTCACTCTTTGCACTCCAACCGCGTGGCGTCTTGATTGTTGCCGGCGTAGGTAATCTCGCAGGTGAGGCCCACCTTAACATTCTGGACATCGCTGGCATCCCCGTTGATCGCGATGCGCGTCCGTTCATTGCTGATGCGGGCGTTATGCGCCGCGCCTTTGACGTCGAAGCGGACCACGCCCTTGGCGACCTGATCGAGCTTGGCGGTGACGATCTGCAGCTTCAAACCCATGCCGCTGTACCAGAGCGGGTCCCAGAACTTGACTAGCTTCTCCAGATCGGTTTCGAGGACCTCAGGATCGAGGAAGGCGATCTGGCGACCGATGATTTGCTCCGGGAAAGCCAGAAAATCCTTGGTCTGCAAATCCTTGTGGACGGGCGGCGCTTGATCCGAAGCGAATTGCGACACTTGTCCTTCGCGCGACATGAACCAATTCACGAACATCAGAGACGCGTTCGTGTTGCCGCCCTTCATCACGATCATCTCGGAGATCGTCATCGGCACCGGCTCAGGACAATGCCAAGCCACCGGCGCGCCCTTGTCCATCAATTGCTTCGTGCGGTATTCGGCGGCCGGCAATGCGATATCGAATTCGCCGGCGATCGCGAGTTCGATCAGGGCGTTCATTCCCTCCTTGCGCAGCGAAGGCTTATTCACTGCGAAGAGTTTCTCCGCATAGTTGTGAGTCCACGTCTCCCCTTTCATTTCCCACATCGGCAACAGCCACAAGTTAGGCCGATTGCCCATGCCGATCTTCTTGTTGCTGAGAGCCGGATTGCCGATCAGGTCATCCCATGTCTTCGGCAGGCTCTCCTTTTTGACCCTCTGGGTGTTGTAGGACATGCACCAGTAGCGTAGTCGCTGTCCGATCCACCAACCGTCTTTCTGTTGCATGGCCGGCGGCACGTTCTGCCAATTGGGAATCTTTCCGAGATTCTCCAGAGCGTTGAGATCCTTGAAAACCTCGAATTCCGCTCCAACACCCGAAATGACATCGGAGATAACGCGTCCCGTCTTGAACGCCAGCAGCGGCTTGGTGACGCGGTCGAAGCGCGTGCCACGCGAATATTTCACGTCAATGTAAGGATAGCGTTCACGGAATGGCGCGATGAAGGCCTGAAACTGCTCGAGATCCCAGGTTCCGGAGACGCGAAGCTGCTTCTCCTTCTGGGCTCCGGCGAGCCATTCCGCGGGCATCTGCAGCTCCTTGTCGAGCCC
>CAMAVH010000100.1 GCA_945861615.1 Rhizobium sp. Q54 | reverse complement strand
GAGTGATCGTCGGCGCCTTTTCTTTATTTGCCAGAAAACAGGCGGCAGCGAAGCCGCCAGACGACAGGGGCTTTCGATGAAATTATGCCGTTACGATGCCGATCGGCTGGGCGTGGTTCAGGGCGATCAGGTGATAGATGTCTCTGATCTGCGCGACGAGATCGCCGCCGCGCCGTGGACCGGACCGGGCGACGTGGTGATTGCCCGCTTGCCGCAGTTGCTCGCGCGCATCAAAAGCGAAGTGCCGAATCGGCGGGACGTGGCGCTCTCGGGCGTCAAATTGCTCAGTCCGGTCAAAAGCCCGAGCAAGCTGCCGGCGGCGCCGACCAACTATCGCGCCCATATCGCCGAAATGCAGAAGGTCTCTGCCAATTCGCCGGTCAAGCGGTCGCAGGACATCGGGACATCCGGCATGTTCCTGAAGGCGACCTCGTCGATGGTCGGCCCGTCGGAGGGCATCCAGCTGCGCTTCCTCGACCGGCGCAACGATCATGAGGTCGAACTCGCCATCATCATCGGAAGAACCTGCAACGCGGTCGCTCAAGCCGACGCGCTCGATTACGTCGCCGGCTATTGCATCGGCCTCGACATCACCTTGCGCGGTCCAGAGGACCGCAGCTTCCGCAAATCGATCGACAGCTATTCGGTGCTCGGCCCTTGGATGGTGACGGCCGACGAAATTCCCGACCCCGATAGCTTGCAGCTCAAGATCGCAGTGAATGGCGAGATCAAGCAAAACGCCAACACGCGCGACATGGTCTATAGCGTGCGCCGGCTGATCGAGTTCTCCTCGGCCTTCTACACGCTGCATCCGGGCGATGTGATCTTTACGGGAACGCCGGAAGGCGTGAGCCCGATTCGCCCCGGCGATCTGCTCAGCGCCGAGGTCGAGCGGATCGGCGCTATGGACGTGCGCGTCCGCTAGGAGACGCAAGCGAGGCTTGCCCGCCGTAAGGCGTTATGGAGCTTTGCGGCGGTCAAATCGGCGGAAGTGGCAAGATTTCATAAAAAATGCCGCCGCCATTGACTTTTCCCGTTTCAAACGTTGGAATGCGGGCCGCCTGATCAAAGAAATCAGGATCACTATCCGATCTGGGAAACGTAGAACAGAGGCTCTCCCATGGAGACGCTGAAATACCCGAGCGACGTTGGCGCACGCCGATGATGTCGTCCCACGTCCGTCATTTGCGCCGACAAGCACAATAAACGTTAGGGAGAGTACCGTGATTCGTATCGAAAATCTGCATGTCCGCTACCCCACGGCCGAGGGCGAGGTTCATGCCGTGCGCGGCATCAACATCGATATCGCCGAGGGCGAGTTCTACACGCTGCTCGGGCCGTCCGGCTGCGGCAAGACGACGACCTTGCGCTGTCTCGCCGGCCTCGAGACGGCGAGCGAGGGCACCATCACGATCGGTGACGAGGTGGTCTATTCGCGCGCCCGCAATATCCTGGTGCCGCCGCACAAGCGCAACATCGGCATGGTGTTCCAGTCCTACGCGATCTGGCCGCATATGAGCGTGTTCGAGAACGTCGCCTTCCCGTTGCGCGAGATGCGCGGCAAGTTCAGCCGCGAGGAGATCCGCGACAAGGTGGCCCGCGCCCTCAAGCTCGTCCAGCTCGACGGTTTGCAGGACCGTCCGGCCCCCTTCTTGTCGGGCGGCCAGCAGCAGCGTCTCGCATTGGCGCGCGCATTGGTGCGCGAGCCGAAGGTGCTGCTGCTCGACGAGCCGTTGTCGAACCTCGATGCCAAGCTGCGCGAGAGCACGCGCCTCGAAGTGCGCGACCTGGTCAAGCGCCTGGGCATCACCACGGTCTACGTGACGCACGATCAGCTCGAGGCGCTCACCATGTCCGATCGCGTCGCGGTGATGAAGCAGGGCGAGATCGTCCAGGAAGCGGATCCCGTGGAGCTCTATCAGGCGCCGCGCGAACGTTTCGTCGCCAATTTCATCGGCCAGAGCAACTTCATCGAGGGCAAGGTCTCGGCCCTGCCGGCGAGCGGCAGCGAGATCGGCACCGCGGTGACGTCGAGCGGGCAGATCAAGTGCATCCTGCCGGCGGGCTTCAACCTCGGCGATCCCATGCTGATCGCGGTGCGTCCGGAGGATATCACGGTCGTCGCCGGCGGCGGCGCGATGGGCGGCAACGTCGTCGAGGGCAAAGTGTCGGCCACGTCCTTCATGGGCGACAGCATCGAATATCAGGTGATGGTGGCAGGCGCCATGATGCGCATGAAGCTGCATCCGTCCACCGGCGTGCGCCAGGGCGACACCATCCGCCTCAACCTGCCGGAAGAAAGCTGCCGCGCCCTGCTGCCCTAGAGCGCCGCGCCTGAACGAAAAACGCCTGCCGTTGCATTTGCAGCGGCAGGCGTTTTGCTTTTGCGCGGCGGCGCCGGGTCTTAGTAGACCTTCAGGGTCTCGTCGGTCATCCATTCCTTGTGCGCGTCGAGGTTGATGCGCTCGGGCTTGGTCGGGTAGGTGCGGTCGTAGGCGACCATCTGCAGCATCTGCAGATCTCCGTCGCCGGACTTCTCGAACCAGTAGCGAGAGCCGCCGGGAATGAAGATGCCTTCGTTCTTGCCGAACTCGCCGATGATCTCGTCGCCGACGCCGTAGAACTTCACGCGGCCTTCGAGGACGTACCAGGTCGTGTCCGAGCCGGTGTGATAATGCAGATTGTTCTCGCCGCCGTCGGAGAGGACCTGAAGATTGATCTTCTGCAGATCGCTCTTGCACAGCGTGATGATTTCCTTGCGCTTCGGATTGACCGGCATTTCGAAGCTGATCGGCTTCATGCGGGTCTCGGCTTCCTGGTGGTAGCCTTCGCGAGCCTCGGGAGACAGTTTGCGTACGTCGATGACGTTCATGAATTCCTCCTGCAGCGGATCGATGATGATCGGAGCGGGCCCCGTCGCTCCCGAAAACGGACAAGTCCGTCAATATCTCAACTGCGCCACTTTAAGGGCAAATCGCCGCTTTGCGAAGACGGTCGCGCGAGAAATTAGGTGAGTTATCTAACATAGTTTGTCAACCGGTCGGGCCCTAGTGGCGCTGCCCGTTTCTTATGCGCTGGGCGCGGCATTCGCCCAGGGACTATTCACCGCCCTCAGCGTCCCAGCGCGGCGCCCTCGCGGCGCGGATCGACGCCGCCTTGCAGGGCCCCGTCGCCGATGCGGATGGCATGCAGGCCGCTGTTCATGTCATGGACGCGCACGCTATGCCCAAGGCCGGCGAGGGCGGGCTGCAGCGCCACGAGCCCGGTGCCGGCCTCAAGCTCGGTCGCGCCGTTGAGGTTGGCGACATGGGCCATGGCGACGGCGGTCTGCACGTCGAGCCGCCAGTCGAGCAGGCCGATCAGCGCCCAGGCGACATAGGGAATGATCCGCGCGCCGCCCGGGCTGCCGAGCACGTAGAGCGGCGCCGCCGCGCCCTCGCTGTTCGCCGGAGCGAAGACCACCGTCGGCGCCATGGACGAACGCGGCCGCTTGCCCGGTTCGACCCGGTTGGCGACCGGCTTGCCGTCTTCCTCGGCGACGAAGGAGAAGTCGGTGAGCTGGTTGTTCAGCAGGAAGCCGCGCGCCATCAGGCGCGAGCCGAATCCCGATTCGATCGAACTGGTGAAGGAGACGATGTTGCCGGCCTCGTCGACGATGGACATATGGCTGGTCGCCGGAATCTCCGCGCTGCGGTCGGGCGCGTAAAACCGCCCCTCGCGCCAGGGCGGCAAGCCGGCGGCCGCCTTCGGCATGGCCCGGGCGCCGTCGATCAGGCTGGTGCGCGCCGAGAGATAGCCCGGATCGATCAGGCCCTTGCCCGGCTGTTTCACGAAGGCCGGATCGGCGATGTAAAGCGCGCGGTCGGCAAAGGCCAGCTTGGAGGCTTCGGCGAAAAGATGGGCGGCCTGCGTCGCGGCCGGCGGCAGCACCGACAGATCGAACGGCTCGAGCAGGCCGAGAATCTGGCCGATGGCCAGCGCCCCGCTCGATGGCGGCCCCATGCCGCAGACGGTGTGGCGGCGATAGGGCGCGCAGACCGGCTCGCGCTCGACGATCTGGTAGGCGGCGAGATCGCTTGCGGCCAAACGGCCGGGATTGCCTGCCGCGCCTTGCACGGCGGCGGCGATGTCGCGGGCGATGTCGCCCTGATAGAAAGCGTCGGCGCCGCCGTCGGCGAGAATGCGCAGGGTGTCGGCGAACACCGGATTGCGCAAGCTCTCGCCGGCCTGCAGCGGCCGGCCGTCGGCATGGAAGAAATAGCCGCGTGGGCCGTCGTAGCGCTTGAGGGTTTGGGCGTCCTCGGCGATCGCCGCGGCAAGACGCGGGCTCACCGCGAAGCCCTCCTCGGCGAGGCGGATGGCCGGCGCGAACAGGCGCGGCCAGGGCAGGCGGCCGTAGCGCCGGTGCGTCGTGTCGAGCAGCCGCATGATGCCGGGCGTGCCGACCGAGCGGCCCCCGACGACCGCGTCGATGAAGCGCAGCGGCCTGCCGTCGGGCGCGAGAAACAGGTCCGGCCCGGCGGCGGCGGGCGCGGTTTCGCGCGCATCGAAGCTGGTCAGGGCTTTCGCGCCGGCGTCGTAATAGAGCAGGAAGCCGCCGCCGCCGATGCCCGACGATTGCGGTTCGACGAGGTTGAGCACCAGCTGGGTCGCGATCATGGCGTCGATCGCGCTGCCGCCTTCGGCGAGCATCTGGGCGCCGGCCGCGGCGGCCAGCGGATGGGCGGCGACGACCATATGCCGGCGCGCGGTGAGAGAACCGCCCGCTTGGCCAAGCGGCGTCGCGCCTTCCGGGGCCGGCCGGTCGGCATCGGACGATTGCGCGACAGCAGGGGACGACAGGAGCGCCCCGGCCATCAGGCCGAGCGCGCAGAGCGATGTCAGGGAATATCGGACCGAGCGCATGACCGCCTCGCCTACAGGGACGCGGTCAGCCTAGGAAGCGGGGCTCCCGGCTGTCCAGTGATTTAGCGTATCGGGTTGCGGCTTTAAGTTCCGACGCGCAGCGGCGCGTTGAACTTGCGCAGCGCGGCAATGACGCTGAGCGCAGTGATGCGGCCGGTTTTGGGGTTTTCCGACGGAATATTGGCGATCGTCATGTCGAGGCTGGCGGAATCGGAATCGACAAGGATGCGGTGTGTGTTGCGCGTCACCGTCGGGTCGGCCCAGATTTCCAAATGGGTCTTGTCCGGGCCGATGCCGGCGAGCGACAGGGCGACGGCGACGTTGAGGTTGGCGGGAAAGCCCTTGGCGGCCTCGCGGGCGCTGCCGTCGAATATCTTCAGCGGCGCCTTGATATCCTCGATGGCGATGTTGTGTTCGACGAGATAGGGCGCGCCGAGCAAGCCCTTCACCGGCTTGCGCGTCACCATATTGACCGAATGGATGACGCCTTCGGCGGCGGCCGAAACGGCATCGAGGCCGAGCAGCGCGCCGGTCGGCACGATGATCTGGCCGCCATGCTGGCGCGCCAGCTCGACCAGTTCGTAGTGGCTCAGCAGGGCGCCGACGCTGAGCGCCATCATCTTCTTGCCGGCCGTCAGGATCGGGCGCGCGATGTCGGCGAAGATCGCCGCCGGCGCGCATTCGACGACGAGATCGGCGACCTCGGCCAATTCGGCGAGGCTGAGCACCGGCGCATCGGCGCCGGCCTCCGCCAGGGTGCGGCGCGCCTTGTCGTGATCGCGCGCCGAGACGGCGACCAGCTCCATGCCGGGGATGGCGTTCTCGCCGAGCTTGCGGGCGAGCGCCTTGCCGATGGCGCCGAGGCCGGCGATGGCGATCTTGGTCGTGCGGCCGGGCAGAACGGCGGGAAGGGCCGAGCCGTTCTGGTGCAGCGCCAGCGATGTCATGAGGCAACCCCGATCCAATGTGCGATGATTTATATCTACCGCCCGCCTCGCCGCCGCCGCAAATGCCAATACGGATTCGCGGCCGAGTAAAACTCATGACGCGTAAGCGTTTTTGTTATTTGTTCCGCGGCATCGAAGCTCGGCGCCGGCGCAGCCGGACGCGCGAAGCGGCCCTGGGGCCCGGCAGGGGCTATCCATGAGTTTCGCTCCGGCCTTTGATGAGGAATTGGGGTTTGGCCGCCATTTTATGCGGCAGTAGAGTTTGTAACAGGAATGCCGCAAAAGCGGCCGAGGGGGGACCTCTTTCCTAAACGATTTCAGCGGGTTGACTTAGGATTTCTGAGTCCGCTTGCACCACCAGCTTAATGCGCCGCCCAACCGCATGGAGAGGAAGCTCATGTACCGGACGACCAAGGAAGAAAGCGAAATCCTCAACGGGATCCGCGCCGGCACGCCGATGGGCGACTTTCTGCGCCGTTACTGGCAGCCGGTGGGCTTTTCCAAGCATTTGAAAAACAAGCCGACCTTCATCCGCGTGCTCGGCGAGGATCTCGTGTTGTTTCGCCAGACCAACGGCTTGCCGGCTCTGGTCGGCGCGCTCTGCCCGCACCGCCGCGCCAACCTGTGCCTCGGTTCGGTCGAACCGCCCGGTATCCGTTGCAAATATCACGGGTGGATGATCGACGCGCAGGGTGCCGTCCTCGAAACGCCAGGCGAGCCGCCCGAGAGCACCTTCAAACATAGCGTCAAACATGGCGCCTATCCGGTCGAAGAGCTCGGCGGCTTGATCTTCGCCTATTTCGGCCCGCAGCCGGCGCCGTTGCTGCCGCGCTACGACATTTTGGTCGACGAGGGCGAGCGCTATCTCACCATCCAGGGCTTCCAGGACTGCCATTGGCTGCAGGCCGTCGAGAACGGCATGGATCCGGTGCATCCGAGCTTCACCCACGGCGGCGCCTGGCCCGATATCGCCAACAGCGCGCCGGACCTCGGCTTCCATGAAACGCCGCTCGGCCTTGTCTACAAGGCCTATCGCAGCACCAAGGAAGAGGGGATGTTCAACTATCGCGAACATCACCTGCTGATGCCGGGCGTCAGCTTCGGCGGCAGCGGCGGGCGCTATCTCAAGGGGAAGGTTGTCGGCACGCCGGTCTCGGCGGCGCGCTGGACCGTGCCGATCGACGAGACCCATAGCATCATGTTCCGCCTGCGCTTCAAGCCGGGCGACAATTCCGGCGTCTTTGAAGGCGATCCCTTCACCGAGCGCTGGCGTCCGAAGGGCTCGTTCATCGAGCCCTTCAAGGAATACCGCAACGCCGAAAACCCGGAACTGGGTTACGACGTCCCGCCGCTGCATTTCATCGAGGACGGCATGGTGGTCGACAGCATCGGCCCGGTCGCCGACCGCGAGAACGAAAACCTCTCGCCGGTGATCGACGAGGGCATCATCATGCTGCGCAAGATGCTGCTCAAAGAGATCAATCGCATGCAGGCCGGCCACGATCCCAAGGGCATCATCCGCGATCCCAAGCAGAACGAGATGATCCGCGTCACCGCCTACGAGCGCTGGGTCACGGCCCAGGAGCGCAAGGACAAGAAATACGAATCGGCGCGGGTCTGACCTGGGGCCGTCCTTCGGAGGGAGAGACCGATGGCTGTCTATACGGCGAATGCCAATGAAGTCCCGCTCGAGAAATCGGGCCGCGGCTTCAGCAAATATCTGATCAAGGCGACGGAGCATGGCGCGACGTCGGTGATGATCCGCCATTGGGGGCCGGACACCGACATTCCGGTCCACAGCCATCCCTTCAATGAGATGTTTTACGTGCTCGACGGCGAGATCGAAATCGGCGGCGTGACCTATACCGCCGGCGCCTGCATCTTCGTCGAAAAGGGCACCGAGTACGGCCCGACCTATGCGCCGAAAGGCGGCACCGTGCTGCGCTATGCCGAAGGCCGCTCGACTTGAAACTTATGGGAGCCGAGCGGCCCCGAACTTGCTTGCGTGATTGAGAGTGCGTCCCCGAAACCCTGGAGAACATCCTCATGCCTGATCGCTTCACGATGACCCGCGGCCTTGGGGCCATTTGCGCCGCCGTCTTGTTCGGCGCCGCCATCGCCGCCCCGGCGCTCGCCGCCGATCCGTTCGACAAGCTGGTCGCCCTGTCGAAAGCCGAGATGGAGAAAACGGGCGGCAAGATCGCCATGTCGCTCGATTGGCCCGAACCCGACACGCGAAAGGTCTTTCCCGCCTTCATGAAGGAATTCCCCTTCGTGAAGACCATCACCTACAAGCGCGAAACCGGCATCGGCCCGTTCGGCCGTTTCCTGCTGTCGATCAAGCAGGGCGAAAACCCGCCCTACGACATCATGCATATCGCCGGCGAGTTTCAGCAGCAATATTGGGAGGCCGGCGCGCTGGTTAAGCCGCTGTTCGACTATCGCGAGCTGAGCAAGTCGCTACCGGCGAGCTGGCCGCGCATCGCCGAGGAATCCTACGACCCCAACGGCAACTTCCTCGCCACCGTCGGTCTGGTGCGCGGCAACGTGTGGAACACCAAGCTGGTCCCGGCCGGCAAGGAGCCGAAGACCTGGGCCGCCTGCATCGATCCGATGTGGAAGGGCAAAGTGGTGGTCGATGCGCGCAACAAGCTGCACGCGTTGCAATATGATCCGCAGGAACGCCCGCGCCATCTCGCCTGGCTCGACGGCTTGATGAAGAACAATGTCGTGATCATCGACGGCCAGGGCCCGATCCTGCAGAAGGTGGCGTCCGGCGAATATCCCATAGCCTGCGGCATCAATTACCATTCGGCGCAGCGTCTGATCGACACTGGCGTGCGCACGCTGCAGTTCTCGGTCGCCGACAGCATTCCGTTGGAGATCGGCACGCGCATGTACGTCAACAAATGGTCGACCATGCCGGCGACGTCGCAACTCTTCGCCGTGTGGCTTGCCACCGCCGGCCAGGAAGTGCTCGACAAGGCGGCCTATCGCGGCTTTCCGTCCAACCCGTTGAACCGCAACTATGAAGCGGCCAAGGGCAAGCACACGGCGGTTTGCGGTTCCGATTGCGTCGCCAAATGGGACGGCTTCAACCAGGAATATCAAACCAAGCTGAAAATCCCGGCGTTGAAGGCGGAGTAAGCCTCACCTCGCAACATCCGCTCTTCTTCGCCGCGGCGTGCAAGGGCGGATGTCCTTTACAGACGGCGGGCGAGGAATCCGGTGACGAGATTGTTGAACCGCTCCGCCTGATCCCAATGAACCCAGTGGGCGCAATTGTTGAAGACATGCAGTTCGGCTTTGGGCAGCGCCTGGAACAAGAGCAGCGCGCGTTCGACTGCCGCGCCATGATCGTTGGCGCCCCACAGGATCAAGCTTTCCATCGTCAATTTCGGCAGGTCCGGCACCATCGAACGGGCCGGCGCGGCTTTCAGGCGCGCCTGCGCCGCCTCATGCCGCGCGCCGGCGCTCATCTCGTAACGCTCGCGGATCACCTCTTCGGTCGCCATCTCCTGGCGGAGAAAAGTGTTTTTCGTCAGCGCCCGCATGTTTTCCAGGCTCGGCTGGTAGGACCGCAAATCCGCGTTATGAGCGTCGGACTTGGCCTGCGCCGCATCCGAGCCCTTCGGCGCCAGCGTGCTGGAGGAAATGAGCACCAGGCGGCCGGCCTTGGGGAATTCCAGCGCGATGCGCGCGGCGATATAGGCGCCCATCGAGTTGCCGGCGAGATCGAAGCTCGCCGCGCCGATCGCCTTGACGAAGGCGATGGCATGGGCGACGCGAAATTCCATGGAGTGGTCGGCCGGCGCCGCTGTGTCGCCGAAGCCCGGCTGATCGAACGCGTAAATGACGAAGCCCGCGCCGGCGAGCGCGTCGATATTATGTTTCCAGTTCAAGTTGGCGCAGGTGCCTGGCGAGCCGCCGTGCAGCATGAAGATCGGCCGGCCATCCTCAGGCCCTGCCTTCAGGTAGAAGGTCTTGAGGCCGAGAATATCGATGAAGTTGCGTTCGACCGTGGCGGGCAAGGGCACTCTCCCGGGAAAAATATTCATCTTGCTTTGATCGAGATGGAAGACCGTTTTGCCGGCGAGAGCAAGCGCCGGAAACTCATCGACGCCGATCCCCCAGGTCATTTGGCGAGTCATTGGGGGCGGCGCTACCCATGGAACGAGGGGATCGTGCCGTGAGCGAGTTGGGATCGGTGGCGTCGGGATTTTCCGGCGGGCGGCGCTTCGTCGATTGGCGCGGCGCCATGCAATATGCCATTCCCGGCGTCGGCGCGGCCTTCACCGTGCTGATCGTGTTGGTGCCGCTGATCACCTTGGTGATCTTCAGCTTCCGCCAGGG
>CAMAVH010000099.1 GCA_945861615.1 Rhizobium sp. Q54 | reverse complement strand
TGGGTCCGCGACGGCGCGTGCGAATCGTCGGTCTCGTCGGCATGGGCGAGCATGCCGTTGACGAGGGCGGCATTGATCATCGAGGTGGCGAGAGGCGTGCCGACGACGGACGCCTCCGGCGGGCCGCCGAGGCTGGCGGCGAAGGCGATGGCCGCCTGGCCGGGCGCCAGGCCGGTGCCGGAGACCATGGCGGCGACCGTGTCGAGAATATGCTGCTTGGCTTTTTCGGCGACCTCGGCCGGCAACGCGCGCAGGCGCGCATCGGCGATGTAACCGCTCAGCTCGCGCGTCGGTTGGCTGATCTCCTGGAGCGACTGGATCACGGCGCCCTATGTCCCTGTATTTGTCGTTCTTTGGTCTTCTTTTGAGGCGGTATGATTATACAATCTTCGGAGCCCGCCCCAGGAATAATGTTAATTCCGTTTTGAGATAAAGGGGGGGGGGAAGGGCAGGATTTTCACGGATCACGGGCATGGACCTTAGCGACATCAAAACCTTTCTCCGGGTGGTGCAGCGCAAAAGCTTCAGCGCCGCGGCGGCCGAAATGAACGTCTCGCAATCGACGGTCAGCAAGCATGTGGCGCGGCTCGAAGAGACGCTCGGGGTGCAGTTGCTGCATCGCTCGACCCAGCAGCTCTCGCTGACCGACGCCGGCGCGGATTTTTTCGCCCGCGCCACCAGCATCGTCGCCGACCTGGAGGAGGCGCAACTCGCCGCCTCCGCGCTTGGCGCAGGCGTGAAGGGAACCTTGCGCGTCCATTCCACCTTTGGGATCGGTCATAGTTTCGTCGCCCCTGCCGTCGCGCGCTTCCTCGAATTATATCCCGATATTTCGGTGCAATTGGTGCTGGCGCCGGGCGACACGGTCAATGTGATCGAGCAGGACATCGACGTCACCATCCGGCTTTCGACGGAGCGCGAGCCGCTGAAGGACCAGACCAGCCTGACGCGCTTTACGCTCGGCCATATGCGCTATCTGATCTGCGGCACACCGGCCTATTTCGCGCGTGCCGGCTATCCCGAAACGCCGAAGGAATTGGAGCGCCACAACTGCCTGGTCCATTCCCTGCAGGCGGGCGCCAACCATTGGTATTTCGAGGGGCCGCACGGCGCCTATGCCGTGAAAGTCCACGGCTCCTTCAGCAGCAACAGCGGCGCGGCCTTGTACGACGCGGTGGACCGCGGACTCGGCGTCGCCCGCGTGCTGGAGCGCGTCGTGCACGACCGCATCGCCCGCGGCGAGCTGCAGGCGATCTTCGCCGACCAGACGCGCTCGAACTATTTCGTCACCGCTTATATCCCGCGCGTCAAACGCCTGCCGGCGAAGACCGAACTGTTCCTCGCGTTTCTCAAGGATTCGCTCGCCGGCGCCGATGCCCTTGAGGCGCAGGTCGAATAGACGTTATTCGCCTTTGGCGGCTTCCCGCCGCGGGGTCATGCCCTTAACGTTCGGCGCCTGATGTGGCCGGATCCGCCGCACTCATACATCTAATAGAAGAGTAGGGCCCGCTAGAGACCCACTCGCAACGCTTCGGGGAGAGACGCGCCATGAAGGCGAAAGAAACCTACGACATCATCGTCATCGGCGGCGGCAGCGCCGCGTTCGACGCAGCGGTCGCCGCCAAGAAGGCGGGGGCCGATCGCATCCTGATGCTGGAGAAGGCGCCGGAGGTCGAGTACGGCGGCAATGCGCGCTATTCCGGCACGGGTTTTCGCTTCTGGCATGCGGGCGGTCCGGAAATTCGCGAATTCCTGCCCGATCTCGACGATGCCACGTTCAAGACGTTGCAGATCGCGCCCTACAGCGAGGCGGATTTTCTCGCCGACCTCAATCGCATGACCTTGAACCGCATGGATCCGGTGTTGGCGAAAACGCTGGTGGGCGAATCGAACAAGGCGGTTCATTGGATGAAGGACGTCGGCATCCGCTGGGAAATCCTGAAAGAGCACGCGAACGTCGGCGGCAAGAAATATTTCGAGAAGGGCATCGCCATCCATGTGGCGGGCGGCGGCATCGGCCAACTCGAGCAGTGGCGGGCGATCGCCGAAGGTCTCGGCATCGAAATCCGCTTCAATTCGCCGGTCTCGGCCATCCACGGCAATATGCACCGCGTCGAGGGCGTACGCGTCTGCGGCGAGGACGGCGAATATGACATCGCCGCGCGCGCGGTGATCGCCTGCGCCGGCGGCTTCCAGGCGAGCGCTGAGATGCGCGCGCGCTATCTCTCGGGCAATGCCGATTTCGTCAAGGTGCGCGGCTCCAAGCACGACACCGGCGAAGTGCTGCGCTACCTGATCGAACTTGGCGCGGCGACGGACGGCCATTGGCAGTCCGGCCATATGTCGCCGATCGACGCCAAGGCGCCGTCTTTCGAGACGCCGCAGCATGCCGACGGCCGCGGCAACACGCAGAGCCGATACGACTATCCGTTCGGCATTTCGGTCAATGCGCTCGGCCAGCGCTTCTTCGACGAAGGCGAGGCGCAGCATTCCTATACCTACGCCAAGACCGGTCGGGCCGTTCTCGCCCAGCCCGGGGCCGTCGCCTGGCAGATCTACGATCAGAAGGGCCTGCGCCAGCGGCGCTATCCGGAGCATCCGGC
This sequence comes from Rhizobium sp. Q54, assembly GCA_945861615.1. Taxonomy (GTDB): domain Bacteria; phylum Pseudomonadota; class Alphaproteobacteria; order SMXQ01; family SMXQ01; genus CAMAVH01. The sequence continues at coordinate 7,788 of CAMAVH010000099.1, read as the reverse complement.
GACCTTCGAGGAGGCCGGCAGCATCGGCGCTCTGGCCAAGCAGATCGGCCTCGCCCCGGAGGTGCTGGAGAATACGGTCGCGGAATATAACGCAGCCTGCCGCGACGACATCAAATACGACCCGACCCATCCCGACGGCAAGCACACGGTCGGCCTGGAGCTTCCCAAATCGAACTGGGCGACCCGCATCGACGAAGGTCCGTTCCGCGCCTATCCGGTCACTTGCGGCATCACCTTCACCTTCGGCGGGCTCAAGGTGAACGAGCGCGCCCAGGTGCTGAACGGCAAGCTCGAGCCGATCAAGGGGCTTTACGCCTCGGGCGACATCTTGGGCTTGTTTTTCCACAACTATCCGTCCTTCACCGGACAGACGCGCAACGCCGTCTTCGGCCGCCTGGCCGGCGACAGCGCGGTGCGGGACAACTAGCGGGAGCCTCGCGAGGCCCCTATAATCGGTCAAAACAATACGAACGCTTTGGGAGAAATATCATGGCGCGCATCAAGCATCTGGCGATCAAAACCGCCGACCCCGCCCGTCTCGGGAAATTCTACGAAGAAACTTTCGGCATGACCTGCATCCACACGTCGGCCAACGGCGGGATGTACATGACGGACGGCTATCTCACGCTGGCGCTTCTCAAGCAGCGCCCGAACGATACGGCGCCCGGCCTCAACCATTTCGGTTTCGAAGTCGAGAACGCCGACGAGATTGCCAAGAAAATCGTCAAGGCGAAGCTGCCGGAGCCGACGCAGCGGCCCTCGACCACGCCCTTTGCCGAAAAGCGGGGCATGGATCCGGACGGCAATCTGTTCGACATTTCCGAACATGGCTATCAGGATGTCGAATATCCGCTCGACGATGGCGTGAAACAAAAAGAGACGGTCCGCTGAAACCCGCGGCTTTCTGCCGCGGGGATTCAAAAAAACGGGACCGCTCATACAGGGGAGGACATTATGACGCACGTGCGTATGCTTGCGGCCGCGGTTTTGGCCGCAGTGGTGGCGGCTCCGGCCGTCGCCCAAGAAAATTTCTATGCCGGCAAGAGTTTGAATCTAATCGCCGGCTTTCCTCCGGGCGGCGGCGTGGATGGCGAGATGCGCGTGGTGTCGCGCCATTTCGCCCGCTTCATCCCGGGCAATCCGACTATCGTCGCCAAGAACATGCCAGGCGCCGGCGGCATCATTCTCGGCAACCATCTTTACAACGTCGCCGATAAGGATGGCTTGACCGTCGGCATGCCGGGTCGTAGCGGGTTTCTCCTCAGCAATGTGGTGAAGGAGAAGGGCGTCAATTTCGATCTGGCCAAGTTCGATTATATCGGCGGCGCCGGCAGCACCAACAGCATCCTCTGGCTACGCGCGCAGGCGGGCATCAATACGGTGGCCGACATCAAGAATTCCAAGAAGGAAATCGTACTCGGCGCCTGGTCGCAGCGCTCGCAGAACGCCATCGTCCCGAAGGTGCTGCAGAATTACGAGGGCTGGCCCTTCAAGGTGGTGCATGGCTATCCCGGCACCAACGAGGTGATGATCGCGATCGAGCGCGGCGAGATCGACGGACTCTATTCGCATGAAGGCAGCATCGCCAACACGCGCCCCGATCTGATCGCCAGCGGCAAGCTCAAGGCGGTGTTCCAAACCTTCGAGGACATGCCGAATGTGCCGATCATGAGCGAGCTCATCAGCAATCCGAAAGAGAAGGCGCTGCTCGCCCTGCTCAACGCGCCGAGCCAAGTCGGGCTGCCGTTGATGGCGCCGCCGGGAATCCCTAAGGATCGCCTGGAAATCCTGCGCGCTTCCTATGCCAAAATGGTCGGCGATAAGGAATATCGCGACGAGGCGGAAAAACGCGGCCTGCCGGTCGGCCGGTCGATGAGCGGACCGCAGCTCCAGAAACTCATCGCCGAGAATCTGTCGTCGGTGCGGGAAGACGTGCTGAAGGAGTATCTCAGCTATATGGACGACAAGGGAAAATAGCCTTCGCCGGCTATAGCCGTTCGATCAGAGCGCGCGCCGCAGCCGGCGCGCGCTCTTTCGCACCAGCAATGACATAGACGAAGCTATCGCCCGCCTTGGCGGAAGCCTTCGCCCGCTTGGCCCAAGTGTCGAGCGCGCCCGGCTTGTAGCCTGTCTTGACCTTCGCTTGACTGCGCATCAGGCGCGCGTAGGAGAAATTTGCGGTCGGCTCGTCGATCTCGGGAAATTCGTCATGATCGGCCAAAACGATGGCGACGCGATGTTTGCGCGCCAGGTCGTAGAATTTGGGATCTTTGAAAGTCGGACTGCGCACCTCCAGGGCATGGCGCAGGGGACATGACTTGATAGTCTTTGGCAGCAGCTTGAGAAAGGCGCCCATCTCTTCGGCGTCGAATTTTTTCGTCGCCATGAATTGCCAACTGATCGGGCCGAGCTTGTCGCCGAGCTCATGCAGGCCCTGGCCGAGAAAGCGCTCCACCGATTCGCCGGCCTCCGCCAGATTTCGCCGGTTGGTGGTGAAGCGCGAGGCTTTGACGGAGAAGACGAAGCCGTCCGGTGTCTCGTCGCGCCATTTGGCCCAAGTTTCGGGCTTGAAGCTGGAATAATAAGTGCCGTTGATCTCGATGGAGGTCAGCTGGCGGCTGGCATATTCCAGTTCGCGCTTCTGCGACAAGTCCTTGGGATAGAAAACGCCGCCGCGCCAAGGCGCGTAGGTCCAGCCGCCGATTCCGACGAAGATTTTTCCCTGTGCCACGCCGCTTCTCCCGTGCTCGCTCGCTCAGTTAACGGCGCGGCGATCCGTCCGGTCCATGGAAAATGTCATTTCAACACGCATGAGTGCGGCCTGCCGCTGCGTCCAACGTCGCTGACGACGGAAAAGCGGTGCGGCCGGCTGCGCTTGTTTCTGCGGCATGCGGATCGGCGTTTCCGCGTCTCCACCTCCGCTCGAACATGCCGGTCGATCTCGTCCGCTGGGACCGCCGGTGGGTCGATGAAGCGGCCCGGGCGCGAAACGTTTTGCTTCAGCCCGGCGTGTCTCTAGGTGTTTTCGGGGGGGGCCATTACGCAGCTGCAAAAACTGCCACTTATACAGGCGTCTACTGCACTCTTTACCGGCAGGTCGAAGCAGCCATTTCCGGAGCAGGGTCAGGGGGAGCGGGCTGATTTTCTATCCGCCCAGGGGCTGGCTGAAATCTCCTTGGCTGTTTCGCAGCCTGCACCAGGATTTTGCTATAACAATATTATTTTCATCCTGCGGAATTAGAGCGGACGCAAACTTGTCGCGGATGAAAATTCCCTAGTCCCCTCACGGTCTTACGGCTCTTTGGAATAAAACTTGCTATGTTCGCTCACGATTCGCAGCCGGACATCTCGGCGCGTATTGCATATGATGAAGCATTCGCTCGTATCATTCATTTTTGGAGAAAGACTATGAACATCGCCCGCGAACCGTCGAAGGACGACGCGATCATCCCCTATGAAGGCTTGCGCGGCTGGCTGGAAGCCGTGGACGGGATGGGCGAATTGCTGCGCGTCAACGGCGCGAGCTGGGACGCTGAGATGGGCGCCATCACGCATATGTTGACCGAGAAGAGCAGCGGCACCGCGCCGGCCGTGCTGTTCGACGAGGTGCCCGGCTACGCCAAAGGTTTTCGCACGCTGTATGGCCACTTCTCGTCGGTCAAGCGCGTCGCTTTGACGCTCGGCCTGTCCACCGAATTCGACCGCAAGGTCGATATCGTGCAGCGCTATCACGCTTGCATGCAGAGCTTGAAGCCGCTGCCGCCGCGTTATGTCGATAAGGCACCGATTCTCGAGAACGTCATCACCGGCGACGACATCGACGTGCTGAAATTCCCCGTGCCGCGCCATCACGAGATCGATACGGCGCGCTACATCGGCACCGCGAACTGCGTCATCACGCAGGACCCGGACGACGGCTGGTTCAACCTCGGCACCTACCGCAACCAAGTCTATGACGCCAAGACGATCGGTTGCCAGATCACCGAGGGTAAGCACGGCCGCATCCATCGCGACAAGTACTTCGAGCGCGGCCAACCGATGAAAGTGGTCGTGCTCGTCGGCCAGGATCCGCTGCTCTACATGCTGGCGGCGAGCCCCTTGCCGGATGGCGTCAGCGAGCTGGAGTTCGCCGGCGGCATCAAGGGCAAGCCGATCGATGTCGTGCGCGGCCCCTACACGGGCTTCCCGATCCCGGCCGATTGCGAAATCGCTCTCGAATGCGAAGCGGTCCCGGGCAACGTCAAGCCGGAAGGCCCGTTCGGCGAGTGGATGGGCTACTACTCCGACGACACGCAGGCGCGCCCGTATCTCATCGTCAAGACGATCCTGCATCGCAACAATCCGATCATCTGCTGCGCCCCGCAGCACAAGCCGGTCGACGAGACGGGCTTGCTCAAGGGCATCGCCGGCGCGGCCCAGGTCTGGCGCGCGCTCGATGCCTGCGGCCTGCCGGACATTCTCGGTGTGTGGAACCACGAGGGTGGCCCGGCGACGCGCTTCACCGTCGTGCAGATCAAGCAGCGCTATCCCGGCCATGCGCGCAACGTCTTGCACGTCGCCGCGAACTGCCAGGGCGGCGCCTATGCCGGCAAGTGGACGGTTGTGGTCGACGATGACATCGACGCCGGCGATCTCGATCAGGTGCTGTGGGCGATGAGCACGCGCTTCGATCCGATGACCGACATCGATCTGATCCAGAAGGCCTGGGCCTCCAAGCGCGATCCGCTCTGGCTGCCCGGCAACTTCAACAACCGCATCCTGATCGACGCCTGCATTCCTTACGACATGAAGATGAAGGGCACGTTCCCGCCGGTCGTCGATGTCACTCCGGAATTGCGCGCCAAGATCCGCGCGAAGTTCAGCAATATCGAGTTCCCCAAGTGATAATTGGGTAAAGCCGGATATGAAAAAGGGCAGGTCCGATGGACCTGCCCTTTTTATTTCGCCGCGAGGCAATTTCACTTCTCGTTGATGATCGCTTCAGCTCGCGAGCCAGGGACTGCGGCGGCATTTCTTTGTGCCTGACAGCGTAAATCTCTGCCCCGTAAACTCGGGGGACGGCCAATAAAAAAGGGCAGGCCCGCGGGCCTGCCCTTTTTCTTTGCCGAGCCCCTTGGAGGCTGGAGCGGTTACTTCTCGTTGACGATCGCTTTAGCCTGCTTCAGCAACGCAGGCGGCGTCGAGAACAGTTCTTTGATGATGGCTTCGGCGCGCTTGCCGTCGACCAGCGTCGGCGTCTCCTTGCGCTTGGTGACTTCCGCCACATACTCGGGGTCCTGGATCGTCTTGATAAAGGCCGCGCGCAGTGCTTCTACGCGGTCTGCCGGCACGCCCGGCGGGGCCATGAAGGGCCGCCCGAGATCGGCCGACAGGATGGCGACCTTCAGGATGCTCTTCTGCTCGTCGGTCTGGGCGATTTCCATGATCGACGGGGTGTCGGGCAGCTCCGGCCAGCGCTCCATGCTGAGCGAGGCGAGGAACTTCAGCTTCTTCTCGGTAATCCACTCCGGCTTGATCAGCTTGATCGAGGTGAAGGACCAGCCGCAACGGCCGTCCACTTCGCCGCGCTCAACGGCCAGCTGCATTTCGTTGCCGCCGGGATAGCCGGAAACCACCTTGGCTTTCAGACCGAGCAGCTTGATCAGCATCTTGCTGATCATGTCGTCGTCCGAGCCAGGGCCGGAGCCGGCGAGCGTAATGGGCGTTTTGGTGGCGTCGGCAAAAGTCTTGACCGTCGGCGCGCCGAGCAGGGCGCAGACGGTGAACTCCGTCATGCCGCTGCCGATCCAGTTGAATTTCGTCGCGTCGAAGTTCGACGCGCTTGTGCCGGTCAGCGGCTCGAGCACGGGCGCGCGCACCATGCCGATGAAGGAACCGTCCTTGGGGGCGAGATTGTAGAGATGGTTGGTCGCCACGAGGCTGCCGGCGCCGGTCATGTTCTGGACGACGATGTTCGGATTGCCGGGGATGTGGCGGCCGAAGTAACGCATCACGCCGCGGACATGGGTGTCGTAGCCGCCGCCCGGCGAATAGCCGACGATCACGGTCAAGGGACGCGTCTTGTAGAACTGTTCCACAGACTGAGCGTGCGACGACACGCTCAGAGCGGAGGCCGTCACGGCAAGCAACGCGACGGCGACAGCCTTATATTTATATGCACTCATGCCGCACTCCTGTTTCGGTAGCTTTGGAAGCGGTCTCCGCCTAGACGAAAGCGGGACCATCAGGGAAGGAGCGTACTCTCTCTCGATCATGCACGTCCTCAGTCGTCCTGCATGTCTGCAAGAGCTATGCCGCAAATAATTCCACGTCAGATGCTGCGCCTAGGCTCCCGTTTACGGGATTGCCGGGCAAACGTTTCTGCAGGCGAACTTTTGACGCCGTCCGCCGCAAAATCCTTTGAGGGCTATGGATTATGCCGACGTCGCTGCACAATTTTACGGCGTCGTCTCAACGCAGCTGCAACGCCAACACCATGATGCCGGCCGCAGCGATCCAGGATCCGACGATTCGCACGCCGATCATCTGCCACGGTCGCCGTGCGTTGCTACCTGCGGAATACGCAAGCATCGTGACGTTCAGCAAGGCGAAAATGACAGCGAAGCCGCTGCCGAACAGGGCGGCGAGGATTTGCTGCAATGAACCTTCGGGCGCCGAATCGAGCCCGAGGCCGAGGCCGGCCAGCGCGAGCAGTGCGGTGAACGGCGCGGCGGGCAACGGCCGGGCCAGTGCCACGAGCCCCCCCAGAAGGACGGCAAGCAGCAACAGCGCGAGCGTGAGGCGCGGCTCGAGCGCGGGCGCGATGAGAAGCGGCCCGCCGGCCAGGCCGGCCGCGAGACCGGCGAGACAGCCGTAAAGCGGCCCGCGCCAAGCCGCGATCTCGCGCTGGCCGAGCAGCAGACCGGCGCCGAGAATCATCATGATATGCGCCGCTTGGCCGAACGGATGGTGCAGGCCGTCGGTGAAGCCGCTGGTGCCCGGCGTGATCGTATGGGCCGCCGCCGGCGCCGCGCCGATGAAAATCAGCGCGGCGGCAAGCGGCAGAAGCCTCGTCACACGATACCCAGCAGGAAGGCGACGCCGGCCACGGCGATGACGCCGCCGGTGGCGCGCACGGCCTTCACGCCCACCGGCCAACGCACCAGCAGGCCGATGGCGATGCCGGCGAGATGTAGCAGGCCTGTCGCGACAACGAAGCCGACGGCGTAAGCGATCGGATCGGCCGCCTCAGGCAGTTCGGTGCCGTGGGCATGGCCGTGGAAGATGGCGAAGACGCCGACGACGGCGGCGGCGATCCACAGCGGCGGACGGGCGGCGAGCAATACCGCGAGACCCAGGATGATGGCCGAGCCGGCGATGCCGATCTCGACGCCGGGCAGCGGCACGCCCATGACGCCGAGGGCGCCGCCGATGGTCATGACCAGGGGGAAGACGATGGGCAGCAGCCAGATCGCCGGCGCGCCGAGGAAAGCGCCCCAGATGCCGACCGCGACCATGGCGGCGACATGGTCGGCGCCGGTCAGCGGATGGAGAAACCCGCTGATCAGGCCGCCGGTCATACCGGCTTCGCTATGGGCCAGGGCGGGAAAGGCGGCGAGCGTGAAAAGGCCGGCAAGGGCCAGAAGGCGACCGGAATGCTGAGGCATGAGCGTAATCTTTTTTAGAAAAATGATGACTCGAGAGCGGTTTGCGCCACGCGCGCAGAGTTTTCCCATATCAGCCCCTCTAAGTTCGTTGCGGAGGTGGGGACCGATATAGCGTTATTATTATATTTTGTAAATTCGTAAT